>JAAFJT010000014.1:0-12334 GCA_013298955.1 Chitinophagales bacterium
CATGACGAGCTACGCCACAATGTTGTAACGCATTCGTTTGCTGCTTATTATTGAATTCTAATCGAATTTTTATAGATTTCATACCTAGAATTTGCCCACAAGGTACAATTGTTTAAGGTATTCGTTTCATTCCTTGTGTCATTTTTCTGTCATTTTTTGAACAAACTTATACAATTTAAGCATTTTTTGCTTAAATTGTATAAGTTTGTTCAAAAATGTGCAAATATTTTGATACAGATACGAGCCCTTTTTAACAACGCTTCACTTTTTTAACTTAATTACAATTGTGTATCAATTGGATGATGTAGAGAGGTTTTCTATTTTAAATCCTATTTTTTTAAACAAAATTACCTAAAACTGCATTGTAAAAGAAATAGCTTGTAACTTTCACAATTATTTGAAAGTTCAAGAATAAAAATGCGTTATACAGTCTTTTTGTGTAGCGCGTATGCAAATTACAATAAAATATAGTAGCATTTATACTATTGACAATCCATTTTTTTCATCAATTTTCTGATTCATGGACGCGCAAGAAGCAAAAGATAAATTTATACAAAATTGGGGCGCACTCGGTACGGTCTGGGGCATTAATCGTACGATGGCACAAATTCACGCGCTCTTGATGATTTCGCCTAAATCATTGTCGGCGGATGAAATTATGGAAGCCTTGCAAATTTCTCGCGGGAATGCGAATATTAATATTCGGTCTTTGATTGATTGGGGTTTGGTTTATAAAGAACTCAAACCGGGCGATAGAAAAGAGTATTTCATTTCGGAAAAAGATATGTGGGTGGTGGTTCGACAAATTATTGTGCATCGAAAAAAGCGAGAATTAGACCCAATGTTGCGCGTTTTGGATGAAATTACCAATTCAAAAGTGCCGGAAGATAGCGAAGAAGCGATTGCTTTGAATAAAACCATTCGAGATATTAAATTATTTTCGTCCAAAGCGGATAGTATTTTAGAGGTTTTGGTCAAATCAGATTCCAATTGGTTTGTCGGTACGTTTTTGAAAATGATTAAATAGCTGTCCTTTTTGAATCAGGAATGAAGTAATAAGTAGTTGATTCTAAATAAATTATCAAAACGTAAATAATTGATAATCAGCGCATTCGTATCGAATTAAGGTCGGCGAGGTTGCAACCTCGCCGACCTTTTGGATACGAAAAAGGATGATTAACAAGCCGTTATGCTTTTCAATCGTTTACTATTTGTCATTTTTACGCCACTCAGACGCATTTCCTGTAAAGCCTTATCAACATCTCCCGCATTTAAATCAACGCCGCGACACGCATCTTCAATCAACGCCACTTCATAGCCCAATTCAAGTGCGTCCAATGCTGTGTGTTTGACACAATAATCGGTTGCCAAACCCATCACATAGACTTTTGTAACCTTTTGAGATTGCAAATAATCATGTAAATCGGTCATTTTCAAATGCCCATTATCAAAGAAACCACTATATGAATCAATGGATACATCGGTTCCTTTTGGAATCACTTGATGAATTTTTCGACTTTCTAAACCTTTGTGAATCAATGCGCCCATGCTATTTTGAACGCAGTGAATAGGCCACAAAGTTTGTTTCAAACCATTCCATTCAATGACTTGATACGGCTTGCGCCAAGGGTGATTTGCTGCAAAACTGCTGTGGTTCGCAGGATGCCAATCTTGGGTAGCCACCACCACATCGAATTTGTCCATAAGCATATTCGCAATCGGAATCACGGCATCCCCGTCCGCCACTTCGAGTGCGCCACCAGGACAAAAATCGTTTTGTAAATCAACTAATATTAATGCTCTCACAATATAAAATTTTAAATAATCTGAGTTTAAAAAAGATATTATATTTCAAAATTGAAACCTTTTTTCAAATAATCATCATATTTCTGTTGGTCAAATCGATACATTTGTGCAGGTCTGTGTGCTACGCCTCTCAACATTTTATCCTCCGCTAAAATCCCCATTTTCAAGATTTTGGTACGGAAGTTCCTCTTATTCAAATCTTTACCCAATATCGTTTCATATAATGTTTGCAATTGTGTCAAGGTAAAACTATCAGGCAAAAGTTCAAAACCAATCGGTTGATACCGCACTTTGCCGCGCAACCGGCTGATAGCTGTTTCCAAAATCACGGCATGGTCAAACGCCAAATCGGGCAATTCATCTAACGCGTACCAGCGCACATCTTGCGCATCCGTGTCCGCGCCCAACTGATGTTCCGCCAAATTCACCAACGCAAAGTACGCAACACTGACCACACGCCCGCGCGGGTCACGACTGGGCGTTCCAAATGTAAAAAGTTGTTCGATAAAAACGTTTTCAACGCCCGTTTCTTCTTTCAATTCGCGCAAAGCCGCCGCTTCCAAATCTTCATCCATATCCACAAAACCACCCGGCAATGCCCAATGATCTTTAAACGGATTTTTGGCGCGTTGAATCAGCAACACTTTCAAACGACCTGTTTCGTCTAAACCGAAAATGATACAATCCACCGTTAAAGAGGGTCTCGGATATTCGTAAGTATAAGTCATCTTTAAAATTTATAAAAATTTGATTTAAAACCTTTTAAGCTAAATTGAGTCGCTTTTAAGGTATAATTTGGTTAGGAATTTATCGAATTGCTGCTAATTGTGCAAAAGTAACAATTTTTTGAATTATAACGATTATAAATGATTCAAAATTACTTTTTTGATACTTTAAATTTATTTAACAATTGTAATTTTTTATCATTCAATGATTTATCTAATTGAAGTGTTATTGGTGCGTTTGGCAATGCCTTGATATTGGACAAGGTATTTGCCCGTAATTCGTGAATCGTTGGATGGTCATAAACCAATTTGCCTTGTTTAAAAATAGGTTGTAACAAATCGCTGCCTGCGGGCAAGGACTCATAATCGGTTTCATCATATAAAATATCTTTTTCAATTGTTTTGTCAGAAGTAAAAACGCGGCGCACTTGCAAAATACCCGGATTGCTGATTTTGATAAGGTCTTCAGATAATTTAATTTTATAATCCCAATCGCCTTTTTCATTGCGCAAAGCCGCCAATTTATACACACCGCCCAAGGCAGGTTGGTCATAAGCGGTCACTAACTTCGTACCGACTCCCCAAACATCGATTTTAGCACCTTGTTTTTTCAATTTTTCAATCGCGTATTCATCTAAATCATTACTTGCGACAATTTTAGCATTGGGAAAACCCGCTTCATCCAATAATTTTCGAGCCGCAATACTCAATGTTGCCAAATCACCCGAATCTAACCGGATGCCAAACGAATTAGGATTCGTTTTCATATTTTTAACCGTTTGAATGGCATTTTTAACGCCTTCAAGCGTATCATAGGTATCCACCAAAAATGTTAAATTATTCGGCAATGCGTGTGCATATTGTTGAAAAGCTGTTTTTTCATCGTCAAAACTCATCACCCAAGAATGCGCATGCGTCCCGCGCACAGGAATACCCCATATTTGACCCGCCAAAACGTTACTCGTAGCCTGCACCCCACCAATATACGCCGCCCGACTCGCCGTCAAACCGCCATCAACGCCTTGTGCGCGCCGCAACCCAAATTCTAAAACACTGTCCTTTTGAGCAGCCGTAACGATACGCGCCGCTTTGGTAGCAATCAATGTTGAAAAATTGATAATATTTAATAACGTTGTTTCCAATAGTTGCGCCTGCCAAAGCGGGCCTTGAACGCGCAAAATCGGTTCATTCGCAAAAACAGCCGTACCTTCCGGAATGGCATCTATATTGCATTTGAAATCCCAATTTTGTAGCAATTCCAAAAAGGCTTCGTCTAAAAGGGGATTATCATCCGAACCTTTCAAACGGCGCAAATATTGAATTTCAGCACCTGAAAAATGAATATTTTTCAAGTAATCAATCGCTAATTCCAACCCACAGGCTATCGCATAATGCCCATGAAATGGATTTTTGCGAAAAAAAAGATGAAAAACAGCCTCTTTTTCGTGCATATCTTGCTTAAAATAACCATAAGCCATCGTTAACTGATATAAATCGGTCAATAGGCTGATATTTGCTTTATAAATTTTATCAAACATTTGTTTTTAAATTTTAATCGTTATATCGTAGTCGGGAAATAAATTTCCCAACTACCATGTTGTATGTAACACGCTGCAAAGATAATACAACTTAGTTTATAAAACAAACTAAGTTGTAAAAAAAAGTAAAAAAAAAAGTATTTTTATGAAAAGAGGGGAAACTTATCAAATTATTCGAGACAGGGAGCAATTGGAAGCCTTCGTGCGTTTTCTACCTGATTTGCAAGCCGATGAAGTGTATTATGTCAGCTTATTGGCACGCAATAAGTGGATTAAAACAACTGGTATTACGATTTCTTCACAAGTACAACTCAAACGTTTTCAAGCCACTAAGCAAAACTTAGTCAATAAATTGGAACAAATGGAAGTTGCTTTTGGCGCGTACTTGGACAAAGGAAAACCCGTTCCAGAAGAAGCCTTAGGCGTATATATTACACCGAATCCGCGCAGTTTGACCCAAGCCAATTTTACAGTGATGAAAGAATTACTGCATGGGGCGCAAACGGGGCAAATTTTGAATCCCTATCAAGTGGCATTATCAGCGTTACAAACGTCGTGTTCGAGGAAAGTGTTTTTTGATTTGGATATTGACCTTGATTTTACTAAAATTTCAACAGAACGCATTCAACAATTGCGTCAAGCGATGGATTTGCCTTCGACTTGGATTCGGACTCGTGGCGGTTTTCACTGTTTGATTCACTTGCAAGAAATACCTAAACTGTTGGCGAGCAAATGGTATCAACAAGTGAGTGCATTGAAAGCGGATGGGATTGAAATTACGATGAATGGCGATAATGTGATGCCATTAGTCGGTTGCATTCAAGGCGGTTTTGTACCTCATTTTGTCTAAAAATTATGTTTCAATGATACCAAAAATGATATTTGTTTTTTTTGCTTTTTTAATGATTACCCCTGCTCATGCACAAACGCTGACTTGGAAAGAGCAAATCCATTTGGAAGGCAAATTTCGCATCAATGCCCCCGGCGAATTGGTCGAAAAAGTTTCCAAAATAAAAACGGCAATGGGCGAAACAGCCTATCATGCCTTTGTTTTCAAGCCGACGGAGCCAAAACCTGACAATGTTTTCTATGTAGTCAATTATTTGGATTATCCACAAGGTACGTTTCATCGGGATTCAACAGAATTAAGAACTGAATTTTTCAATGTAACGATAGAAAATTCAGTCATGGGCGTTAATGGCAAATTATTATATGAAAGCGATGTGCTGTTAGGGGTTCATAAAGGTAAAATTTGGCGGGTGAGTTACAACCAAGCGAATGTTTTTATCAAATCGAAATGTTTTTTAGTCGGCAATCGTTTTTATATGATTCAAACGATGACGATGCGCGATAAAAGTATGAACGCGTCCGCAGATTTATTTTTAGATTCGTTTCAAATCCTTTAAAAGGATGCGCTTTTTCATTGTTTAAAGGATAAGGGAATGGTTTTGCATCAAAAAAACCCCAAAATACACTTTTTATAATTGAAAATCTTTTTGAAATTGAAAATAATCGGCTGGAATGCCAATATCCATGAAATACGCATCGGCTGCACCTTTGAACGCGCAATAATCGCCTAATGCGCGTTCAAGGATTTCTTTTTCAAAAGAAAATTTTTCAGGCAAATTTTGTTTTGAAAAAAAGTTTTTATTGAGGGCATAGATGCCGCCATTGATATATCCTTCCAAACAATATTTTTTTTCTTCAAATTGAATAATCTGATTACCCTGCGTTTGCACAATACCATATCGGTCAAAATGACTCATTTTTTTCAAGGCAATGCTTAAATCGGCTTGGGTTCGATGGTGAAAAGCGGATAATTTGGATAAATTGACTTTAAAAAAAGTATCTCCATTGAGGATAAAAACGTTTTCTTGCATACATTCATTTAAGGCTAAACGAATGCCACCACCAGTTCCAAGTGGTTGATTTTCAATGGAATAGGAGATTTGAATGCCCTTATAATGATTTCCAAAATAATTTTGAATCACTTCATATTGGTAACCAACCGATAAAACGACTCGTTGGATTTTTTGAATTTTCAAATCGTCTAAAAGGTAAGCCAAAAAAGGGCGATTGCCAATAGGAGCCATTGGTTTAGGCACATCAGCCACTGCTTCGCGCAAACGCGTTCCCATGCCGCCCGCAAGGATAATTGCTTCCGTAATTCGCATAAAAAATTGATTAGCAAACACATAGCACTCATAGGGTACATAGGGTACATAGGACACATAGAGATAATCCTTTAATATCCAGTTTTTAAAGGATTGTCTCTATGTGTCCTATGTGTCCTATGTGTCCTATGTGTCCTATGTACTCTTATGTGCACTATGTGTTAAAATATTACACTTTTTCTTTAATTTTAACAAACTCAGGGCGCAAACTCCGTACCGTTTTGCCCGCTTGCCACATTTCAGAATTGCGCAATTCGTCCAACTCGACTTCCAACTTTTCCCGATAATCAGGTTGAGAATTGCTATCAATCGACCGTTGTGCTTCATTGCCTGATGCAACACTGTCGTACAAATCTTTGAAAACAGGCGCGACTGCATCTCTAAACTTATTTTTCCAATCCAATGCACCACGTTGTGCTGTGGTCGAACAGTTTGCATACATCCAATCCATGCCATTTTCAGCCACCAAAGGCATCAAAGATTGGGTCAATTCTTCCACCGTTTCGTTGAATGCCTCACTTGGAGAGTGACCGCGTTTTCTCAATTCATTGAATTGTGCTTCAAAAATGCCTTGAATTGCACCCATCAACGTACCGCGCTCGCCCGTCAAATCTGAAAAAACTTCTTTTTTGAACGTTGTTTCAAACAAATAGCCCGAACCAACACCAATTCCCAAAGCAATTGCCCGTTGTTCTGCATGACCCGTAGCGTTTTGGAAAACCGCATAAGATGAATTTAAACCGCGTTTTTGCAAAAACATCCGTCTCAAAGACGTTCCAGAACCTTTCGGCGCAACCAAAATCACATCCACATCACTCGGTGGCACAATTTGAGTGCGTTCTTTATAAGTAATGCCGAAACCATGCGAAAAATACAATGCTTTTCCAGCCGTCAAATGTTTTTTAACGGTGGGCCAAGCAGCGATTTGAGCCGCATCCGACAACAAATACATAATAATCGTACCGCGTTTGCAAGCAGTTTCAATATCAAACAAGGTTTCACCAGGGACAAAGCCATCTTTTTTTGCTTTTTCCCAAGATTTGGAAGGTTGACGCTGACCAACGATGACATTAAAACCGTTGTCGCGCAAGTTCAAAGCCTGTCCCGGTCCTTGAACACCATAACCAATGATTGCAATGGTTTCTTTTTGTAAAAAATCTTGCGCTTTCTTTAACGGAAATTCTTCCCGCGTGACCACGTTTTCCTCAACGTTCCCAAATTTTAATTTTGCCATAATGATAATTAATTAGTTTTAAAAATTAATTTGCTTCCGCAAACTCAATATTTTTCAAATAATGATTTAATTGCTCCATCGGTTTCGTGACGGCAACTCGACCTGAACGAACAAACTCATAAATCCCGACTTTTTTCAAATCTTCTAATAATTTCTGAGTTTCTTCTTGATGTCCTGTTTTTTCAATGACGATAAATTCGGATTCAATTGTCAAAATCCGCGCATTGTGCTTGCGCATGAGGCGTTCCAATCTGCCACTACTTTCGGTGTAGGCTTTAATCGGCACTTTATATAAAGCAATTTCTTGATACACAACTTCATGTGCTTCATAGTAAAATGCTTTTAAAACCTCTACTTGTTTATCCAACTGAGCCACTACTTTTCGGACATCCTCCTCTGTCAAATGCACGACGATGGTAAATCGAAAAATGCCTTCCATCGAAGATTGCGAAGTCGTCAACGACTCAATATTGAAATGCCGCCGCGTGAAAACTTGTACGACACGCATCATTAAACCAGCTTTATTTTCAGTAAAAACGGAAATCGTATATTCTTTATTTAAATCTTTGGACATGATTCGATTTTTTACGTTTTATAATCCAACGTCGTCGAGGTTTTAAACCTCGACGACGTTATGTCTAAGGTTTTTCTAAAATGATTTCTGAAACAGAAGCACCCGCAGGCACCATTGGGAAAATATTTTCCTCTTTTTCCACCATCACATGCAGCAAATACGGACCGTCAAAAGCCAACATTTCTGCTACTGCCGCTTTCAATTCGTTGGTATGAACGATTTTTTTGCCTTTCACCCCAAAACCTTCTGCAATTTTGACAAAATCAGGATTTTTCAACTCCGTAAATGAATAACGACGGTCGAAAAACAATTGTTGCCATTGCCGCACCATGCCCAAAAATTCGTTGTCCAAAATCACAATTTTCACCCCAATATTCCATTGGGAACACATGCCCAACTCTTGAAGCGTCATTTGAAACCCGCCATCGCCGATAAAAGCAACAACTTGTTTGTTCGGCGCAGCCAATTTTGCCCCAAAAGCAGCAGGCAACCCAAAACCCATCGTTCCCGCGCCGCCAGAGGAAACCCATTGATTTACATCTTTATATTCGTAATATCGAGCCGCCGACATTTGATGTTGACCTACATCGGTCGCCACAATCGCTTCGCCTTTGGTTTGAATCGAAACTTCGCGCACGACTTGACCCATCCGCATTTGATGTTGCGCATTTGCCTGTAAATCGCGTACCATTACTTTTTCTTGCTCGATTTTATCGCAATCTCTAAATTCTTTCACCCATTTTGGATACGTTTTGGTTTCCACCAAAGGCATCAAGGCTTGTAATGCCAATTTCGCATCGCAATGAATCGCCGCCGTCGTTTTAACATTTTTGTCAATCTCCGCCGCGTCAATTTCGATATGAATCACTTTCGCTTGTTTTCCAAAACGACTGACATCACCCGTCACACGGTCGTCGAAACGCATACCGATTGCAATTAATACGTCACACTCATTACATTTCAAATTTGCCCCATAATTGCCGTGCATGCCTAACATGCCCATATTCAACGCATGATAAGCGGGCAAATTGCCCAAACCATGCACCGTATGCCCCACAGGAATCCCTGTTTTTTCTACAAATTGTCTAAAAATCTCGGAAGCCCCCGCAATTTGAATCCCATGACCCGCCAAAATATAAGGTTTTTTAGCTTGATTTATCAAATCGGCTGCGGATTGAACCGCAACAGGATTGGGTTTCGGATTTGGATGATAACTGCGAATGTGAGGATTCTTAAAATATTCAAAATCAACTAATTCTACTTGTGCATTTCTTGTAATATCTACTAAAACGGGACCGGGACGACCCGAATTGGCAATATAAAAAGCCCGCGCCATTACGCTCGGAATCTCTTTTGCATCGGTCACTTGGTAGCTCCATTTCGTCACAGGAATCGTACAACCGACAATATCCGTTTCTTGAAAAGCGTCACTGCCCAACAAATTGCGTCGAACTTGCCCCGTAATGCAAACTAATGGAGTCGAATCCAAATACGCATCTGCCAAACCAGTAATCAAATTCGTCGCGCCAGGACCCGAAGTTGCCATGGCAACCCCCGTTTTGCGGGTCACGCGGGCATAACCTTGTGCCGCATGAATCCCGCCTTGCTCATGTCGCGGCAAATAATGATGAATTCGGTCTTGATAATGGTACAAAGCATCGTAAATCGGCATAATCGCACCACCCGGATAACCCCAAATGGTATCAACGCCTTCTTCCAATAAGGCTTTCATCACGGCTTCTGCCCCCGAAATCTTGGTGCTTGGTACGTCTGCTATATTATTATTTTTAGATAGAACTTGGCTACTCATATTTTGGTTAGGGTACTAAATTTTGGAAAAAACATCGTGCGCCCTTTCGGACGCACGAGCGTTAATTTGTATGATAATTAATTGGTAGTTAAGTTGTTATGAATAATTATAAAAATTATTCACGAATTGTAAAAGGTAAAAAATTGCGCCTATATATTTGTATCCTTTCTAAAAAACATCTGTTACACAACCTTCGCTTGCAGATGAAACGGTCTTGGCATATTTCAATAAAACGCCATTTTTCGTATTCAAAGGCGGTGTTTTCCAATTTTCGCGGCGTTTGGCAATTTCTGTATCGGATAAACTGACATTGAGCAAATTATGTTTTGCATCAATCGTAATTTCATCACCGTCTTTCAAAAACGCAATCAAACCGCCCATTTGCGCTTCAGGCGTGATGTGTCCGACGACAAAACCATGCGTTCCGCCCGAAAAACGACCATCCGTAATCAACGCCACTTTATCGCCCAAACCCGCGCCCATAATCGCCGCCGTTGGTTTCAACATTTCAGGCATGCCCGGACCACCTTTTGGACCGCAATACCGAATCACGATAATATCACCTGCATTAATTTTGCCATTCATAATGCCTTGATTTGCAGCCGCTTCTCCATCAAAAACCTTTGCTTTTCCTTTAAAAAACTCGCCTTCTTTTCCTGTGATTTTAGCTACGGAGCCTTCTGTTGCGAGATTGCCGTACAGGATTTGAATATGACTTGTTTGTTTAATGGGATGACTCAATGGTTTTATAATGTCTTGATTTGCAGTCAAATCTGCTGCATTTGCCAAATTTTCAGCAATGGTTTTACCCGTTACCGTCAAACAATCGCCATGCAAAAAGCCTGCTTTCAACAACATTTTCATTACCGCAGGTACGCCGCCAATCGCAAATAAATCTTCCATCAAATACTTGCCTGATGGTTTCAAATCCGCCAGAAAAGGCACTTTCGCACCCAAACGTTGAAAATCTTTCAAACTAATATCGACTCCAACCGATTTTGCCATCGCTATCAAGTGCATCACAGCATTCGTCGAACCACCCAAAACGATTACAACCGTTATCGCATTTTCAAATGCTTTTTTGGTCATAATGTCTTTTGGACAGATATTTTTTTCTAATAACAATCGAATCGCAGCACCAACCCGAGCGCATTCGGCTTTTTTATCCTTGCTTAAAGCAGGATTCGACGCATTATTCGGTAACGCCATGCCTAACGCTTCAATCGCGGAACTCATCGTATTCGCCGTGTACATGCCGCCACACGCACCCGCACCCGGACACGCATGATGCACGACTCCTTTGAAATCCTCATCACTAATCGTACCCGCCATTTTTTTACCAAAAGCCTCAAACGCAGATACAATATCCAATTTCTGTCCTTTATATTGTCCCGAAGCAATCGTCCCGCCATAGACAATGATGCTCGGACGGTTCAAACGCCCCAAAGCCATAGCAGCACCCGGCATATTTTTATCGCAGCCCACCACTGCAACAACGGCATCATACCATTGCGCACTCGCTACGGTTTCGATACTATCGGCAATCAAATCGCGGCTTGGCAGGGAAAAACGCATGCCTTCCGTCCCCATCGAAATCCCATCACTTACCCCAATTGTGTGGAATATAAGTCCCACTAAATCAGCAGATTGCACTCCTTTTTTGATGTCTTTTGCCAAATCGTTGAGGTGCATGTTGCACGGGTTGCCTTCCCAACCCGTCGAAACAATGCCGACTTGTGCTTTTTTCATATCCGCATCCGTGAGACCGACCGCGTGTAACATAGCTTGTGCCGCAGGTTGAGTCGGGTCTTGCGTGACGCGGCGGCTATATGGATTCAAATCTTTCAAAATAAATTATAATTAATTGGTTCTGTGAAACAAATAACAATTGGTTGACCGCGTAAAAGTATTGGGTTTACTTTTTTAAAAAAATGCAATAAAATCAATAGTTACGATTGTCAAGCTATTAGGAAATCTTGTAAAAGATTGATTTTAAATCTTTTACAAGAAAAATGATTCCGTCAGCAAAGCGAATTTAATCATAGTTGTTGTACTGCTTTAAAAGAGAAGTGTCCGCAAAAAGAGAGCCGCAAACGAAAGCAATTACCCTCTTTTCTCCCAACTACTCCATATAGCGGTTCAATGTTTTTTTGCAATAACAGCGTATTGGGTGAAAATGTTGTCTTGAACTTGGATTTTTTAAACACATAGGACACATAGGTTTACATAGGGCACATAGATTTATATAGGTTTGCATAGGTTTGCATAGGTTTGCATAGGTTTGCATAGGTTTGCATAGGTTTGCATAGGTTTGCATAGGTTTGTATAGGTTTGCATAGGTTTACATAGGTTTGCATAGGTTTGCATAGGTTTGCATAGGTTTGCATAGGTTTGCATAGGTTTGCATAGGTTTGCATAGGTTTGCATAGGTTTGCATAGGTTTGCATAGGTTTGCATAGGTTTGCATAGGTTT
>JAAFJT010000014.1:12344-66819 GCA_013298955.1 Chitinophagales bacterium
TAGGTTTGCATAGGTTTGCATAGGTTTGCATAGGTTTGCATAGGTTTGCATAGGTTTGCATAGGTTTGCATAGGTTTGCATAGGTTTGCATAGGTTTGCATAGGTTTGCATAGGTTTGCATAGGTTTGCATAGGTTTACATAGGCGGGCATGATATGTGTCTATCTGTCCTATATAAACCTATGTGTCCTAATGTAAACCTATGTGTCCTATGTGTTTAAACAACTATCAGCGTTGCAACACGATTGATACCACTTTTTGCCCTTGAATCCGAATAAAATACATGCCATTTGGCAAATTTCCAAAATCTAAAATGGTTTTTGAATCCGAAATCAATTTTTCCGTTCTCAAAAGCCTACCTGATGCATCAAAAATTTGAATACTATTTAGGGGTTCATTATCTGTACTTTCGATAATCGTGAAACCATCGGTTGGATTCGGATAGATTTTTAAATGCAATTGTTTTAAAACCTCTTCATTTGCCGTTAAGGTATTGGGCGCTTTGAACGTTGCCCGCAGGAAACGCCAATTGCCCGTTCCATTCGGATAACGCGCCCAAGTCGTATCTGCTTTTTGTCTTGGAAACGTTACCGAATCCAATAAAGCGATAGGCGCGGGAGCCATCATATATAACGCCTCTCCATTTCCAGTTAATTTAAAATTCATTTGTAAATCATTGACAATCAAAGAGTCATCCGTTCCCCAAACGATGAGATAGCCATTCGGTGCAATAATGGTGTTCGCAGGAACGCGCCATTTCGTTAAAAAAGTGCGGTCATCACTGATGGTTACTCCGCCAATATTGAGCGCATTATTGGTACGATTGTGCAATTCGACCCAATCGCCGTATTTGCCATTGGGCGCAACCACCGTTTTCGTATTCACTGCCATGATTTCATTCAGCACCAATTGACCGCGTGTAATCGGTGTTACTTGGGTCACATCAATCGTAATATGGTGAAATTCGTGTTCAGCGCGTTCTGGACTGAATAAACCTGCATTATTATTTTCTGCATATATATAGTATTGCATCGTAGCGGATAATGCGGGAAAACTTGTCCCATAAACCCCATCGTTTGCCAATCCATCTTGGTGTAAACCGTCATCAAAGAGTTGTACTTTTTTGAATATATCTGCAATGGATGCCCGCCAACCGACATACGCATAAGTAGCATTCGTCAAGCGAGTTGTGACCCAAATCGCATCATTCAAACGCGGCGTTGCAGGTGTAATCGTGCGATTTGCCATCACAGGTGGTTGATAACCAAGTGCAGGCACATTATCGCGCAACCAAACGGCGCGTTTATCCATCAAACTCACAATGCCGGGAAAGCTACCAGAGGTTACAGGCGTTGGCACTACGGAACCTGTTTGCGCAATGTAAAAATTCGATTTGAAACTGGAATAAGGATAAAATTTATTTGTATCTCGTTGAATATCAAGGTCAATAATATTTTGTTGGTTTACACCTGCGGTTTTGTAATAACCACTTAAAAACATTTCATTCAGCATTGTTTTTAAATGAGCAACATATTGACGGCGGTAGGTGGAATTGCTATCCTTTAAAATTAAGTTTAATAAAGGACGGGCTGTATTGGTTTGATGCAAAAAGGGCGTTACGGAAATGGCGGTCAAGGTATCCAAATTGGGTGGAGTCGTTCCCGTCATTCTGAAAGAGGCAAAAGACATATTCATATCCCAAACAATGGGGTTAAATCGACCGTTATTGTCCTTCCAAAGGTAGTAATTCCAACCAAACGCGCCCGAATAAGAATCTAAATTCAACACCAAAGCGTTGAACGCGCCCATCCAAATCACCCTATCCATGTCCATCACCTGCTCGATGGAAGCAGGTTTATTTTTCAACGTATCACATAACGCGACCAAATCTTTCCACCCAAAATCCGATTTCATTTCATAAATACGCATATAACTGGTTGAATCGGCATTAATGTAAGCTAAACTCGGCGTTCCTGTACCTGGTCCCGCAGGCGGATTGCATTTAAAAAAGGGATTATTATTATCGGAATAAAATTCTCGTTGTCCAAA
The DNA here is from genome assembly GCA_013298955.1 of Chitinophagales bacterium. Taxonomy (GTDB): domain Bacteria; phylum Bacteroidota; class Bacteroidia; order Chitinophagales; family Saprospiraceae; genus JAAFJT01. The sequence continues at coordinate 14,393 of JAAFJT010000014.1, forward strand.
AGTCTTGGTAACGGCTTCTGTATTGGTGTAAAGCCCTATCAAAGTATCATTGACATAGACGCGAGCAAAATTGGCACGCGGACAGTGCATATAGTTTTTTAAAATATCAAAACTCAATGCTTCGCGTACACAACTGGGGTCTGACCAAATATTAGATAATTTTATATCTTTAATGCCTTGATACTGTTGATTTCCCTTGATATGGTCTAATTCAAAATGCCAAGGATTTTTTTTATTGGTGGCTCGAAAAGTCGAATTGCCTTTGTATTTCGCGCCCACCGAGTCAAACGTAACGCCATTGATTTTGACCTGTCGGGCAATTGTAAACGATTCATACACAGACGCGGCGGCGGTGTCTAATCGATAATCCCAATTCGGGTACGTGAAATAAACTCGGATTTCCTGAATGGAATCGATTTTGTAAAAAGGCAGGACTTGAGCTTGTGCAACAGGGGCATTGTAAAACAACAGCCAAAGGAGTCCCCAAATAAAACGCTTTATCATACTTCAACAAATTTTATTTTTTTGAATAAAAGATTTATCAAAGATAATAATAGTTGAATCAAGAAGGAGGGAATATTGGAAAATAAGGATGCATTTGTTCGATTTTTTTGTAAAAGCAACTATATGTCCTTAAAATCAAACAAATCAAGTACCGTGATTGGAGGGTTTTAAAAAATCCTTCACGCGCTATCGTTCCGACTTGGCTTTTTTTTTGATAGGGTATTGAAAATTTTTACAAACCACATTGTAACACATTTAGGGTATTTTCGGATACACAGTGTTAGGATGTGGTTTGTCATTTCAGCAGCCCGATTTTTAGAACATACCTAAAACGTTAAAAAATCGTTAAAGCAGACTAAGCATCGCTGAATATAGTTTTTTAAAAGAAATATTTAAAAAAATTTGGGTTTTGAAACCCTGCCGAATGGTTATTTTCCCACAAATTGTGTTATGAATCGAATAAAATTTTTGCTACTACCGATTGTGCTTGGAAGTTTTTGTTTGAATACGAATGCTGTTCCAACCGTAGGGTTTTACCCCGCCTCAAACGGTTTTGGGAGTCGAAACACCTTGCCACCTTGTCAGCAGCAGGGGCAACTACAGACGACCCTTTCAAATGTGTTGGCATATATCGCGGTGTTGAAGACCGCCGCACCAGATACCGTACCTTTGCAGGACCGAACAGGTGATTTTTTAAGGGATTCTATTAAAAATCCGTTTTATTTGAAAGACCCGTCCATCATTGAAAAATCGGTGGAATATGACCCTGTGACGAATCGATATTATTTGACGGAAAAAATTGGGGGCGATTTTTTTAGAACGCCTACCGTCATGACGTTTGAGGAATATGTGCAATGGAAGTCAAAAGCGCAAGAAAAAGAGTATTTCGACCGCCTTGCAGGGATTCATCGCAACAGTCGCGGCGAAAAAATCGACCCGATTTCTAAAATTGACTTCTCGCAGACGCAGGATAATAAAATTAAGATGCTTTTGGGCAATGATTTGACCAAAAAACTCGACCCTGTGAAGATGAAAGCGGATATTGGCGATAAGCTGATTAATCAGATTTTCGGTGGTACGGGCATTGATATCCGTCCACAGGGCAATATTGATTTGACTTTTGGGGGCGATTATCGCCGTTATGACAATCCGATTTTGCCAATTCGGGCGCGTACGACGGGCGGTTTGTTGTTTGATATGAATATTAATTTTAATGTTACGGGCAAAATTGGCGAAAAGTTGAATTTGAATACGGCGTTTAATAATAAAGCGCAGTTCGATTTTGACCGTATTATTAAGTTGAATTATAATACCAATCAGTTTAGTGAGGATGATATTATCAAATCGTTGGAAGCGGGAAATGTGAGTTTGCCCTTGCGCGGGACGTTGATTCAAGGCAGTCAGAATTTGTTTGGTTTGAAAACGACCTTGCAATTTGGCTATTTGAAATTGACCGCTTTGGGTGCGCAACAACAATCGCGCCGTCAAACCTTGAACTTACAAGGCGGGGCGCAAGTACAACAGTTTGCCGTTCAAGTAGATCAATATGATGAAAATCGACATTTCTTCTTGTCGCATTTCAATCGGAATAGTTTTGAACCTGCATTGAGCGAGTTACCGCAAATAAAAAGTTTGTTTTCGGTGAAAGATATTGAGGTTTGGGTCACGAATAAACGCAATGATGACCGCGAAGTGCGGCAGATTGTGGCTTTTGCGGATTTGGGCGAAGGCGATAGATTGACGAATCCACAAGCGGTGCAATTGGCAAATGGCGTTTTAGATATTACGAATACCTATCATTTACCTGATAATGCGGCGAATGATTTGTATCAGCGTTTGAATGCGGATACGAATAATCGGCGATTGAATGTGATTATTGGGAAGTTGGAAAGTTCGGCAAGTGGTTTTAATTTGTTGGGTGGGCGCGATTTTATGAAAGTGTCTGCTAAAAAATTGTCACCAACGGAATATACATTTAACCCGCAATTGGGGACGCTTTCGGTGAATAATGTCGATAGAGACCAAGTATTAGGCGTTTCGTTTACGTATTATTACAATGGTCATGGTCCGAATCCTGATAATCCGAATGAACCGTTCCGAGTGGGCGATTTATCGGGCGACCGGGCGACCTATTTTGAGGGCGATGGAACGAGTAAAGTGTTGTTTGTCAAGATGTTAAAAACGACGGCGCAAACAACAGATGTGCCTTTGTGGGATTTAATGATGAAAAATGTATATGCGATTAATGCGTATGTGAATAATCCACAAGATTTTAACCTCGAAGTTTTTTACCAAGACCCAGGTAAAGACCGCGCCGATAAGCGTTTTTTATCCGAAACGGGTTTGAATACGCAGCCCTTGATTCGGTTGTTGAATTTGGATAGAATCAATACGCAAGGCGACCCGCAACCCGACGGACGTTTTGACTTTATTTCGGGCGTGACGATTAATCCGCGCAATGGTCGGATTATGTTTCCTGTGTTAGAACCTTTTGGGAGTTCTTTGCGCAAAAAAATTGTGGAATTGACTGGAAGTCAATCGATTGCAGATAAATATGCTTATGATTCGTTGTACCGCACGACCTTGTTTCGGGCGCAGGAAAATGCAGAGAAAAACCGATTTGTCTTACGCGGTTCGGCGAAATCCAGCATTAGTTCGGATATTTCTTTGGGCGCGTTCAATTTGAAACCGGGTTCGATTCGCGTCAATGCAGGTGGACGACCGTTGACTGAAGGCATTGATTATGAAGTGAATTATGGGATTGGGACCTTGAAAGTCTTGAATCCTGCGTATTTGAGTCCCGATTTGCCTTTGAGCGTCTCGTTTGAAGACAATACTTTATTTGGTTTTCAGACCCGTTTGATGGTCGGTTTGCGCGCGGATTATAGTGTGAAGAAAAATTTCAATATTGGTGCAACCTATTTGAACCTTTTTGAACAACCTTTCACTCGTAAAGTCAATGTTGGCGATGACCCGATTGATAATAAAATTTATGGGTTAGACATGAATTTTAGTGAAGACGCGCCTTGGTTGACGAAATTAGTGGATAAATTGCCCTTGATTTCCACCAAAGAGCCGTCTAACATTACATTTACAGCAGAAGCGGCTTATTTGAAACCGGGTTACGCAAGTGCTATTAAAACGGCGGATGGAACGAATACGAGTGCGGTGTATGTGGATGATTTTGAAGGCAGCACGAGTCCATTTTCTTTGATGTCGGGTTTCAATGCTTGGACGTTGGCGAGTGTGCCGCAACGCAATCCATTGTTCCCCGAAACTAAAAATACAGCCGATTCAACTACGATTTTTGGGGTGAACCGTGCTAAATTGAGTTGGTTTTTTGCGGATAACTACGTTAGAGACCAGTTACATACGAAATTTAGCAATCAAGCGGGTAGAGACCCGTATTTAAATCCTTATACGACCTTCATTCCTGTGCGCGAAGTGTTCCCAAATCGGGAGGCGCAATCGGCTTTTGAGTTGAGTTCCTTGCGCACTTTTGATGTGCATTACTCGCCTTACACACGCGGTCCATACAATTTTGACGATAAAGACCCGATTATTAATGCCAATGGACGGATTTCGGCAGGTTTGGAAACCAATGGGCGGTTGAGAGAACCCGAAACGCGGTGGGCGGGCATCATGCGCGGGTTGACGAACACCGATTTTGAAGCAGCAAATATCGAATATATGGATTTTTGGATGCTTGACCCGACGATTAATAATCCTGACCGAGATAATGGTGGACAGTTATTACTACACATTGGCGAGATTTCGGAAGATATTTTAAAAGATTCACGGCGTTCTTACGAAAATGGTTTGAAAAGTCCGCGCAATCTGACCTTGAATGAGGACAAAACGCGTTGGGGAAAAGTGCCGCGTACCGAATTAAATTTGCCGAATGCCTTCGATGCAGACCCTGCGGTGCGTTTGGCGCAAGATGTGGGTTTAGATGGCATCAATGATGAGGGGGAACGCGTGCATTACAAACCGTATTTGGATAGAATGGCGAATTATTTGAATCCAGCCGCGCTTGCCACCATGCAAGCAGACCCTTCAAATGATGATTTTCAATATTATAATGACCCTGCGTTTGAATCCACTACCTACAATTTGTTGGATAGATACTTGCGTTTTAATTCAACAGAAGGCAATTCGCGGGCAGATAATGACCAATCCGTACAATCTTCTACGAACTGGCCCGATACAGAGGATGTGAATCACGATAATACGTTTGATGAAAATGAGGCTTATTATCAATATGAAATCCCGATTGCGCCGAATGCGACCAAAGGTTTGAAAAATAATAAGTATATCATCGAATCCGTAGAGGATGATGCCAAAACGCGGACTTGGTATCACTTTCGCGTTCCATTGCAAGATTTTGATAAAAAATATGGGCAGATACAAGGATTTAGGAATATAAGATTTGTTCGTTTGATTGCTCGGGGTTTCAAAGATTCTGTCACAATGCGTTTTGCCAAATTAGATTTGGTTCGTAATCAATGGCGGCGTTTCCAACGCGAACAAACCGTAGCTGGACGCACGATTGACCGCGATGATAATACCTCGACTTTGGAAACGACAGCCGTTAATATTGAGGAAAATAGCAAGCGGAATCCGTTCAACTACGTATTGCCTCCGGGTGTGATTCGGCAGGATGCGATTGGGGCTTATACCCAAAATGCCCGTCAGAATGAGCAAGCCTTGTCGATGCGGATTTGTAATTTACAGTCCAACAAGGCAAAATCGATTTTCAAATTAGTACAAATGGATATGCGTATGTACGAGCGTCTCAGGATGTTTGTGCATGCAGAAGACCGAAATTATCGCGGACAGGTGCAACAAAGAAAGGCAAGTGTTTTCATGCGGATTGGGAGTGACTTTGTCAATAATTATTATGAATATGAAATTCCGTTAACCATGTCAGACCCAAATGTGGTAGCTGGTTTGGCAAACAATACGGCGCAATATGCCAATGAAGTTTGGAAAGCGGAAAATGCTTTTGATTTTCCATTATCATTGTTAAGTGCGGTGAAAGAGCGTCGAAATGGGGCGCGAAGTGCTTTGGATTCGATTTATGAAATCATTGACCCTGAAAAAACGCGCAATAAAGTCAAGGTAAAAGGCAATCCGAACATCGGTTTGGTGAAAGGTTTCATGGTGGGCGTTTACAATTATGATGATGTCGATTTATGTACCGAGTTGTGGCTCAATGAGTTACGCGTCAGTGGATTGAATGAGCAAGGTGCAGGCGCGGCATTAGCACGCTTGGATGTGAAAATGGCGGATTTTGGAAATGTGACCCTTTCGGGAACTTATACTGGTGTTGGCTATGGCGGTTTGGAACAAAAAGTGCAACAACGGAGTCGAGAACAAATTTTGGGTTATGACGTGTCGGGTACGTTTGAATTGTCGAAAATGTTGCCGCATAAATGGGGTGTTCATTTGCCGTTTTATGTGCAACGCTCGCATCAAGTGAGAACGCCACAATTCGACCCGTATGATTTGGATTTGAGTTTGAAATCGAAATTAGACCAAGAAACGGATGCGACCAAACGCGATTCGATTCGCAGCAATGCGATTACGCAAACGAAAATTACGAGTTACAGTTTGACGAATGTGCGCAAAGACCGCACGAATACGGGTTCAAAACCAAAACCTTGGGATATTGAAAATTTCAGTGCATCGTATGCTTACACGCGCACCGAAAAATCAGACCCGTTGATTGCGTCAGACGCAAAAGATGCGTATCGGGGTGGTTTGGATTATAATTATTCGCGGGAAGCGTATTACATAGAACCATTTAAAGCATTGATTAAGAAGGACAAATACTTGAAACTTTTGAGTCAATTCAATTTCAACCCCTTTCCAAATACGATTGGCATCAATACGTTGATGGATAGGCAATTGGCGCAAACGACGTTCCGTTTTGCGGGAGAAGACCCGCAATATAATACGTATTTCAATCGCCGATTTACTTGGGATAGGAATTACAATGTGCAATGGGATTTGACGCGCTCTTTGAAATTCACGCTGGATGCGAAAAATATGTCGGTGATTGATGAAATTCCTGATTTTGATGAAGTCGGTCGTCCTGCATCTGCCCAAGCGAAACTTGATAAAATTTATCAAGGTGTTCAGGATTTGGGGCGGACGAAACGGTATGACCAAACCATGAATTTAAGTTATACGTTGCCTTTCAAACACATTCCATTCATGGATTGGATTACGATTCGGGCAACCTATGCGGCAACTTATGGTTGGGAAGCGATGGCGCAAGTGCGGCAGGGCAATAATTTTGTCAATAATCCTGTCGGCAATAACATCAAAAATACGCAAAATCGTCAATTGAATGCCGATTTTAATTTTGATAATTTGTATAATTACATTCCGTATTTGAAACGCATCAATACGCCGCGCCTCAATGTGCCATCAGATGGCGGTAGAACGAAGGCGAAAAAACGCGGGCGTGGCAAAAAAGACGATGCTGTGGTCGAACCTACGGAAATCAATGAAGTAGAAATGGCGGCTGCCAAAGCGGAAAAGGGCAAAAAAGGCAAAAAAGACCCGAATACGCCGTATGAACCGAGTCTCGGCGAGCGCATTGTCTTGCGTCCATTGATGGCTTTGCGCAAAGCAAGAATCAATTATAGTGAACAATTTAACTCTTTTGTGCCGGGTTTTACGCCGCAAGCAGGGCTTTTTGGACAACAAAATATGACCGCACCGGGTTGGGGATATGTAACAGGTTGGGAACAACCGACGGATGAATGGTTAGATGTCGCAGCACGTAATCAATACATTTCCACGGATTTATATCAAACGCGCCCTGTTTTAGCGGGTTATACGCAGAATGCAGATGCCCGATTAACGGTTGAACCTTTTGCCGATTTCCAAATCACGATAGAAGCCAATCGCGTGTTTACTAAAAATCATTCGCAAGAGTTTCGGGATACCACCCCGCGAGATGGCAGAGACAATTTAGTACATACGGCATTCAACGATGCGGGTTCGTTCACGACCTCGTTTTTTGCGGCAAGTACGATATTTCGAGCAACCAATGATAGTATGCTTTTCGCCAATTTCTTATCGAATCGCAGCATCGTTTCGCAAACTTTGGGTGCAGGTGCAACGGATTATCCCGATAGACCGGGTTACAAAACGGGTTATGGTCCGTTGAATCGAGACGTATTAGTTGCTTCGTTTTTGGCATCTTACACTGGGACAGACCCCGTACAAGCCGCAAAAGTCAATTTATTCAACCGATTGCCTCAATTAAATTGGCGATTGAACTACAATGGATTGACCAAATTGCCTCTGTTTCGGGACGTTTTCCAAAGTTTCAACTTGACGCATGGTTACAAATCGACCTTGACTGTCAATCAATACGTGACGAATGGCGATTACAGTGTGCGCAATCCGAAACAATTTGTTAAGGAAAATCAAGACCAATTGTATGATTATTATCCAGAATATCGGATTCCTGCGGTGGTTATCAATGAGCAGTTTTCGCCTTTGATTGGTTTGGATGCTCAGTTGAAAACGGGGATGCGTTTTGGTTTTAATTATAAAAAATCTCGAAATTTGTCTTTGACACTGGGCGATACGCGTTTATCGGAGATGAAAGCGACGGAAGTAACGATTTCGTTTGGTCATACGATGAAAAATGTAGTGATTCCGTTTTTGATGCCGAAACAAGTCAAGCCGAAAAAGCCGAAAAAAGGCGAAAAAGTGGATGATGGCGGCATTAAAATCAATCTTGGAGACGCAAATGACCCACAAGGCAAGAAAAAAGTGGGCAATGATTTAAAATTAGATTTCAGTTTTTCTTGGAATGACCGCATCACGCAGAATCGAGAATTGGGTCAAGGCAGTGTTATCCCTTCGAGTGGGGCGAAAACGTTGCGCCTTTCTCCTTCGGCAGCCTACACATTGAATGCAAACTTGGATTTACGGTTGTTTTTTGATTATAACAAAACAATTCCGTACACCACTTCTTCTTTCAATAATGTGGATGCACGCGGCGGCGTAACTGTGACGTTTAAATTGAAATAATATTTGACTCAAGAATAACAAATTTGGTAGTCGGGAAATAAATTTCCCGACTACCAAATTTGTTATTCCTTTTTTTTGCAAATTTTTAAACAAAATATATTTTAATTAAAAACACATCAAATTAAACAAAATGGAGTTGGTAAAGGGACTTGGTATTCCCTTATTTAAAATGGGTTGCCTTGTAACGATAACGATTCACGATTTTTTTTACGAATCCTTCCTAAAAATTCGTGAAATTCAAGTTTGAAATCGTATTTTCGTTGTCATTACAAGAAAATTTCATCCATTTTAAAAAAGCATGATGCAAATGAATCGTACAATTAGCCCTTTTCTCATCACAACACTTTGTGTAACAATGCTTTGTGCGCAAACTGCGCCACAAAAGAGCATTGGAAATTTAGTTACAGACCAAGTGCCTGAGTTGCCCGCCGCCTTGCAAGAACGGTGGGAGCAATACCAAAATGTGCGCAGCACTACCTTTGCCGATTGGGACAGCAAAGGCGAAGGCATTTACATTTCAACACAACTTGGCGAAGTTGCCCAAATCCACCACGTTGCGAAAGCAGGCGCGTATCGCCAACAATTGACTTTTGCCAAAGAGCCTTTGACCAGCGCCAGTGCGTGTCCGAATCCTGTGCGGTCAGGCTTTTTGTACTCAAAAGATATGGGGGGCAATGAAAATTATCAAATCTATTTCTTTGATAATCAATCTTTTAAACATCAGTTATTAACCGATGGCAAAAGTCGAAATGGCAATGCAAAGTGGAATGCCAAAGGGGATAAAATTGCTTTTACGAGCAACAAACGGACTGCGGGCAGTTTGGATTTTTATGTTAAAACGTTGGATGGTGGTGCGCCTGAATTGATTTTAGAAAACAAAGGGGGTGGTTGGAGTATTTTGGATTGGTCGGAAGACGAATCTAAAATGTTGGTTATGAATTATTTATCTATTAATGAATCTAAACTATATGTTTTTGATTTAAAAGATAAAAAATTGGAACAATTACATCCTTCTGAAAAACAAATCGCTTACAAACGTGCTAAATTGACCCGCAATGGCAATGGTTTTTATGTTTTATCAGACGAAGATTCGGAATTTACAGGCTTGCGTTTTTATGATTTTAAAAGTAAAAATATGAGTAAAATAGCCGATTTGAATTGGGATATAGAAGATTTTGAATTGTCGCCTGATGAAAAAAATCTTGTTTTTACCAGTAATGAAGGTGGTTATTACAAAATAAATGTTTTAGATACGCGTACTTTAAAACAAAAACCAGCACCTACATTGCCAAGCGGCGTGATTTCAAATATGACTTTGCATAAAAAGGGCAGATTACTTGCTTTCACGTTGACGACACCCACTGCGACGAAAGATGTTTATGTTTTAAATTTGGATAAAAATAGTGTGGAACGTTGGACTTTTAGTGAAAATGGCGGTTTGCCTGCGAATGGTTTTGCGGAATGCATTTTGAGACAATTTCCTACTTTTGATAAGGATGAACGCACAGGGGAAACCCGTAAAATCCCTGTTTTGGTGTATATGCCGAAAAATGCGACGGGTAAAGTGCCTGTTGTAATTCAAATTCATGGCGGACCCGAAGGACAATCGTTCCCAGATTTCAATGCTTGGCGACAATTTTTGGCAAATGAATTGGGCGTTGCGGTTTTAGTGCCGAATGTGCGCGGTTCGAGTGGCTATGGCAAAACTTTTGTCAAATTGGATAATGGCGTGTTGCGCGAACATTCAGTGCAGGATATTGGGGCATTATTGGATTGGGCTTCAAAACAATCTGTGTTAGATTCAACGCGAATGGCGGTTTTGGGACAAAGTTATGGTGGCTATATGTCACTTGCCACGATGACGCACTTTAACAATCGGTTGAAATGTGGGATTGATTTATATGGCATTAGCAATTTTGTAAGTTTTTTGAAAAACACCAGTTCGTATCGGGCAGATTTGCGCCGCGTCGAATATGGCGACGAAAGAGACCCGCAAATGAGTGCTTTTTTACAAAAAATATCGCCTTTGACGAATATTAAGCAGATTACAAAGCCAATGTTTATCTTTCAAGGCGCGAATGACCCGCGTGTACCGCTTTCCGAATCGGAACAAATGGTGGCTGCTTTGCGCGAAAATGGGGTTTCGACTTGGTACGTTATGGCGAAAGATGAAGGACATGGCATTTACAAACGGACGAATCGGGATTATGTATTTGCAGCGATTGCTTTGTTTTTAAAACAAAATTTGTTAAAATAAAACAATTGTAGAAGATATTTTTAAGCATTTGAACCGAACGCTTTGGAATCACTCCGTTTTACATTATCGTTTCTTTTATTTTTTGTGTTAACAACAACATAAACCCCTTTGTTGTTAACACAAAAAATTTTCTTACACGTTTGCTTTGCAACTCCTCAAACGTTAGACTATAAAATCGTATGATACAAATTTTTATACAGATTTTTTAATCCTTATCGTTTTCGACCAAAATTCAACCCAAAACTCATCCCAAGGCGAGCTGTAACGCTCAACGGATTGCGTTTTTTAGCATTTAAGTAATCATTTTGAATCTCAATATTATTTTGATTGAATGCTATTTCAGTTGTTTTAAAATCGCTATATGTTCCGCCAACACCCATGAATAAATCCGCCCCAATGACATGCCACAACCATTGCGCACCCCAATTTAACATCAACGAATATTCTTTTTCTTTGGCATGAAACCATTGCGGTTTGAACTGCCCTTGATTTTCAACCGCCCGAATCCCCGCTTCAATTGGTTGAAATTGCTTATCCGAATAGCCTAACAAAACACCTGCATACGTCATTGCTTTACGTCCTGTAAACCGTTTGAACGCATAATGTGCCGAAAACCCATCCCAAGTCGGTCGTGTACCCGGCATAAACAAATCTTTATTTTGTTTAATCATGTTAAAACCAAATTCTTGACTGGTTAATGCCGTCCGAAAATCAATATGTCCACCGATATTGCGCTTTTCTTCGCTGTACAACAATGGAATCGTATAAATGCCGACATAGATATTGAAGGGATTATTCAACGCTTGTTCGGTTGCTTTTAAGTGAATTTCTTCGACGCGCCGACTTTCGCGACAACGCGTGGTGCGTTTGCGAAAATCATTTGCTTTATTCGATTTGCCAAACTCATCATATAATTTTGCAAATTCCTCTAATTCTCCACAATTCGTTTCAGAAACGGAAGCTGCTAATTTATCCAAAGCCATGATAGCCAATGGTTTATCATCCATTTTGCGGGCTAATTCAACGCCTTCCATCCAAAACAAGGGACTACCATAATTGCCCTGAATCGCCAATCGATACATCAAGGTCGCGTTTTCAACCTGACCATTATTTTTAAGCGAAACGCCCGTTTCTCCAAAACGCCTTGCCATCGCATAGGTTTTGTTATCGCCATGAGCCTTCAAAATACGCAAACCGCGTTCAAAAGTAGCGTATTTATTTTCACGCACCACTTGATGATGTTCAACATTTAACGCAAAATAAGAACGAATCATATAAACAGCATCATCCAAATATTCTGCTTCGGTGATGACCCCTCTTTTTTTGAGGTAAATATCCAAAACCCGATTATACCCAATGTATTTATACCAATCAGAAGTATTGCTATGCGCCAAACCCAAACGAGTCATTTGCAACGCATCATCATATTTGCCCAAATTGAAGCTAATTTCGCCCATACAAGTGTAAAATTCGGCTTGGGTAGGCGCGAAATTGTCCCATTTGACAACAAATTTTTTACCGAAAAACAGGTAATTCATCGGAAAATCGCTCGCTTTAAACGCAATCATGGTTTCTGCAATCGTTTTGAATACTTGATAAGCGGTTGCATGCTCTTTTTTCATCCCATACGCAAAGCCTAATTCATATTCCAAATTGGTTTTGAAATAACGGGCTACTTTAATTTGTTCTGCGCTTCCTTCTCGGATGACGTTTTCCAAAAAGGCAACCCCTTTTTCTTGACGGTTGTGGATGGCTGCCAAGTCTGCATCCGTAATTTTAGCAGATTTCAAGCCTTTGGAATACTCACGCAAGGCATTGTAAATGTCAACGCCCTGTTCCAAATTTTGAACAGGCGTTTGGGCAGTTACACGGGAAGACAAGCACAAAGGCAAACATAAAGAAACTATAATGGTATATTTTGTCATAGTGGTTCAAGTTTTAAACATTAACATAAAAAGAAATCATTCGGTTGCCAAATGTCTATTTGTTTGAAACAATTTTATTTTAAAAATATAAATATTTTATGGTTTGAAACGAAAAAACCATGCCATGCCTGCTGTTTAAAAACGGTATTTTTGAAATATATATAATGGTATTTTGTTTTTTAATCAAAAAAGGTATGAATTTAAGAAGCAAATTGCAAAAAAAGCGTACTTTTGATGAAAAACGCAGGTTCATGAATCCTATTAATCCATTACAACACTATTTGTTGGGAGAAATTTCAAAACGTTTCTTAAAAAAGACGGATGCGATTGACGCGCTTTCGCTGCTTTTGAATGTGGGTAAAGATGCCATTTACAGGCGGCTGCGGGGCGATACGCTTCTCTCGCCCGATGAATTGACCTTATTAGCAGGTAAATTCAACATATCATTGGATAGTTTTGTGTTTAAAAACACAGATGCAGTCGTTTTTACCTTCAATCCATTTAATTATACGGTGAAAACATTTGAGGATTATTTAGAATCCGTTTATCGGGATGTGGCGATGATGTATCAGATTCCGGGCGTGGATGTTTGGTATGCGTCTGCGGAGATTCCTTTGTTTTATTACATTATTCATCCTGAAATCATCAATTTTAAACTGTATGTATGGGGTCGAACCGTCTGGAATTTTGAATATTTACAAAACAAAAAGTATCATCAAGACATCATTCCATACACCGTTTTCCGAAAAGCGGAGGAAACCCATCATTTTTATCGACAAATCCCAACAACGGAATTGTGGACGCTCAATTTGATGGATAATACCTTAAATCAAATCGAATATCATGTAGTGACGGGTTTGTTTCAAAATCCATCGGATGCCTTAGTGATTTGCGATAAAATGCAAGATTTGACTTGGCATATGCAGGCAATGGCAGAACACGGGCGCAAATTTGCGCATGGCAAACCTGCGGAATCGAATGGGGCAAAATTTGAATTATACCACAATGAAATGATTTATACCAATAATACGATTTATGTGCAATCGCCGATTGGTCAAATGGTTTATACAACGCATGGAAATCCTAACTTCTTGAAAACGACGGATAAACGCATGTGTGATTATACACATACATGGTTTGAACGCGTGATGAATAAGTCGTCTAAAATTAGTTCACAAGGCGAAAAAGGGCGCAAATGGTATTTTGACCAATTGCGGCGGCGCATTGAAGCGGTACGCCTGCGCATCGAACAAGCGATACTGTAAAACCTAACATATGACTGTTAGAAATAAAATGACTTAAAATTAAATGCGTTTAAAAAAAAGTTAAATCGTAGCTTTTTTGGAGTGAATCCCTTAATTTTGTTCCCAGAGGAGGTTTAAAAAGTTAATTTAAAAAAATAAATAATCATAAATAAATGATAATCAATAAATTAATTTTTTATTTTTACAAAAAACAAACTAAGGGATAAAACCGATGTCTTTAAAAAAACAAATTTGCCTGATAGGGCTTTGTGTTGCCAGTTATTCCGTTTCGGCGCAAAAGCCACCTAAGAAAACAACCATTCCCCCAACCGTTTCCAAATTGGATACACCTGTTATAGGCGTTCCGAAGCAACCTAATTCGGATGCTTTATACACAGGTGGAGCTGATAAACCCCAAACTTTTGAGGATTATTTGGTGCAATTGGCGATTCAAAACAATCCAAATGTGGAAGGTTTGGGCGAAGAAGTGAGCATCCGAAAAGAAGAAATCAAGGTCGTGAAAAGCGATTGGAAACGCAATATATTGATTAACTATAATTTAAATGAAAGTAATTTTCCTTATTTGTTGAAAAATACATTTGGGGTAACGCGTGTTTTTGGGCGTGATTTGATAAATGCACGGATTCCCGAAGTGGTCACGTATCCGCTTTGGAACTGGGGCATTCAACTCAGTGTAGGTGAATTGGTGCAACGCAAGTACAAGGTCAAAATGGCGGAATCCAAACAAAAAGTGGCAGAATATGATGTTTTGTCCAAAAAAAATAAGATACGCGGCGAAGTGATGAAAGCATGGAATACTTTTCGGAGTGCGCAGGAAGTGTTAAAAGTTCGGATTCAAGTATTGGATGTAACAGAGGCAAATAAAGTCTTGATTTCAGAACTTTTTTCCTTGAATAAGAGTAAATTTGAAGAGTTAAATATGGCAAATAAATCTTATTTTGACGCATTGGAAGGCAAAATCAAGGCAGAATGGGACATCAAAGCCGCAAAATCGGTTTTGGAAGAGATGATTGGGGCAAAATGGGAAAGCGTTGAAAAAGTGAAAAAGGCGTATGACGTTTTAGAAAAAAATAAGTAATGTTCGTTTTGTTAGGTTTCGGAAACCTTCAAGGTTTCCGAAACCTATTCTCTCGAATTTTGTTTTAATTTCGAGCAAAAGTTGCGTCAAGTTTCAAACTTAAGGATTATTCAGCAATTTCCGCTTTGGAAAATTTTTGAAATAGGATGTTTATGATTTCAAGGAATTTTTCAGTTGAAAAGCACCAATCGCAACTCAAAATATCCTTTTTAGCCTTCAAATCATAAGCATCCTATTTCAAAATTTTCCAAAGCGGAAATTGCTGAGGATTATTTTTGAATATTATTACCCATTGATTATCAATAGTTTAGAATGATAATTCCATTTTTAAAAATTTTCCAGTATGACTTTTTCTACATTTCGCCACCACTTCGGGCGTACCTGTGCAAACCACCATGCCGCCCCGATGTCCGCCTTCGGGACCCATATCAATCACATAATCTGCCACTTTTATCACATCCATATTATGTTCGATGATAATAACGGTGTTGCCTTTATCTACCAATTTGTTTAAAACATCCAATAATAATTGAATATCTTGGAAATGCAAACCTGTGGTGGGTTCGTCGAGTATATATAACGTGTTGCCTGTATCTTTTTTCGATAATTCTTCTGCCAATTTAATGCGCTGTGCTTCACCACCGGATAGGGTAGTGGCTTGTTGCCCCAAAGTGATATAACCTAAACCGACATCGCGTAAAGTCTTGATTCTGCGGTGAATATTCGGAATCGGTTCAAAAAAAACAGTGGCTTCATCCACTGACATATTTAAAATATCATTAATTGATTTGCCTTTGTACAGGATTTCTAACGTCTCCCGATTGTAACGCCTTCCTAAACAAGTTTCGCAAGAAACGTCTACATCTGGTAAAAAATTCATCTCAATTACACGCTGACCCGCGCCTTCGCACTTTTCACAACGCCCACCTTTGACATTGAAACTGAATCGACCTGACCGATAACCGCGAATTTTTGCCTCTGGAACAGCAGCAAACAAATTGCGCACGTCCGTAAATACACCAATATAAGTTGCAGGATTGGAACGCGGCGTGCGACCAATCGGCGATTGGTCAATTTCAATCACTTTATCCAAATGTTCCAACCCTTCAAAAGTCTCATAAGCCATTGGTTTTTTGATACTTTTGTAAAAATGTTGCCTTAAAATCGGATACAAGGTTTCATTAATCAGCGTCGATTTGCCACTGCCCGAAACGCCTGTTATCAACGTCAATGTACCTAATGGAATGGTTATATCTGTTTTTTTTAAATTATTACCAGTTGCACCTTTCAAAATCAGCGATTTTCCAGTACCGATTCTGCGCGTTTTCGGAATTTGAATGGATTGGCGGCGGCTTAAAAAATCCGCCGTTGGCGAAATTTTCGTTAAAAAATCCACAGGTTTATCCGCGCCTACTAATAAACCACCATTTTTGCCCGCCCCAGGCCCCAAATCAATTAAATAATCGGCGGCTAACATAATGTCTTTATCGTGTTCAACAACCAAAACAGAATTGCCAATATCCACCAAATGGCGCAGGGCTTGAATCAATTTTTGATTATCGCGTTGATGCAAACCAATACTTGGTTCATCCAAAATGTAGGTAATGCCCGTCAATGCCGAACCAATCTGCGTTGCTAAACGAATGCGTTGCGCCTCTCCACCCGACAAACTGCCTGAAGGACGGTTCAAATTTAAATAATCCAAACCTACATCCAACAAAAAACTTAATCGCAATCGGATTTCTTTTAAAATTTCCTTAGCTATAACTTGTTGACGTTCAATAAGTTGTGATTCAATGGTGGTAAACCAATCCGTCAAAGTCGGAATATCTAACAAGGTCAATTCGCCAATATGCTTGCCCATAATTTTGAAATGCAAACTTTGTTTTTTCAATCGAAAACCATTGCATTCGGGACAAACGGTGACAGACATAAAATCTTCAATCCAGCCTGCCCATCGTTCAGAAGTCGTCGAATCGTACCAGTGTTTTAACATATTCATTAAACCTGTTTGACACAAATTGTAACTATATTCGCCTTCCACACTACTTTCGGGTGCTTTAACCGTTGATTTCTCACCACCATATAAAATGACTTTAATGGCGGCTTCTGGAATTTTTTCTACGGGTGTATCAAAGGTAAAACCATATTTTTTACCGAGTTCTTTCAATTGTTTAAATAAAATCGTTTCCCGAACTTCGCCTAAGGGCAAAAAACCAGCTTCATTAATACTTTTTGTTTTATCAGGAATGACTTTTGACACATCTGCTTCAAACAATTGTCCCAAACCTTTGCAATGCGGACACGCGCCATAAGGCGAATTGAACGAAAACGTATTCGGAGACGGCACTTGATAGGCTTCTCCTGTATCGGAATCCATCAAATGTTTTGAAAACATCGCATTAGAAAAAGTAATATTATTGGTTTCAATCGGCGCAACAAAAACAATCCCTTCTCCCAATTGCATCGCTATCGTGAGCGAAGCCCCGATGCGGTCGCGCAATTCCAATCGCGCCGTAAAACGGTCAATCACCACTTCCACATCATGCGTTTTAAACCTATCTAATTGTAAATCAGGTTTTAAATCCATTATAACACCATCTGCACGTATTTTGGTATAACCCGTTTTGCGCATATTTTCCAACAATTCCCTATAATGCCCTTTTCGCCCGCGCACAATCGGCGCAAGCAACATGATTTTTTCCCCATTAAACTGATGCAAAATATGGTCTAAAATCTGAGTTTCCGTATATTGAACCAACGGTTTGTTGGAAATAGGGCTGTACGGAATGCCCACTCGAGCATATAAAAGGCGCATAAAATCATAAATTTCCGTAATCGTACCCACCGTTGAGCGCGGATTGCGCCCCGTCGTTTTTTGTTCAATCGAGATAACAGGACTTAAACCAGTGATTTGTTCGACATCAGGACGCTCCATCGTACCGATAAATTGTCGCGCATACGCCGAAAAAGTCTCCATATACCGCCTTTGCCCCTCTGCATAAATCGTGTCAAATGCCAATGACGATTTTCCAGACCCACTGATGCCTGTAATCACCACCAATTGATAACGCGGAATTTTAAGGGAAATATTTTTAAGATTATGGACTTTCGCGCCCGTGACTTCGATAAATTCTTGCATAATTGAATATTGATAATAGACTTTGAGCAGGATTTGTCCGCCAATTGTGCTGCTTATATAGAAGGCGGAGTAAGGATTGCGTTCTTTTCGTTGATTTATTTTCAAAAAAAATCAACAAAAGAGCGCAATCCGAAGGTTTTTCTATAACAATTCAAAGGCAAAAAAGATTAAAGGAAATTTATTTTCAAAAAACTACAAAAAAAATGCAAAAAAATTTGTGAAATTTTCGCTAATAGCTTAATTTTGTCTCGCAGTTTAAAAGTCACTCATTATTCATCCATCAAGATTAAAAAAATCATGGAATTTAGCATCGCACTCAATCCTTCGCAAGTCGCAGCTGTTGCACAAATCAACGCGTTATTACGCGAAAATGGCATTTCAGCATCTATGTTGACCGCTAAAAGGACACATCCCATTGCACCCGCAACCGTTTCCCGCGTTGCCGCGCCCACTCAACAGACGAGTCCCGTTGCAAAGCCATTCAGCTTAACTTCATCCTTCGTTTACACCGAATTTGAACCGGGTTATTAATGGAAAAGGAAATCATAAACTTGCGTCCAATTTTGAGCAATATGGACGCAAGTTTTAATATTTTAATACTGTTCCTTCTGATTCGGAAAATCCTTGATTTTCACATCATTCACATAAGATTGCACCGCCGTTTTAATATCTTCAAATAAATTCATATATCGGCGTAAAAAACGGGGTTGAAAATCTTTGGTAATGCCCAATAAATCGTGCGTTACCAACACTTGTCCATCTGCGTGCATGCCTGCGCCAATCCCAATCGTTGGAATTAAGAGACTTTCAGAGACTTCTTTGGTCAATTTGGCAGGGATTTTCTCCAAAACCATCCCAAAACAACCCAATTCTTGCAATAATTTGGCATCATTGCGCAATTGTTCGGCTTCGACTTCCTCTTTTGCGCGGACGGTGTATGTCCCAAATTTGTAAATGGATTGTGGAACCAAGCCCAAATGTCCCATCACAGGAATGCCCGCCGACAAAATCCGTTTAATGGATTCTTGGATTTCGTGTCCACCCTCCATTTTGACGGCATGTGCGCCCGACTCTTTCATAATCCGAATCGCTGATTGCAATGCCAATTTCGAGTTGCCTTGATACGACCCAAACGGCAAATCCACAATGACTAACGCTCGTTTCACGCCGCGCACAACGCTTTGCGCGTGATAAATCATCTGGTCGAGGGTAATCGGCAACGTCGTTTCGTGACCCGCCATCACATTGCTCGCCGAATCGCCGACCAAAATCACATCAATGCCCGCTTCGTCCAAGATGCGCGCCATTGAAAAATCGTAACCTGTGAGCATCGAGATTTTTTCTCCGCGTGCTTTCATGGCTTGTAACGTGTGCGTCGTTACCCTTTTAACTTCTTTGTGTACAGACATTTTGAGGAATCAAAATTTTTTTTAGCTGTATGATTGTTTGATATTGATTGATTTTCAATGAATTATGAAAATTTTATACAAAAAGGTTTTATTGGTGAAGTCCATTCATCGAAAATCGGGCGAAAGATAGAATAAGATTTTGGATTTGGGAATGTGGATTTCGGATTTCGGAATGCTTTATTCCGAAATCCGAAATCCTCATTCCCAAATCCCATGATTTGTTTAGCCATTTACTGTTTTTGGAAAGGTTAAAGTAATGCCCGCGTCATTGACCGCAGGTACGCCGCTAAACAGTCCTAACAAATACCATTTGGTCAACGGCACCACTTTTGAAACGCCTTTAAAATCGGATAATCGCCCAATGGTGGAATGACCTTGCAATTGTTTATCCACAAAATAAATTTGGTCTCGACGGAATAAGTCTTTATCAATCAAACTAACATCTTGTGTCGAAAAAATAAGTTGCGCATTATTGGGGTTTGTATCCGTTTGATGAAACAATTTTATCAACATTCGAGTCACTAGAGGATGCAAATGCGTATCCAGTTCATCTATAATCACGGTTTCACCTTTCAACAAGGCGGCTACAAGGATGGACGCGATGCCTAATAACTTGCGCGTTCCTTCCGATTGCTCCGATAATTCTAAAACCGTCGTTCCAACCATTTTATCAGCTTCAAAAACATAATGCTCAAATTTAATATTTTTTCGATGGGTCGCCGTGCTTTCCAGCTCATTTCTTTGAACAAATATATTTGCAATTCCTATATCAGCCGCTTTGATAATCGAAATAATATTTTGTTTATGCTCATTGAATGATTTGTGAATGAGTAATTCTGCGGTTGTGTTTAAAAGGGCGGCTTCCAATGAATCATCTTTGACGGGAATCAATATCAAATTTTGCCGAAAAAAACGAAAAGCTGGATGTAAAATGGGCACTAATTCTACGCCCGCTTTACTTAAAAGTAATTGATTCTCATTCAAAAAAAAGTCGCGTTTACCACGATAAGCATCGCCAAAAACAGTTGCTTGATTCTTTTCTCGCATGTATAAAAGCGACTTTCTCAATGATTTATCATTCGCGTAAAAAAATAAACTTTCGGATACGATTTGTTTTTGATTAAACCCTACTTCATAAACATATTTTTTTTGGTCTTTGGCGATGAATTCGATTTCCAAAAAAGTGGGTAATGCGCCATGTTGTTTATCCAATTTGAAAGGATTATAACCTGCAATCGGCTGTTCCAACTGATACGTATTGGAATGAAGCACTAAGAGTTGCAACGTGCCTAATGCTTTAAAAAAATTACTTTTACCAGCAGCATTCGCGCCGTAAACGATACCCGATTTTAATAAATGCTCTTTTTTGAACGGAATCAGATGTTCAATCATCTCTGTATGGTCTATATGAGTGGCGGCGCGGAAGTTGAAAACTTGCCGTTCGCAGATAGACCTATAATTCGTGGCAGCAAAACTGATTAGCATGATAATAGGTTTTAAAATGGAGAAAATGTATTTTTTTTACCAAAATGACCTTTGAAAGTCTTTATAATAACGCTGAACTTTTGATTTTTGTTTGAAGCATAAACTCCAAATGGTTAGAAAAACATGAAATTTTAGATTTTGAAGCGAAATATTCAATAGTCATAAGTTTTATGATTTTTTTTCAAAAAAAATTTGAAAGTAAGCACTTGCCGCCAAGTTGATAGTAGCAAATGAGCTGTAAGCTACTTTTAAAAAGGACTTGCAGCTCATTTGCTACTATCAAATTGGCGGTATTGTTATTTCAGTAGGCGCAAAGACACTCAATTCATATATTTTAAAAAAAAATGAAAAAGCATTTTTTGGAGAATTGAACGAAATGAGCTATCTTTGTGTTGAGTTGACTACTAAATCTAAAGATTCAAAAAAAATACGATTGATGAAAGTTGTAAAAAATCTAAATCAGATGGATGCGCCCCTTTTAGCGGATTTCATACTCCATAATTATGGTGCAATGTCTCATTTGAAATTGCAAAAATTGCTTTATTATTGTGAAGCGTATCATCTTGCCTATTTTGATACAAGTTTGATTCACCAAGATTTTGAAGCATGGGTACATGGACCCGTCTGTCGAGAAGTGTTTATTCAATTGAAAAATAAAGCGGTTCTGTATTCAGATATTGCTTTTACAGGCGATTATGACCCTGTGCATCAACTCAAAAATTTATTGACGACGGACCAAGTTGAATTAATAGAAGATGTTGTTAATGAATTAGTTACGTGGACCGGTTTGCAATTAGAAGCCACTACACATGGTGAAAAGCCTTGGGTCGAAGCGCGTATTGGTTTGGGTCCTGCTGAGAAATCCAGCAAAAAGATTTCAAAAACAACTATGATGAACTATTACAAATCAGAATTAGATGGCAGATTTTAAAAAAAATAAGCCCAAATCACTCATTACAAAAGTACTACAAGAGAAAAAAACAAAAGCAAATACGCCGTTTGAAAACTTTAAAGTTTCTTTTCAATATGTAGATTCAAGCCAAAAATATGCTTCCTCGTTTCGAGATTGGCAAAAAGCAGGTCTTTTATCGAAAATGTTGGAATTATTACAAGGATATTGTTGTCGTCCTTTGTTGGAGCAAATTGATGGCGATAAATTTAGTAAATATCAAGGATTCCCGCCTTCGGATAAAACGTTGTTTGCTTTTCCTGCCCATGTACCTGAAGATGCAGATTGGGCAAGAATTCATGTAACGGGTCCTGCCGTTATCATTGGTCACATTGTGAAAGATACCTTTTATGTCATTTTTCTTGACAAAACGCATAAATTTTGGCTCACAAAGCGAGTGACAGGTAATTGATTTTCAATGAATTATGATTAATATTTTTGTGGAGATAGGGCAACGTCCTATCTCCACATATCTATTTCCTAAAAAATTCGACAGGAATATATTTTTTCAAAACATCGTTAAAATCTTATATTTAGATTAATTTTGTTGCTAAAACGAAAAAGGAATTCTAAATTATCAAAATAGTGCAATGAAAATTACCCAAGTTTCCCCTAAAAAAGTTTTAAATCAGGCTTTCCGAAAAGAACGTATTACACAATCTGAAATGGATTTTTTCAAGAAAAACTTGAAAATACTTTTTGAAGCATTAGATGCGCAACCCAAAGAACAAGAGGAACATTATAAAAATATTGTAACTGCTTTTTTAAAGGAGGCGTTTTACAAAGCGGATTATCAAATGAATACAAAACAAAATCTTGATTTAGTCATTCACACGGGCAAGAAAAAGAATGATAAAGTAGCTGTTATTTTTGAAACCAAAAAGCCAAATAGTCTTGAAATGATTTCCGATGCAAAGCCAAATGTCAAGGCTTTACATCAATTGATTTTTTATTATTTGCAAGAGCGTATTGATGATAAAAATATTGAAATCAAGCATTTAATTATTACAGATATTTATAATTGGTACATTTTTGATGAAAATTGGTTCGATAAAAACATCTATCGGAATCCTGCTTTTATCAAAGGTTACGAACAAGTGAAACTACATCGAAAAGATACCGATTTTTTTTATAATCAAGTGGCAAAACCGCTTTTGGATGCATTAGATATAGAGCTGAAAGTACCGTTTTTCAATTTGAATGATTTTAAAACGATTGTTTTTGAACAAAATTCAGTAGAAGATTCTAAATTAATTGAACTTTACAAAATTTTATCGCCAACGCATTTGCTTAAATTGCCTTTTGCCAATGATAGCAATCAATTGGATAAACATTTTTACTCCGAATTGTTGCACATTATTGGCTTGGAAGAGGTCAAAGAAGGCAGTAAAAAATTGATTCAACGCAAAGTCAACCGAAATGAATTTTCTTTGCTTGAAAATACCATTTCCAAAATTGAAAATAGAGGTTATTTACAACCGTATCCGATGGCGTTGGAATTGTGCATTACTTGGATAAATCGCGTTTTGTTTTTAAAACTCCTTGAAGCTCAATTAGTTGTGTATCATAAAGGCAATAAAGATTATTGCTTTTTGAATACAACTATGATTCAAGATTATTCTCGTTTGAATAAATTGTTTTTTGAAGTATTGGCGGAAAGAACCGAAAATCGCAAAGGGAAAACTCAACTAGAATTTGAAAAAATCCCGTATTTAAATTCGTCTTTGTTTGAATTAACGCCTTTGGAACAAATCATTACGATGAATGATTTGGATAGGGGCGAACCGATGCCGATTGCCGATAATACGGTGCTGAAAGATGCTCATGGTAAGAAACAAATCGGCGAATTGCCTACTTTGGAGTATTTATTGGCGTTTTTGGATAGCTATGATTTTGCCTCAGAAGGCTCAGAAGCGGTTCAACCGCATAAACGCACTTTAATTAATGCGTCGGTATTGGGTTTGATTTTTGAAAAAATCAATGGTTATAAAGATGGTTCGTTTTTTACGCCCGGTTTTATCACGATGTATATGTCACGGGAGACGATTCGACGCGCTGTTATTCAAAAATTTAAAGATTCACAATTGCCTCATTTTCAACAGATTACGACAATCGAAGATTTGAGTGAGGCGATTACGGATAAAAAACAAGCCAATGATTGGGTGAATGAACTTAAAATTTGTGACCCTGCGGTGGGTAGTGGACATTTTTTAGTTTCGGCTTTGAATGAAATTATTGCGATTAAAGCCGATTTAGGTATTTTGTCGTTTCGAGATGGAAAACGGCTTCGGAATTTTGAAATTTTTGTGCAAAATGATGAATTGATTGTTACAGATGAAGATACAGGTGATGTTTTTCAATATTATGTCAATGAAAAAGGGATTCCGCCCAAAGAAGTACAGCGCGTACAGGAAATGCTTTTCCATGAAAAGCAAACGATTATTGAAAATTGTTTGTTTGGAGTCGATATTAATTCTAATTCGGTCAAGATTTGTCGGTTGCGCTTGTGGATAGAATTGTTGAAAAATGCTTATTATACAGAAAATTCACAATATAAAGCATTGGAAACGTTGCCGAATATTGACATTAATATTAAAAAAGGAAATAGTTTGATAAGTCGTTTCAAATTGAAAGACGACCTTTCGGACGTGTTCAAAAAACAAAAATTTAGCTATCCCGCCTATCGAAAAGCGGTTGAAAACTACAAAAATACCAATAGTAAGCCTGCAAAAGCAGCTTTATCTGCGTTTATAGCCGAGATAAAATCCGAATTTCAGACTGTTTTTCACAAAAATATCAAAGAATTTAGAGATTATGCGAAATTGAAAGGGCAATTGTACATGTTGCGCACACAAGGCGATATGTTTGGACAAGGCATTGACGCAGTGGAAGAAGAACGCCTTGAAAAATTAGTGGAACAAGCGCAATTGAAAGTAAAAGCGATTCAAGAAAATGTCATTTATCAAGATGCATTTGAATGGCGGTTTGAATTTCCAGAAATTCTTGATAAAAATGGCGTATTTGTCGGTTTTGATGTGGTGATTGGGAATCCGCCTTATGGCGTTAGCGTTAATAAAATGGAAAAAGATTTATTTGCATCAAGATTTAAAACCCTTACAGGAGAAGTTGAAATATACACCCTTTTTATAGAATTTGGGTTTGAAATCCTTAAACAGAAAGGATATATTTCATATGTAACTTCAAATACATGGTATTATTTGGATAAATTTAAAGTTTTAAGAAAGCATATTTTAGACAATAATAATATTCAAATATTAGCAGAATTGGAAAAACAAGTTTTTGCAGATGCGCCTGATATTGTTCCTGCTATATTTGTGATTAAGAATGACAATCATAAAACAAATGAAATTATTACGCTAAAAGCCAAAGAAACAAAAATAATATATGATTTTAACGCGCTCATAAGCAATCAAGTAAAGGTTGAAAATTATTATTTTGGCAACCATATTTTTAATTTATTGATTGATAATCAAATAGTTAAACTATTAGAAAAAATTAAATATTTTAAACCATTGAATGTTTATTTCAAAGTCGTTTACGGTATAAAAACAGGTGATAACAAAAGTAACTTAACAAAAAGTGTTGATAATAAAGGAAATTGGAAAAAATGTGCGTCTTCTGCGAATAATATTAAACGATACGAAATTACTTGGCAACAAGATTATTTAAATGTTGGAAATCATTTGCAAGGTTTAGGAAAAACAAATTATGAACAACCTAAAATTTTAATACAATATATTAGAAAATTGAGTATGCCAATGCGACTTGTGTGCGCTTTGGACGAAGTGGGTTCGTTGTATCCTTTAAATAATTTTTCTTTCATCATCTCGCCAAATCAAGGAAATCTTAAATTTTTACTTGGGTTGATTAACAGTAAACTAATGAATTGGTATTTTTCAAATACATTTATTGATTATAATATCAAACCCAAATATATTGAGCAATTACCAATTGTTGAAATTGCAGAAACGGAACAACAACCTATCATCGAACATGTTGAAAAAATACTTGCTTTGAAAAAAGCGGAACCAAGCCAATCCACCACCGATTTGGAAAAAGAGATAGATAAAATAGTATATGTGTTATATGGTTTGACAGAAGCAGAGATTGCAGTGATTGAACAATCATTCGCCTAATCGTAAATCTTTCAAATGTAACTGCGTCAAAAAAAATCATATTCCATTATTATAAGTAGTTGACTCGAAATAAACTATCAAAACGTAAATAGTTGAAAATCAGCGTATTCGCATCGAATCAAGGTCGGCGAGGTTTAAACCCTATCCATTACCCACAGAATCAAAAAGGTGCGTAGCACCGCAACATTTGTAGAAAAATGGAATTGGAACCCGCGTTTTAGGTGCGTCGCATCGTAACTACAAATGTTGTGGTGCTACGCACCTAAAACGCGGATTGTCCATCGTTTTTCTACAAATGTTGTGGTGCTACGCACCTTTTTTGATTCTGTGGGTAATGGATAGGGTTTAAACCTCGCCGACCTTTTGGATAGGTTATTTTAATTGAACTTTTTCCGTTTTTTTGACTTCTTTTTTCGCTGCTTTCTCTACCTTTTTCCGTTCTTTTTCAGCGCGTTCTTTGTCTGTTCCGTACTTTTTCTTTTTCAAAATCCTAACTTCCGCATAGTAGCCCAAGATGTGCGCGTGCATGTAACGCCCTTGTGATTCCGCAGCAATCAGTTCATCGAACTTGCTTTGCGGCACATTCAGATAGTTCCACGTTTGCCCTGTTTGGTACTCCGCCTGCAAAACGGCGTGTTCCGCATCATAACCGACAGCGCGCAACATAGAAGAATTGACAGGTTGACGAACAATTTGTTTAGCCATTTTAGAATTTAAATTGTAAGAAAATGAATCTTTTAACTGCCTTTTTAGGCTGAATTATAGTATAAAGATACAACCTTTTCCCGAGATTGTCAAGTCAAAAAAGCGTTTTTTTGACATTTTTTTTAATGTAATATTTTGAAAACCAATTCTTTAAGTAACTCGCCTGCGTCCGTTCCATCGGCATCAACGCCTTTCGATTTAAGGTCATATTCGCGTAAGAAACCCAAAATTTGTTCCGTTTTAAACGGATTATAATGGCGTGCCGCCATTTTATAGTCCCTCAAAAAAAAATCACTGCGCAAACCCATCACATATAACACTTCTTTATCAGGTTTATTCGACAGGAAATGAAGCATATACACTTTTGAAAAATAATTATATAAATTAGAAATCACCACTACAAAGGGCGCGTCTTTCGGATTGCGGGCAAAATATTGAACAATCTTATTCGCCGTCAAAATATTTTTAGCAGACAACGCTTTTTGCAATTCAAAAACATTATAATCTTTGCTAATACCAATATTATCCTGCACTTGTTTGACATTGACAGTTGAATTTGGCGGCAAATTGAGGCGCAATTTATCCAATTCATTGGCAATTTTGCCCAAATCCGTGCCTAAATATTCCGCAATCAACTCAGCAGCATTGGCATCAATCATCAACTGAATTTCTTTCAAATAATTGCGAATCCAATCGGGTATTTGATTGTCATACAACGGTTTAGACTCCATAACGACCGCATTTTTGACCAACGCTTTCGCAAAAGCCATCCGCATATCCAACTTTTTGTGTTTATGCACTATCAATAAAATGGTAGAAGAAGTCGGTCTTTCCACATATTTTTGGAGGTTGACCAACGTTTTCATATCCTGCGCCTCTTTAAGAATCACCACTTGACGGTCTGCCATCATCGGATAACGGCGGGCAGTATCCACAATCGCGGTCGATTCTGTATCTTTTCCGTAGAAAATCGTTTGATTAAACGATTTTTCACTTTCTGAAAGAACCTGATTTTCAATGATTTCGGCAATTTTATCCATGAAAAACGATTCTTCCCCGTGTAAAAAATACACAGGCTTATACTCCTTTGCTTTAAGGCTTTTTAATAAATCTTTATATTCCAAAATTTAATATTTTTAAACCACATTTGTAAAGGACTTTGTAGTCGGGAAATAAATTTCCCGACTACAAAGTCCTTTACGGATTACTTGATTTTAAATTCAATTTTTTCAACAGGCTTATCTGTTTCATACAATTTTTTAGCCGCAATCTTTTCCACAACCTCCATACCCGTTTCCACTTCGCCAAACACCGTATAATTACCATCCAAACGCGGGTCTCCGCCCATCGTTTTATAGGCTTCTTGTTGGGTTTTAGAATATGTTTTTTTCAACTCCTGTTGAAATTCATCCAAAGCGATTTGCGTATATTTCCGACCACAGACAATATAAAATTCTGTTGCAGACGAAAATTGGGTCGGTTTATCACTCGCCATCGCCAATGCACCCCGCTTGTGAAAATATTCAGGCTTTATTTCTTGTGGCAACTCATATCGAAGGCGCGGAATATCAGGTTGATTACCACCTTGAATCACCAAACCATCGACAATCCTGTAAAAAAGACCATGTTGATAATAATTATTTTTCACCAAATGCAAAAAATTGGCTCTATGTAAAGGCGTTCCAGCATACAATTTAAGGGTAATATCGCCTTCTTTGGTTTGTAAAGTGACGCGCTCCTCTGTTTCATATTGTTTGGCATAACGATTTAGCGTCGAAATTACTTGTTCCTGTGGTATTTCAAATTTTTTAGATTCACAACTGCTCAATAACAAACCTAAACCCAACAAGACAGTTACTAATTTATTCATAATATTTTTTTTAATATTTTTTCAACCTATTTTTTAGGATAAATTGGAACACGGATGACACAGATTGGGCGGATTTGCACGGATTTTTTATTTTTGAATCTAATTGTAAGTGGTTCATATTAAATAATCGACAACAACGTTTGGAGGATTTCAAACCCTCCAAACGTTATAATGATTTGAAAATCAATCTTTTACTAAGCATTCTTTTTTGTCGATTCTTCAACTACTTAATCCGCAAAAATGGTAAAAAATCCGCCTAATCCGTGTTCCAATTTATCCTAAAATCTACCAATCGCCGCTTGCGCCACCGCCGCCTGTATCGCCATCACCAAAGCCTCCGAAACCACCACTATCATCATCGGAGCTACTGCTATCCCAGCCGCCGCCACCATTGCCGCCACCAATGAAAATGGTGGGACCAGTATCATCCGAATAATGTCGCTGCCGTGTTCCATATTGCCGATAATCATTAGAGCTGCGCCCTTTACGCATCATGTAAATAAATAATGCAATAAACAAAGCAATGAATAAACAGACAAAAATGACTTCTTCGGTACTCATCGAATCATTTTGTTGTCCAAACTGCTCATTCACATACTCCCCGTTTGCATGCTTAGAAATGCTTTGAACCGTTGCCAATAAACCATCATAATACGCCTGTTTTTTAAAATTAGGCACTAAATGACGGTCAATAATCCGTTTACAAATCATATCAGGCAAAACGCCCTCCATCCCATACCCTGTGGTAATATTAGCGCGTCGCCGAGTCGGGTCGGTGGAAATCAACACTAAAACCCCATTATTTTTTTTCGTACCGATACCCCATTTGCGAAATAATTCGACTCCATAAGGCTCAATTTCACTACCATCTAAGGTCGGCAAGGTCACAACCGTAATTTGCGTAGTCGTGCTATCACTGTAACGGACTAAGGTACTTTCCAATAATTGTTGCTCTTGAGGAGTCATTAGATTGGAAAAATCATTCACCAAACGCGGTGGAGACGGTTTTTCGGGTATCTTTTGCCCAAAACTCAAAGTCAAAACCAAACATAAAATGTTTGTAATCAACCATTTGGAAGGTTGCATGGGTTGTGAAAAACGTAAAAAAATTAATTTCATATAAAAAAAGCATCCAGTTTTAAAAATATGGTTTGGCAATCATCTTGTGCAAAAGTAATAGTTTTAGGAGAATTAGCACAAAAGTTTTTTACATTTTTGTCTCACTTGGATACTTTGGATGTTATCGTAAAAAACAAATTTAAATTATGTAAAAATATTGTTATGTGAACATAATGTTAATGATATACTGTCATTTACAAATTAAATAAAATGTTATATTATAATTTACTTTAAAAAGTTTTATAAAAATGTGCATAAAAACGCTTAAAAGTTTGGTTTTATGAAAGGAAGCAGATATTTTTACCGCCGAATATTCATTCTATTCTTTCCACTATCAAACGAGATATTATCATGGGAATCAATGTATTAGACCTTTTAAAAGGTCAAATGGGCAACATGGTTGTCGAAAAAGCAGCACAGTACTTGGGCGAAGACGCAGGAGCAGCAGGTAAAGCGATGAGCGCGATATTACCTTCTGTACTCGGCGGCGTGATGAACCAAGCAACAAACATCAGTGGTGCGACCAACTTGTTGAACATGTTGAGCAATGGCGGACATGATGGCGGTATTTTTGGTAATTTAGGCTCTTTATTGGGTGGCGGTAGCGCAACTCAGGGTTTGGTCAATGCTGGTTCTGGCATTATTAAAGGTCTATTCGGCGATAAAGTAGGGGCGATAGTTGATTTCGTCGCTAAGTATGCAGGCATTAAAAGTAGTTCTGCTTCTTCTTTGTTGGGCATGGCTGCACCAATGGTGATGGGCATGATTGGCAAACAATCGGCTGGTTTAGGCGCGAGTGGTTTGATGAAGTTGTTAGGTGGTCAATCGGATTTCGTCAAAGCAGCGTTACCTGCTGGCATGGGTGGTGTTTTAGGTTTAGCGGGTCTTGGAAATCTGGGTGGCATGGTCGATGGCGCTATGAAAACAGCTACTTCCGCTACGACAAAGGCTACTGAAACGGTTTCACGCGCAGCGAATCAAGTTGTAAGCGAAGTTGAAAGCAATACAGGTGGTTTCAATTGGTGGCCTTGGGCATTATTATTAGGCGTTTCTGCAGCAGCATTATGGTTTGCGAAAAAAGGTTGCGCACCTGCGCCTCCAAAAGTAGCGGTTACAGCACCTGCAACCCCTGCGGTGGCAGCTCCTACGGCAGCCGTTCCTACGCCCGCGCCTGTTGCTACGCCTGCGGAACCAGCAAAACCAGTAGAAAAGAAATTGAAATTGGCAGACGGTTCAGAAATTACCGTTATGGGTGGTTCGTTTTTGGAAAAATTATATACAGAAGTGAGTAGCCCATCTTCAAGCATTGGCTATAAAGTGACTTTTGATAATTTTAATTTCAAAACTGGTTCTGCGGTAGTAGAAGATGCGTCTAAAAAACAATTGGAAGATTTGTACCATATCATGAGTGCTTATCCAAAATTGGAAATCAAAGTAGATGGTTATACGGATAACAAAGGCGATGCTGTTAAAAACAAGAAATTGTCTGAAGACCGCGCTTTGGCTGTAAAAACCTATATGGTGGCTAAGAAAATCGATGCTAAACGGTTGGTTACAGCAGGTCATGGTGCCGAAAACCCTGTTGGCGATAATAATACAGAGGAAGGACGCGCTAAAAATCGCCGTATCGAATCCAGCATTACAAAAGATTAATTTGAATAATTCGGCTTATGCCGAATCGATTCATTCATTTAGATTAAGGATTTTTAACATAATCATTTGACTCAAACTCCTTTCAAAGTCGATGCGTTGGCACGACTTTGAAAGGAGTTTGTTGTTTCGGGAACTTAAAGTTATTTTAGAATGACTTCGGTTGCCCCATATCCGTATTTTTTATGATATTCGTTTTTATAAGATGCGACATAATCATTGCGGCGTAATCGAGCATGAATCGATTCGCGTAACCTTCCTTTGCCCAAACCGTGAATAATATAGACGCGCATAATGCCCATTTGAATGGATTGCGATAGATAGCGGTCAAAAGTGCGTAATTGAATATCCAAAATTTGAGTTACAGTCAAACTACTTGGATTATCGTGGAGCATTTCGATATGTAAATCAATATCCGTTCTAAAATCAGCAAATTTTTGGACATCGGGAACGGGTTCGACGTATTTTTTGACCAATTTGGGGTTGACCTTCAAATGGTCTGCCGTGTATTTTTTCAAATCATTGGGATTGGGTTCATTCGCGCTGGTTTCAAATTGTGTTAATAAAGACAAAAGAACGATTTCTTTATTAAAAATCGTTGAAAATTGCTTTTTTTTGAAAAACAATTGTGGTTTTAACTTCATTTGTTTGACCACCGTTTCGCCAAGACCAGACGTATATAAAGGTTGTAAATCAAGATTGACATCGGGCAACTCATTTAAATCATCTTGTTTAAAATTACCAATCAATGCCACTTTCCCTGCATCCAATTTGGCTTGTTTTTCAACCTTTATTTTAGTTAAAACATTGATTTTCAACGAAAAAAAAAGATTGGTTTGCGTACCATTCAATAAAAAAATATCATAATGAGTCGTATCACCAAATTTATCAAGGATGGCTTCAAAACCCAATTGCAAACCTTCTTTTGGGGCAAGATGCGCTGGTAAAGACGCGAGAAACGCATTTTTATCCTGAGTCGGTTGCGTTTTCAGGACAGGTTTACCTATAAAATGTTGTAAAATCTGTTGTTGAGTGGTGTATGCCTCCACTCGCACAAGGTCTTCTTCTGAAGCAGGAATTTCCATATTCGACCCTTTCAACAAAACCATAACCATCCCATTACCGAGTTTGTCGGTAATAATCCCTTCTTCGGGCGCGTGTAAGAATTTGACCTTTGTGCCAATACCAAGTAACATTTTGTTTAAAATTAATAACAGGAAAATGAGGATTCGTTCGCTTTTCAAACTCATTTGAGTTTGAATCTGCAAAGGAACTGAAATTCTGACACAAATTAGTTAAAACGTAGGGGGATTTGGATTATACA
Source organism: Chitinophagales bacterium (assembly GCA_013298955.1). Lineage (GTDB taxonomy): Bacteria > Bacteroidota > Bacteroidia > Chitinophagales > Saprospiraceae > JAAFJT01. The sequence continues at coordinate 47,290 of JAAFJT010000014.1, forward strand.
GGTTCTATCCAAATCTAATCATCCTCATCACTTTCTTTATCAATATCTTGCAAATATTGAAAAATGCTACTTAGTTGGGAAATAAATTCCCCAACTAAGTAGTTAAAATGAAAGAAGCGACAAAAGGTCATACCTACTAAAAGATTGATTTTCAAGATAGTAGAACGTTTGGAGGGTTTCAAACCCTCCAAACGTTGTTGTCGGTTATTAAAGCATTTTCAACATCACCCCCAAACGGTGCGTGCTGTTTCTACAACCAATGCTAATTTACGCCATTGGTCATCTTCTGTCAAGGCGTTGCCATGCGATGTACTCGAAAAACCACATTGTGGACTCAAACAGAGGTTTTCAAGTGGCATATATTGAGCCGCTTCATGGATGCGCGTAGTCAATTCTTGAACGGTTTCCAATTGCGGTATTTTGGAGGAAACCAACCCAAGCACGACTTTTTTATGTGCAGGTACAAAGCGCAATGGGGCAAAATCGCCTGAACGTTCATCATCATATTCTAAAAAATACGCATCTACATTCAATTGATTGAAAAGGACTTCTGCAACGGGTTCATAACCGCCTTCTGCAAACCAAGTACTCCGATAATTGCCCCGACACAAATGGATGCCAACCGTTAAATCTTTCGGTCGGTCATCAATCACCGAATTAATTAAAGCGGCATAGGTTTGAGGTAACTCATCTGGATTTTCACCGCGTTCTTTGGCAGCTTCGCGCATTTTTGGGTCGCAGAGGTAGGCTAAATTGGTGTCATCCAATTGCAAATAGCGACAACCTGCTGCATACAAAGCCGCGATTTCAGCCCGATACGCTTGGGCTAAATCGTGGAAAAACGCATCCATATCAGGATAAGCCGTAATATTAATGGATTTTCGACCACCTCTAAAATGAATCATCGTTGGGGACGGAATCGAAACTTTGGGCGTATTCAAAACGACCGATTTTAAAAAATTAAAATCATCGACTTGAATATTTCGCGCATGTTGCAATTTCCCTGTAACGCTCAATTTTGGAGGTGTAAAACCATCTTCTGCCACTTTTGCATTGGGATTGGAAGCAATTCCGCCTGTTACGGTGACTCCATCTAATTGTTTTAAAAAATCAAGGTGAAAATAATCACGTCGAAATTCACCATCTGTAATGGGTTGAATACCAATAGATTCCATCTTTTTAACCGATTGAACAATGGCGGCATTTTCGGCAATACGAAGTCTTTTAGCAGTGATTTTGCCTAATTTCCATTGATGGCGCAAGTCTAATAAGGCTTTTGGGCGCAGTAGGCTACCTACATGGTCTGCCCGAAAAGGTGGGTTTAGAATACTCATATTGGTTTGATTTTTAATTGATTTTAAGAAATTGGAATGTGGATTTTCGGGATTTAAGGAGTTGAAGCAAAATATAAATCATTGATAATTAACTAATTCGTATCGAATCAAGGTTGTCGAGGTTGCAACCTCGACAACCTTTTGGATCGGTTATTTCAAGAAGTTATTCATTCAAACCCCAGTCATAATTGGTGTAAGTAATTTTCGCCGTTTTATATACAGGGCTTGTGGCATATTTATTCAAAAAGGCTATGACATTTCCAAAATCGGCGGCATACCAATTAAAAATATTAGATATTTTTATCGTATTGCCAGTCAATTGATTCTCTTGGGTCTTATTGACAAAAGTTCGGGTCAATTGGTCTAATTGCGTTTCGACATTGGCAGCCGTAAAAGCGCGTTGATAAATTGGCGGACAAGATTTGGCAGCACAATTCAATCCAAAATGAATCCGTGCATCGCCCATAGGACGCAAAATTTGATTTTCAATTTCATTCAACGAATATTTTTTACCGCCTAAAAGATAGCGGCTCACTTCCCAAGGATTCCCTTTATCCAAATCTTTAATGCTTTTCAATGGATAATTATCTAATATCAACTTGACGGTCAACGCATTATAAGCATTGAGCCAAAAAGCCATTTTTTCGGGTTTTGTTGCATTTGCCGCAGGCACATTGTTGGCTAATGATTGAATATAATTTTCTAATATAATTTTATCATTTTGCAAATTTTTATAATTCATTTTCCCTTGTTTGGCATGCTTTTGTAATAGTTTATCCCATGTATCGTGTATCGGCACAGGAGCAACATTCAGGGAAGATACTGTCACAAGTGTTGACGGCACACTCTGCAACCACCGACTCGCTGCGACTAAATTAATTTGGATGAAAATCACGACAAAAGCCAGTACGAATTGTTCTTTTTTCATTATTTGATTTTTTTTATTTATTTTTAGGCATATTAGTCACTTTTTGTACTTTTGCAACTTATTAACATTATACAGCCTCACAAGTTGATTTATTTTTGAATTAAAACTTTTCATTTATGTACAGGGAAACCGCAACAATCCTTCAACGATGTCTGCCTTTTTATTTTGCAGCAGCCGTTTACACCAGTGCGCAAGCGCAGAGTGGAACTCCTGCTGTCGATAACGCAGCAAAAACAACTGATGCCATCACAGTGGATACGGCAATGAAAAAAATGCCAGACCCGTATTTTCAAAAACCCCATTTGGCAGTGGGATTCAGTGTAGGTAGTAACGCCCTTTTGGGGGTAGATGTTGCTTACAGTATCACGCCCAAATGGGGCATTAAGCTCGGATACAATTATTTAGATTTGACGTATGCCGACTTAACCCCCATTTTGAAAGCCGCCAATTTGCCGCCAGAATTGAAAGGCGAAGTGATTATTTCGCAAAGTCATTTGGCTTTGACCGCAGAATTTACACCTACTGCTTCTAAACTATTTAGAGTGGCTGTTGGAGGTGTTTATTTTATGAAAAACCAACTGGAAGGAACGATTAAATACGCTTCGGGCTTCCAACTCAACCAAATGAATTTCGACGCTTCTGAAATGGGTTACATGAAAGGAACTTATACGACATCATCCAGTATCGCACCGTATATCGGTCTGGGTTTGGGGCGTACCGTTCCTAAAAAACGCATTGGTTTGAGCGTTGAAGTGGGTGGTATTTACAAAGGCGAACCCCAAATCAAGATTGAGGCAACAGGGCTTTTGAAAGGCAATGTCGAAAATGAAGCGATTTTAAATCGCAATTTCAAACCATTACAATGGCATCCTGTTGCCAATGTGCGTTTGGCAATCAAACTCAATTAATTCACAAACGGTTATGAACCCAAAAAAATCAATTTTTTTTAGTATGAAAAACATATTGAATTTCAAAAGTTTATCTATTTTAATGGCGATTGCTACGGCTTTCGCAATTACACAGGCTTGTGTCACCAAAGACGACTTGACCAAAGATTTTTCGCTCAGAATTGACTTAGACCTTATCAAAGTCCCTATGTCGCTTCAAATCATTGATGGCAATTTTGCATCAGGTATGAGTCCAAAAGATGTGACGATTGAGTTGGTCGGTCCCGATAAAGATAAATTTTACTCGACCATAGGCGAGAAAAAAATTGTCGTAACAGAAGGTTTTGTCGATTTAGCAGTTCGGAAGGTAGATGCGCCTACCCCTCAAAAACCATTGAAATTAACGATTATTGCAAGAGCCCCGGGCTATTTGAGAACGATTAAAACATTCACATTGACTTCTACGGACAAAACGCAGTTTGAAGCAATGAGTATGGTCAATTTAACCAATCCGCCCGCAGGCGTTACGGTCAAAAAAGGAACGGTTACAGTCGGTGCAAATGGGGCGGTTGCTACGACTTTGGCAACTTCGCCTACCACTTCACGAGAAGGGGTGAGTGTAGAGATTCCAGCAGGAACGTTGTTCAAAGACAAAGATGGCAACGTCTTGACAGGAACTGTGGAAGCTACAATGGTTCATTTTGATAATCAAGACCCTGCTTCTTTGGCAGCTTTTCCGGGAGGACTTTTCGTTAATAGTTCAAAGGATGTAACAGGTGTCAATATTGGTTCAGGTCAGTTTACGACGATGGGTTTATTGTCTTTGGACATGACCGTTGGCGGTAAAGAGGTAAAAGGCTTTTCGGGTACAGGCGTTAAAGTCGCTATGGAATTGAATGAAACGTCTATTAATCCAGAAAAAGGAAGAGCGATAGCCGTAGGCGATAGTTTGCCTGTTTGGAGTTTGGACGAAACGGATAATAGTTGGGTCAAAGAAAAAGTGGGTGTCGTTACAGGCACAGCGACCAATATGAAATTGTCTTATGACCAAAATCACTTGTCTTTTTGGAATTTAGACTATTTTTACGGTCCGAATTGTTGGCAATCAGGTACCGTAACGGTAGCAGGTGTTGCAGTACCGGGTAATTATTATGTGGAAGTCGTGAATGCTAGTACAAATCAGATTTTAAAATCATTGTATATGTATTTGGCAAATGGTGAGACGCTTAACTTTTACAATGCGCCATCTGGTTTGAATTACTATTTTCGGGTGAATACAGGTTATTATTATTACTGTCCGGGTACGATTTTAGGAACCAGTACGCAATTCCAATTGTGTGCTGGCAATGCGACAGCGAATTTTAATAATTTTACAGTCGGTGGTTCGTCAGCAACTTTGACAACGAAAGCTACTGCCGTAGCAACTTGTACTGGTAAACCGTATGTCCGTTTATCGCCAAGTATGACCGTGTATTATAAGGAAGCCAATAGTCCATGTGCTTATTGGTTGTATGGCGGTTCGATGGTGAGTGGGAATTACGTCAGTACATCTTTTAAACCTGGTAAAACCTATGATATTATGGTTATTTTAGGTTGGTTCCCAGTTCAATTTAAAAGAACGATTCCTGCAACGGCTTCTGGGACGTATCAAATTGATTTCAATATTGAGATGCCAAGTACCATGTGCGCTTATTTCTAAAAATTATTTTAACAGATAGTTTGTTGTTAAATTTTAAACTGCTCTCAAATGATACGTCATTTAGGGCAGTTTTTATTTTAAACAATATACGATTTTCTACAAATTATTTTGTATTTTTTGAAAATAGAATATTTGTAATTTCATTATAAAATGCCATAAGCCGTTATGAATGAGTTTTTAAAATAAGTTATTCATTTTTTTTATGAGTGAAATTTGGGCATATAAAAATTGAAAAAAAGCCTATTTACATAATACGATTTTCAATTTTATGAATTATAATAATCATTTGTTTTGAAAAAAAGAGTTGAATTATGTATGTATATCATTTTGTATAAATAAAATTTTGTTTTGTTAAATTTCGTATCAGTAAAATAAAATTTTGACAATCGTTGAAATTCATCCTATCTTTGCACTATCAAAACTAAAACAATCATAGTTAACCAAACAAAAAAGAAAAAACAAATTCTTTTTTACTATTTTTTTCACAACAAAACCCCGTATTAGATGAGAAAATTATTCCTCTCAACGCTGCTTGTGGCAGCTTCATTGAGCAGCATGACTTATGCTCAAACCGCAGATTGTACTGCACCGAATTTAGCTATATCAAGCGCAACAGGCAGTTCCGTTTCTGTGCGCTGGAATGCCTCTACGGATGACCAAGGTTGCAGCCTTTGTTACAAAATCGAGTGGAAAACAAAAAGTGAAACGGATTGGAAAAAATCCAAAAGCTGTTTAACGTTTTCAAATAACCAGACCATTAACGGATTGGCTCCTGCAACCGATTACGATGTACGGATTTTTGTAAAATGTTGTAACGAAAAAGTAATTCAAGGCAATGTAATCTGTTTGAGAACAACGAGCGATTTGTGCAAAGCAGGTGCTTTTGAACCAAACAACAAGGTAGAAGATGCCAAAACCATTGCAAACAATGGTACTGTTTTCGCGGCTATCGAAAAAAGTGTTGATGAAGATTGGTACAAATTCAAATTGGTCAATACCAAAGCAACTATCACTTTGTTGAATGCCCCAGCAACTGTTAACTATCAATTTTTATTGTTTGATGCGTGGAAAAGACCCCTTTTGGGTTCACCACAAACCACAGTCAGTTCTACCTCAGGTTGTTTTGCTAATGGTCGCTTTGGTAATGATGTGATTTGGACGCTTACGATGCCAGAAGGTACGGTCGGAAAAGATTTTTACATTCAAATCAAGTCTTTGGCAAACTTTGACAACATGTGGTGTTATGGCTTGCGCATCAAACAAGAAGGCAAGGCTTTATTGAGCAAAGATGTTGATAATGAATTGGTTGCAAACAACATTGAAATATTTCCAAACCCAGTGAATGACCAATTGAGCATCAATTTGGGCAATGTTGAAACAGCAAGTGAAGCAACTATCCATATCTTGGATGCAATGGGCAGAGTGGTGATGGCATCTCAAAAAGCGGTTGAAGCAGGCGAAAGCATTTTAAATTTGAATGTGAGTGAATTGAATAACGGGTTACATTTTGCAGCGATTCGCTTAAATGACGGCGAAGTTGTGACGCGCAAAATTTTAGTGGCGCACGAAAAATAATCTTTTGCATTTTGCGTTTTGAACGCTACACGAAAGGGTATCAATCTTCCAAAAGAAGCATTGATACCCTTTTTTCGCATTGTGTTTTCTTTAACAATTGAAAAAATGTTAAATATGAATTACAACTATTGAAAAGCGTACCTTTGTTTTCTCAACCATTTTAATCAATTCAGCACCTTTTTTGATACTCAAAAAAGTCGTTTTAAAAAAATCTTAAAAACTCAACCCTATTTGGATGTCTATAAAATCAAGATGGGCTGCTTTTCGCACCGCTTCCCCGTTTACAGCGCGCCTAACCAGATGGGCTGCGTACCTATTTTCGTTGTTTTTCATCGTTTATTGCGTTTTTTTGTTGGGTTTTTTTGGAAAAATCCCTTCTGCCAAACAATTGCGCGAGATGCAATCGCTCAATGCATCTGAAATCTACACTTCTGATGGTGTATTGATAGGTCGTTTTTATCGAGAAAATCGAACTAATATTCAATTCGATGCCCTACCTAAAAATTTGGTGGATATGTTGATTGCCGTTGAAGATGAACGGTATTGGGAACATGACGGCGTTGATTTACGGGCAATGGCGCGGGTTTTGGTGCGCACGATTATCAGCCGCGATGAGTCGGGCGGTGGCGGCAGTACGCTGAGTATGCAATTGGCAAAAAATCTTTACAAACGGAAACATTATTGGATGGGTAGCACCGCGATTGCCAAAGTACGGGAAATGCTCATTGCTCGCCGTTTGGAAGACGCATTTGACAAAAAAGCACTTTTGGCTTTTTATTTAAATACCGTTCCGTTTGGCAACAATGCTTTTGGCATCCAAGTCGCTTCCAATCGCTTTTTCAACAAAGCACCGATTGATTTGAAATTGGAAGAAATGGCAGTTCTGGTAGGGATGTTGAAAGCCAATACGACTTACAATCCGCGCAAAAACAAGGATAAAAGTAGAGAACGCCGCAATTTAGTCTTGCAATTGATGGTTAAAAACAATCATTTAGAACAAAAATCTTGCGATTCCATCAAAACCTTGCCGATTACCTTGCAATTCAATCCCAAACATGAGTTATCTGGTTTAGCCGTTTATTTTCGAGAATATTTGAAAAAAGAATTGAATGAGTTATTGAAACAATATCCAAAACCCGATGGAGAAGTTTGGGATGTGTATCGAGACGGTTTGAAAGTTTACACGACGTTGGATTCTAAAATGCAGCAATACGCCGAAGATGCTGCCGCCGAACACATGCAAGCCTTACAAGTTTCTTTTGATAATCATTGGCAAGGGGGCAAACCTTGGGGCGATGATAAACTCATTGAAGATGCCATGAAACGGTCTCCGCGTTGGCGCGAAATGAAGGAGGAGGGTATTTCCGAAGCCAAAATTAGACGAACTTTTAATACCAAAACGCCGATTACGCTCTTTACGTGGGAAGGCGAGGATGAACGTATGATGACTCCATTGGATTCGATTCGCTATTATTATTCGTTATTGAGTACAGGGTTCATGGCAATGGAGGCTAAAACAGGGATGATACGCGCTTGGGTGGGTGGTAATAATTATAATTTTTTGCAATATGACCATGTGCGTTCTAAACGCCAAGTCGGTTCTACCTTTAAACCGATTTTATACGCCAAAGCCTTGCAAAAAGGGATTGCGCCTTGTGATTATATTCCAAATGTATTGCGCAGTTACGGCGAATGGACTCCTCATAATGCGGATAATCGGTACGGCGGTGCGTATTCGATGGAAGGCGCGTTGACCAATTCGGTGAATACGATTTCAGTCGCGTTGATTATGAAAACAGGCGTTGCTTCGGTGATTGATTTTGCACACGAATTGGGGATTACGGCGGATATTCCCAAATATGCAACGATTGCTTTGGGCGCGGTCGATATTTCTTTATACGACATGGTTCGCGCTTATGCGGCATTTCCGAGACGCGGCATGAAAGTAGAACCCCTTGCAGTGGTCAAAATTTTGACGCGAGATGGTAAAGTGATTGCCGATTTTTCTAAATTCGACCCGTTGAAACAACAACGCGTGTTGGAAGAAGACCATGCTGATATGATGGTGAAAATGATGCGTTCCGTTGTAGATGACGGTACAGCATCTCGTTTGAAATACAAATATGGCATTAATAGCGATATTGCAGGCAAAACAGGGACGACTCAATCCCATGCAGACGGTTGGTTTGTAGGTTATACTCCGAATTTAGTGTTTGGTGCATGGGTTGGCGGCGAAAGTCCTGCGGTGCATTTTCGAGATTTGAAATTGGGTCAAGGTGCGAATACCGCCTTGCCCATTTGCGGCTTATTTTTGCAAAAATTGTACGCAGACCCTATTTATCAAGCCTTGAAACAGGAGAAATTTGCACAGCCAGCAGCATGGGTAGTGGATTCGATGGCTTGCGACCATAAATCGTATAGCGAATGGGAAATTGCAACGATGGATTCATTGCGTCAATTGGATTCTACCAATCGAGCGGATAGTATTTTGGTAACACAACCGATTGTAAAACCGTCTGTAATGGATACAGCGCGTAAAACCGTTCCGAAAGTGCCGCCTGTGGGCAATCCAACAGTTCCGACAACAGGGAATGTATCGCCGCCGAAAGTAAATCCTGCCAATCCATCGTTGCCACCACCGCCCGTAAAAGTGCAAGGAACAACGTCCGCCGCGCCCAAACCAGCCGTACCACCGTCAGGATTATCACCTGCGCCGCGCATGAGCAGCAATAAAGATGGAATTTTAGTGAAACCCGGAGAACGAAAAATGCCAAATCAATAATTGTCGCATCGGTTTCGGAAACCTTCAAGGTTTCCGAAACCGAGTCTTTTCCACAAAATTTGTCAGAGACTCAAAAAAAAAAGTGAAAAAAAGTGAAAAACAATAAAAACGTTTTTTACTTTTGTCCCACTCATGTAGTAAGTGGTTAATGTTAAATAATCGACAACAACGTTTGGAGGGTTTCAAACCCTCCAAACGTTATACTACCTTAAAAATCAACTTTTTAGTCCGTATCCTTTTTTGTCGATTCTTTAACTTCAACTACTTAGAACCAAATAAAGCATACAAACTTTTTTTAATCAACTAAAAATTTGGCTTATGTTTAAAGAATTTAAAGAATTTGCCATGAAAGGCAACTTGATTGATATGGCTGTCGGTTTGGTCATGGGAGCAGGTTTCGGCAAAGTGGCAGCAGCTTTTACCGATGGCATGATTATGCCGATGGTGGGCATGCTTATTGGTGGCGTAGATTTCAAAAATTTGAAATTCATCCTCAAAGAAAAAGGCATGGACGGCAAAACAGAGATTCCCGAAGTCGCTATCAAATATGGCGAATTTGTGAATGCTTGTGTTGACTTCTTAATTGTTGCTTTTGTCATGTATTTAGTCGTGAAAGCTATCAATGTAGCACGGAAAGATACCGCAATGGCTCCACCACCGCCGTCTCCACAAGAAGTTTTATTGGAAGAAATCAGAGATGTTTTGAAAAAACAACGTTAAATTACAGCATTTGTACATAAATGAAAACATAATTTGCCGCAAGTTGAAGACTTGTGGCAAGTTTGTTTTAACCATAAAGGTTACAACCCAACTTTAAGTCGTCTAATGCAATGCAATCATTTTTCACAACTTTAAAACCAAGACCACAATGTCAAAATATTATTTTTTTGCATTAGTAACGGTATTTTTCGCGTGTAAAGGCAAATCAACATCCCATGCACCTTCAGCAACGGCTGTTGCGTTTAAAGCACTCGTTTCCCCTTTCAAAAAAGTGGGCGAAACGGTCACACTTGCCTCTTTCGTGCCATCGACTTACAAAATAAAGGCTTCTGCCAAAGCGGATTTAAATCGAGATAGTATTGAAGATGTCGTTTTAGTCTTGGAGCATAAAGCATTGACTTATGCAGACCAATGTAGGCGCGTCTATATTCTGACGGGTTTGCCCAAGAGCAATGAGTATAAAATTGCGGATGCTGGTGAAAAAGTGGGTTTATGTATGGAATGCGGTGGTGCGACTGGTGGAGACCCGTTTAATGGATTGAGTGCGGGTAATGGCAAATTCACTATTGAGCAAGAAGGTGGCAGTAAGGAAAGGTGGCGTTTCGATATTACCTTTGAATATGATGCGACAGCGCAAAAATGGTTCTTAGAAAAAGTCGTCAGTACTAAAAACAAAATGAATAAGCAAACGACCAAAACAATCGTCGATTTGGGTAAGGTTGCCTTAGCTGATTATGATGTGGATCGTGATAAATAATTTGAATTAGGAATGAATGATATATCTTAGGATGTTTCATTGGATTACAAATGAGAATGGATGTGCGGATTCAAAGGATTTTTAATAGGTGTTTTTATCCAAAACCTGTAAAAAATCGTTAAATCTGTATATCCATCGCGTTCAATACTAAAACATTATTCTCAACAAATGCTATGAAAAAAATTGGCTTACTCTCTGATACCCATAGTTTTTTAGATGAAAAAATATTTTACTATTTTGAGCAGGTAGATGAAATATGGCATGCGGGCGATATTGGTTCTGAGGCGGTGGCGGACGCTTTGGAGGCATTCAAACCCTTGCGGGCGGTCTATGGCAATATCGATAATTTCAAATTAAGGCAACGTTATCCCCAAGATTTGCGCTTTGTGGTGGAAGGTCTGCCCGTTTGGATGACGCATATTGGCGGTTATCCGGGGCGTTATGAAAAACGAGTGCGTTTGGGTTTGGAAGTCGAAGCCCCAGGTTTGTTTATCTGTGGACATTCGCACATTTTAAAAATCATATCCGATAAAAAATTTGGTTTAATCCACATCAATCCGGGAGCTTGTGGCAATTCGGGTTGGCATAAAGTGAAAACGCTGGTTCGATTTGGGATTGAAATGGGTCATTTGAAGGACGTTGAAGTTATTGAAATGGGCTTCAAATCAGGCGATTTTGACCCAGAACCGCCCATGCCGACCTAAACCATTTTATCACCAATCGGCTAATAATTGTTTTTCGGCTTTGGATAATCCTTCTCAATGTTTCGGCATATTCGGGCGTGCATTTGAGATTTACTTTGAAATCGGCTTCATCCAATCCTGTCAATGCAAACATTTTGTTGATTACTTTGAACACCAAAGTCACGTCATCAAACGGAAAAGATTCCGTCACGCCTTTTTTAGCAAGGCAATAGTTGCGAAAAGTTTCTATATCCATAACACATAGTACACATAGGAGTACATAATACACATAGTACACATAGGAGTACATAATACACATAGTACATATAGGAGTACATAGTACACATAGTACACATAGTACATATAGGAGTACATAGTACACATAGTACATATAGGAGTACATAGTACACATAGTACATATAGGAGTACATAATACACATAGTACATATAGGAGTACATAATACACATAGTACATATAGGAGTACATAATACACATAGTACATATAGGAGTACATAGTACACATAGGAGTACATAGTACACATAGGAGTACATAAAACGCATAGTACACATAGAAGTACATAATACACATAGCACCTATGTGTACTATGTACTCCTATGTGTACTATGTGTTTTAAAAGATTGTATAAAAGGCACTTGTTAATTGAATGTATTCGGGCGTATAATCATTCCGTTGCCCATTTTCGAGCATCAAAATCAATTCATCTTTGACCATTTTTTGGTCTTGCCACTCGAATTGTAACAACAATCGTTCTATATTTTTGCCTGGTTTAGGACGTACTTCCGTCATCCGCGTACAAAAAAAACGATAATTGCGTGCCACTTCAATAAACCGCAATCCTTCCAACAAAGGCAAAATCAAACAAAAACGCCCCTTTTTATGCAATAATCGTTGCGTCGCATGCAGCAAATCGCCGTGTGGCAATTTCACCGTATGGCGGACATTATTTTTTTCTTGATTGCCCGAAAACGTCCCACCCGTAAAAAAAGGCGGATTGCTGATTATAACATCATATTTGCGTTCTCCTAAAGGCTGAAAATCTTGAATAGAGTCGTGAATTACCGTCAAACGGGCTGCAAAAGGCGAGTTTGCCATATTTTCTTTGGCTTGCAGGTACGCACTTTCGTCAATTTCAACGCCTTCCACCCGCGTCTGATACGTCTCTGTGCGTTGCGCCGCCATGATAGCGATGACTCCCGTGCCTGTGCCGACATCCAAAATCGTCTCCGCCTGTGCCACATTTGCCCAAGCCCCGAGTAACACGCCGTCTGTGCCGACTTTCATCGCGCAACGGTCTTGTTCTACCGTAAATTGTTTAAACCGAAATGGTTTTTGAATGGTTTTCTTTTCTTCAAGCATAAAAATATTGAATAGTGAACGAAACCTTAACAAAAAATCCCTTCCAAAGTTAAGGAAAGGGATTCAAAAACGCAATTATTTTTACTTTATTTTTGAATAAAACACAAAATGGTTTATTCTAAAAATAGTTTTTGTTTGGGAACAACCAAATCGGTATTCGCCATCCGGTTGTATTCGCGCAATTTTTCGACGCTCAAACCATGTTTTTTAGAGATGCTATATAACGTCTCGCCGTCTTTGGCAACATGGCATTTTTTACCTTGAATCATTACAACACTTTCTTCGATTCCTTTGGAAATCAATCGTTTAGAATGATTAGAATAAGGAGTCGTCACTTTTTCAGGCGCAGCAGCAGGTTTGTCATCTTCACAAACACATTCCGCAATTTTAAGCACTTGACCTGTACGCGCCGTTTCGTCTGCGGTCATTCCATTCAAACGGCGAAATTTAGCTTCCGTGACTTTATATTTTTTTGCCATAGATGCAATCGTTTCACCTTTTTGCACAATATGTAAACCACTGTCTTTCTCGCGTTTTACAAATAAAGGAATTTGTGCATCCGCCCCGCCTTTTGCCAAAATCGCTCTTGCTTTGGTTTCTTCTGATTTTGAACTTTGCGTCATCGTCTCACCACCTTTATTTTTCAAACGGCTTGCAGCAGCCTTTTTTTGTTTCATTTTTGCTTCGTAATCGTCTGGAATCGCTACCGCTTTGCCGGGGTCGATTTCATAAAAACCGCCTTTCATATTCAACGCTTCTGTCGGATTTACTTTAGGCGGCGTTTTCACCATCAATTGACTACCTGGCAAAATATCATCCGAAACTAAATTATTCCAAGCCCGCAATTGACCCAAACTAATTCCAAATGAACGACTTACAGAATATAAATTATCACCAGCTTTGATTTCATACAAACCTTGTTCATTCGCTTGACGCGATTTTACTTTGGGTGAACTCGTTTCAGTAGCAGCCGCATTGGTTTGTTTGGTTGTTTCTGCAACGGTTTCGGGTGCATCCTGCAAGATAATGATAGGCAATTTATCATCTACACTTGCAAAATAATCTTCAAGCGATTTGCCATTCACCGTTTTCAAATCAATTTGTCGCTCCACTCCATTTTCAGGAATCGTTTCTGACACAATGCCGATATGTGGCGCGTACCGAAATGTGCGACTGATAACGCTCGCCCCACCTTGAAGCGGCTCCACTCGAAAATGATACACCATTTTATTATGAAGCGTTTCCGTTCCAACAAAATAAACTTGGGAACGGCTGTCTTGCGCCGCCAAATTTTCATAAGGCGTTAATAAATCCGATGCAAACGTATATTGATCGCCTACATAGGATAATAAATTCTCACCTGTCACCACATAAGAAATAGAGCCAACCCGATACAAACGCGTTCCAGTCGGCGTATTAATCACGATGTAAGCGTTTTTTTGCGCATCATTGACCGCATTCATGGCTTCTTCGTCCAAAAACGCGTCTTTGCAAGGAATCGGTTGCACCGATTTCATCGGTTTCAAGGGATTATCAAACCCAACTTGAAAAAAATACTTTTCCGTTGCACTCTTATTCAAGCGAAACGTAATATAATTTTTGCCTTCCGCGCCGTCTTCCAAGCGATATTCCAATTTATCCATGCAAGACGGGTCATATTGGATGTAATACTGAGCTGCCGCCGTGTGCAAAACGCAAAAAAACGAGATTGCCAATAAGGTAATTTTCCTCATAAGGTTTTGATTTTGATAGCTATGTAATTCGTTATATTTTAATGGAAAATCGAAATTGCGATGTATTAAGGTACGAAATTAGTCTTTTTCTTGAAATTAGGTTCAATGATTTTTAAGATTTTTTAAAAAATTATTTTGAATCACTCCTTTCCCGCATTGCTTGTTGAAATCGCTCCAAATCTTGTTTGGAAATATCTTTTTTCGCAATCGATTCTATGGTTAATAACGATTCCATTTCCTTTTGTTTGTCAAAAGTCAATTTGAGTAAATAGAGAAATGTTTTATCTTTCGGGTTCATCAACATAAAAGTTTCCTCCATTCCAACAATCGTCATGGTTTGTTGCACAAGCAAAGGCATCAGTTGCGGTTGTTTTTGCAAGATTTTTATCAAACCGTCGATTGATTTTTGGCTTTGCTGAAAACGCACTTCTGTCTTGAACTTCGTTTTTAATCCTTCTTTTTGATTATTTTTCAAAAAACCAACGATTTCATCCACATTTTTCAACCGTTCAGGCGCGAATACGACCGTTTCATAGTACGAATCATTGTGAACATCTACGACAATTTGCGCATATTGTTGTGGAATGAATGGGCAACCCATATAAAAATAACCACTCAATTGATGCGCAAAAACTTCTGCGGCTTTTTTAGTCGGCATATTTTTTCGTTGCGCGAAATCCATTACGGCTTTTGCCAATTCATTATTAAAAGAAGAATCTTTTTGCGCCAATTGTTCCACACATTGCTCATACATTTTGCGCCAAGCAGCATCTTGAAACGTTGTTTTTTTAATCCATGATTTTTCATAACGCTTTGTAACACAATCACATACGGGCGCATTAATTCGAGCATAAAAGGGCGATTCATCGCCATCATATCCATATTTTTCTCCAAACGCAGGACATTGTTGAAAGGTTCGAATCAAAATATTTTTTTGCAAATCAGGGGCTTTATCTCGCGGCGCGTAGGTCATTAATTGTTTAAAATCAGGATAAAGCGGGTCAAAAACCTGTTTAGCAAAAAAATGAAACCGCGCAAAAGGACGTTGCGCAGGTTCAACCATAGCGGGTCCCGTAAATTTTTGACATAAATCATCTGCCATTTTAGCCATCATTTCCACCTTATTTTCGGGTGCAGCTTGTTGTAAAAAAGGGGCTGCTTCTGGAACGCCTTGCAAAACGGCGCGTTTCAACCAATAATGCGCTTTCATCCGATTTTGGGCAACACCATTGCCCGTCAAATACAGTTGCCCAACCAATAGTTGAGCCGCCGCAAAGCCACCTTTGGCTGATTTTTCACTCCAAAAAAACGCTTTTTGCAAATCTTTTACAATGCCTTCTCCTTCCATATACGCGATTGCAAGGTTGTTCATCGCCTTAATATTGCCATTTTCGGCTGCTTTTTGATACCATTCGGTTGCTTTTTGCAAATCTTGAGGCTGTTTTCCCCAACCTTGCCCATACAAAGTACCGAGATTATATTGCGCTTTTGCGTAATCTTGTTTGGCTGCTTTTTGATACCATTTCACCGCTTCCACCGTATCTTTGGGCAAACCGCGCCCTGCCAAATAGCAATTGCCAAGATTACTTTGCGCCGCAGCGTAACCACTTTGCGCTGCTTTTTTATACCATTTGATGGATTCTACCGTATTTTGCGCGACACCATTGCCCTTTTCGTAGGCAAAAGCCAAATCATTCATAGCCTCCAAATTACCTTTCTTTGCGCCATCAAGCCATGTTTCAATCGACTGTGCAGGTAATAAAAAAGTTATATGTATTAAGAAAAATAAATATAAAAATTTTGAATAAATCATCTATGCAGGATATAGGGTTTTATTTTTGAAATTAAAAAACAAAAATAGGCAAAAATCAACAATCTTGCATGGAAATTGGCTAAAAAGACGCAATTAAAATGGGAATTTATATCGAATTGGATTCATATGAACCCATTGTTTAAAAAAAATGTTTGGTTTGTGGCGCAACCGTGTCGTACCCTACACGTTTGGGTAAATTAAACGATATTATCAACTTTTGACCTAAATATGACTCATCAACAACCATTCGATAAAGCCGTTAGTGCAGCGCATCTTCAATTTTTGCAACTTGATTTTGAAGCAAAATTGGTTTTTTTGCGCGAATCCAACCTTGATATGCCCACTCAGAACCTTTATTTGGAATCCACTTTGACCGAAATGGCTGATTTTTACCATAATGCGCCTTGCGGATACCATGCTTTGGATGAAAATGGATTGGTCGTGCGCATGAATAATACGGAGTTGAACTGGTTAGGATTGACGCGTACCCAAGTGATTGGCAAAAAATATTTTTGGGAATTTGCCGTCCCAACAGGAATGACCCTTGAACAACATAGGACTGTTTTTGAAAATTTTAAAAAAACGGGTTCGGTCAGTGAATTGCGTTTTGATTTGAAAGCGCAAGATGACTCTTTGCGCCCTGTTTTGATTAGCGCGAAAGCGATATATGATGAAAGGGGACACTATAAAATGTCCCGTTCTACGGTTTTTGATGTCAGTGGACATTTTGAACGAGTGCGGGAAATGCGTCGCTTGAATGAACAATTATATACTTTAAATCAAGATAAAGACCGATTTATCGGCATGGCTTCCCACGATTTGCAAAATCCGTTAGCGGCTATCAGCATGTGTGGCGAATTATTGGAAAAAACGGGGGCAGGATTCAATGATTTGCAACAAAAATTGGTTAAAAACATTCGGCGTTCTGCGGCGCGGATGTCTTCGTTGATTGCGGACATTTTAAATATCAATCGAATTGAACGCGGGACGTATCAACTCGAAATCACTGAAATTGATTTAAAAACAGTGGTTTGGGATATTATCAGCCGACATGAGGTGTTTGCAACCGCGAAACGCATTCTTTTGAGTTTGGACGCGCCCAAAGGGAATTGGAAAATAAAGACGGATAGGAGTGCAATTGCACAAATTGTTGAAAATTTGTTGTCCAATGCGATTAAATTTTCGTATTTTGACAAAAAAATAGGGGTAAAATTGACCAAAACGTTGGAAGGCATTCAAATTCGGGTGCAAGATGAAGGACAAGGTTTTCAACCCAATGAAATGAATTTGTTATATCAACGCTTTCAACGCCTTTCTGCCTTGCCGACAGCAGGCGAACCTTCAACGGGTTTAGGTTTATCAATTGTCAAAGAGATGGTTGACCTCTTGAAAGGAACGATTGAATGCGAAAGTGAATTGCAAATCGGGACGACTTTTATGGTAACTTTACCGATGTAACTGATTTGTTTTTTAAAATTTTAACATTATAACGCGCCAAAAGTAGTATATTTGAGGCACTTTTGGCGCGTTATAAAAATAGATAGCCCGCCAAAAGTGCCTACTTTAACCCTAATTTGGCAGCATATAAATTTTAATACTATGAAAGTCATTGGAAGACAATCAGAAATCAATCTTTTAACCGAAGTTTTACATTCGCCTGAAGCTGAACTCATTGCCTTATACGGGCGCAGACGAGTCGGTAAAACGCATTTGATTCGCAACGTTTATGAACATCAAATGGTGTTTGAATTAACAGGTTTGAACAAAGGGAATTTAGCCCAACAATTAGACAATTTTAGGGAAACAATGACTCAAATGTTTCCATCGCCTGTGGAAATGGCACATCCGCGCAGTTGGATTCAGGCGTTTAGAATGCTTATCCATTTGTTAGAAAGTAAACCGATTGATGGGAAACAAGTGCTGTTTTTAGATGAATTTCCTTGGTTTGACACGCCTAAATCCAATTTTTTAGCCGCTTTTGACCATTTTTGGAATAGTTGGGCTTCTAAACAGGCTCATATAGTGGTGGTTATTTGCGGGTCTGCTGCGTCTTGGATGATTCAAAATGTGGTGCGCAACAAAGGCGGATTGCACAATCGAATCACGCGCCGCATGCGATTGATGCCGTTTAACCTGCATGAAACGGAATTATTCTTGCAAAATAAGTATATTAATATTGACCGTTATCAGATATTACAATTGTACATGGTAACGGGTGGGATTCCTCATTACCTCAAAAATATTCGTTCTGGCGAAAGTACGACACAAATTATTGATAGATTGTGTTTTACAAATGACGGTTTTTTAATAGATGAATTTAAAAATTTATACGAAGCCTTATTTGAACAAGCGGATAAACACATTGCTATCATTAAAATCCTTGCCAATAAACCTTCAGGCATGACTCGAACCGAATTAATGGCAGCTTGTCAACTATCAACAGGCGGCAGTTTGACAAAATTATTGGATGAGTTAAGAGAATCTGGGTTCATAGCGGAGTACATTCCATTCCAAAAAACATCGAAAGATATGATTTATAAATTATGTGATGAATACACCTTATTTTATTTAAAATTCATCGACGGTAGCAAATCTACGGGCGCAGGTACATGGATGAGTAAATCAGCAAGTGCCTCTTGGAAAAGTTGGAGTGGATTGGCTTTCGAGCAGATATGTATGAAACATATTCCTCAAATCAAAAAAGCATTGGGCATTTCGGGCGTTTATACAGAACAATCTGTTTGGCGATATATGCCCAAAAAGGACGAAAAAGGAGCGCAAATTGATTTGCTCATCGACCGACAAGATAATTGCATCAATCTCTGCGAATTAAAATTTTCTACAACACCTTTCGTTATTGATAAATTTTATGCTGCTGCTTTGAAAGATAAACAAAATGTTTTTTTAGAAAAAACAGGGTGTAAAAAGACAATTTTTATAACGATGTTGACCACTTTCGGCGTTAAAATGAATGAGCACTATTTAAATACGGTTCAAAACCAACAGATGATGCCCATTCTGTTCGACCCACTTTAACACAAATTGAGTCGTTTTTGGAACGTGCGATACAATTGGAACGCGGATGACGCGGATTTTGCGGATTTTCACAGATTTTTTCATTTCGATACAAAATTTTAATTTTAATTTTATTAAAACAAAAAAATCCGTTTTTGGAACGTGCGATACAATTGGAACGCGGATGACGCGGATTTTGCGGATTTTCACAGATTTTTTCATTTC
>JAAFJT010000139.1 GCA_013298955.1 Chitinophagales bacterium
GATGACCTGCGCCAAGAACTCCAATTCGGAGTGCTTTTTTTGAAATAGGCATTGGTAATATTGGTTTTCGAGTGCGAACTTAGGAAAGATTTGCTTGTGAATGGGCATTTGGAGCGTTTTTTTTTTGTTTTTACCAGAGTTACCTTTAAAAAGAATGGGTTTAAATAGATTTTAATCAAAAATCTATTTGAACCCATTCTTTTTGTAAATCCTATTTTAGTAAAAACGATTCATTTTCCATCTGTTGTAATTAAAAAAAAATAAATACCATTTATAGTGGAGTGTCGTTCAAATAGGCGGTCAAATAACCGTTACTGCATTATGAGCAAGTCATAAAGGCAATTTATCCCATATCCGATGCGAAAATGGCAAAAGTAAATTATTTGAATCGCTTTATAAAAGTCGATATTTCATTTTTGATTTGATTAATTGTATTTGAAATTTGCGTATCGGAAGTCGTTCCCATCCTTCGCGTCTGTTGCAAACGATTTAAACGACCTGAAAAAATGAAAAGGGCATCTAAATCACTATCATCCGATTGACTGCCAACATACTCTATCAAACTTTGCACCGCCTCATCTACCTTTCCTTGATTTAACATTTTTTTTGCCTCTATCAATAGAGGAGCTTCCCCACCATTTGTATGTGAAATCATTCGAGTAATACGATCTTGTATCATCTCACTAATCGTATTGTTATTGTCCTCTTCAGAAACGGTGTTTGCATTGTTATCGGTTTCATAGAATGATTTAGTCGGGTCTATGAAATTGACATCATAAACATACCTATACCTATTCGGAGAATCATCATTGTAATTTTGCCGATCGGCTTCATCTGAACGTGAGTTCGCTTGCCTGTTAAAACCAGAATTTGCTTTCATATAAATTAATGATTACTGTTAGACTCTGTTTTTGCGCTCAAAGAGACAAAAATTAAGAGTTCATTAACCAAAAAAAGGCAGTGCTCTGCAAAAACTATCTAAGTTTCTATGGTATTTTAAATTTTAAATAAATTTAATTTAAAAAATACTATAAAGTAATTATTTAGATAGGTTTTCACAGAACCTGCCTGATTCTGATTGGTATTGTTTAGATAAAATAGAATTTTTTGCAAAAAACACACAAAAGTAATAGAAAACTACTTTTTATTTAAAATAAATCTAAATTAATGCGTTGTTTTTTTGAATTAGGAATGAAGGGTTTTTAGGAATTATGGAACGCCTCTATTTTCTAAACGAAAATTAAAACAGATGCGTTCCATAATTCCTAAAAAAATCATTCATTCTGGATTCAAAAAAATAGAGTATCCCTTTGATTCGTTATTTAACCAGAGAGGTATAAAAACTTAAAGTTTGACCTGCCCACCTATATACTTTGATTTTGATTCATTATTTCATTGAATAATGGCTCGTCTCGCTTTGCAATCGCTTCGAGTTGTTTGGTAACTTGCAAATAAGCCTGACTAATACTGTTATACGCTGACACCGAACTATCTTTATCCAAAACAGATTTCAAAAGGACTGCTGCATACAGCAACTCTTGAATAGCCTCCTTTAAATTGCCTGCTTTTTCAAATAATTTTCCCAGACTTTCATGGGCAATTGCTTCGCCAATACTATTTTTTATATCTTTTTGAAGCTGAATGGCTTCTCTTAAATATTGTTCTCCCAAATCATATTTATTACATTTAGTATATATATAACCAATGGTAATCAATATATCCGCAGGATTACTAATGGTTTGTTCTTGTATCGTCAAAGCCTGTTCTAAATAAATCAATGAACCATCATGATTATTTTGCAATGCGTAAATATTCGCTAAACTGATGTAAACATCTCTTGTACCAAGCACATTTCCAATTTCTTGATGGGTTAATAAAGATAGTTGAAATTCAGCGATTGCTTTTTGATAATCGCCTTGTGCAGCATGTATTTGCCCACGATTGTTATATACAACACTCATTCCCTTTTTATCATTTTTGCTTTTCCAAATCACCTCACACTTATCAAGATATTTCAATGCTTTTTCAAATTCTTTTTTTTCTTTATGTATCAAACTCAGATGACTTAGAGACTCCGCAATCCTACTATCGTCATTCGCTGCTTCTCTTAACTTTAAACTTTTTTCGAGATTTAAAATTGCTTTATCATATTTGTATAAAAACCCATCTATTAAGCCTTTATTAGCGAGCGCATCGGAGTCGATAATATCGCTAATATGCTTTTCATAAAGCATTTTATTCATTTCAATTGCCTCTTTATATTGCCCTGCTTCTTGATAAATTTTTTGTAATTTAAATGATAAGTCAACAAAATCATCTTTAGCAATCTCACCACTTTGTTCAAAATAATATTTTGCTAATAGTGCTAAATCTAAATTTTGATTTTTAATATTAAAATCTTCACCAAGCAAAGTTAGGTAAATTCTACCAATATGCAAATAAAATTTAATTATTTTTTTATTTTTTTTGTCACTTTTTTTAACCCAAGTTGTTATCAATGGAGGAACTGAAAAGGTTGTATCCTCAAAAATACATAAAGCGGATGTTTGTAAGGTTTTCAATAATAAACTTAATTCTGCAGTGGTAGTGGGCAAATCGTACTCCTGTTTATCTAAGGAGGAGCAAACCATTCTGAGTACTTCAATATCCGTCGGAATTGAAAAACTTGTCACTAAACAAAATAAAGTTTGCTCTTTTGGCAATAAATGTTCATATAATTTTTCTAAATGCCAATCTGCAAACAAGGCTGTTTGTACGGCTTCCAAATCATTTTGTTCTAAAACGTTAGGCTGTTTTAAGCGGGCTGCTGTGTCCAAATAGCTTTTTGGATGCCCTTCAAATGCTTGATGCAGTTTATTTTTATCTACAAAGGATAATGTTTTAAGTGGAAGTGCTTCTTCAATGAATATATCTTGCTCCACTGTACTCATTTTATCCAAAATAAAAGAGTGCAGATGAGCAGTATCCCAATCAGGTGTTTTATACCGTGCCGTAAAAATCAAATGACAATTTTTAGGTGCGTGTAGGCACATTTGCTCCAAAAAAGTTTTCAAGTGAAGCGGGTAAATATGCCATTTGGAAGCCTTGTATCGTAGGATATGTTCGCAGTTATCAAATAGAATAAAAAGTCTTGCATTTTTCGGATAAAAATTTATGAGTGTTTTCAACTTTTCCAATGCGTTTGGAGCAATATCCCAAATCGGTTTCATAGATACAGCCAACTCAACTCGAAACGCTTTGAAAGCAGCAAACAAGGTTTCACAAATCTCCGTTTCTGTAATGGTATGGATCTGCGTATTTCTGAAAATAATCACTTCTGCTTTGTTTTGCAAGGCATATTGATGTAAAAACGCTTCCGCTAAAGTCGATTTTCCGATACCACCCAAACCGTAAAGATAGATATGCGCTCCTGTTTGCAAAGCATGTTTCATTTTCACAAAATACTTTTTTCGTCCTACGAAACCACTTCCAACAAGTCGTGTATTTGCCGTTGGCTTAAAACCTCGAATAATAGGAACGGTTGAGGACAAGGGTGCAAAGGTTACACTATGCTCTTTCAAATAGGTGGTTATAGGTAATAATTTAGTTTCATTTAAAATTTGTTGACATTTTATTTTGGCATAATGGAGGGCAGCTATCAAAGGTTCTTGCCTTTGGAGCGCATCATACAATTGAGTTATAAAAAAGGAGGTTATTTCTTTTGTCTGAAATCGAGTCGTGATGAGACTTGGTACATAAGGCGCGATATCGGTCTCAATAGCGGGTGATGTAGTACCTAATAAATTTAAAATCAATAGTTTAATACTTGGATATGGTTTTAATAATTCACCTATTTCATCACCTCTAACTAATATGGTTTGCCCCAAATTATCTTCCAGATAGAGTACTGCTTTCTCCCCTTGAACATCATAGCCACAATACGCCGATAGATGTAGTATTGTATAATTTTGGTTCAATACTACCTGCATTTCTGAAAAGGCAAATGGATATACAGAATCTATACTTAAATCAGTCTGATGATTCATGGATTGCATTGCTCCCATAAGGTGATGCTGTGTTACCTCAACCGCAGTAGCTTCTACTACAGACGATACGCGTTTTTTTAAATCATCAGGGATGGCTGCCATGAATAAAATTTTCAAAGGCGCGGCAACAAGTGGTGTACTGAGTATTCTAAAATGATTTGCAACATGGGTCGTACGGGCGAACCCAATGGAAATGGGTTTGCTTGAAAATAGGTGTAAGGCTGCTTCAAATGGCAACTTTTCAATCCTTCTATCTCGTGTTGAAATCACGAATAATAATTGTTCAATACGTTGATTTTCAAGTAGTTGTGTAAAATCACTACATACATTGCCTATATCACCAAACAAAAAAGTATCCTGTACAATCTTGGCTAATTTTGCTTCATGCGAATCATTAAACGTACCAAATAATGAGTCTTCTATTTTGATAGATACAGGTTTTTTTAAAAGTTTTTCCCCAACAATATGCGTTAAAAATTGGGTTTTTAAAATTATATCTACGGTGCAAGTATTGTGTTCTGTTGTAGGTTCTATCGTTATCAGCAAAATGCTATCTTTGAAATCTTTTTCCACTTCATAAGATTGATTTTGGAGTTTTACTTGTTTAGCCGTTACAAGATTCGTATAGACGATATTGGTAGGCAATACTTTGATACGCTCAAAGAGTCGAACAATATAGCGAATTTTGTCAGGGAAACCCGTCAATAAACTTTTTTCCACTGGAAAAAGCAGGTTTTCTCCAAAGGCAACACTTTTATTATAAGGCAGTAACGTATTGGCAATATAATTTTTATCTATATCTTCATGTATATCGCTGGTATCAGGCTCAATATTTTCCAACAAATGGCGGTAATGAGTGCCGAAATCGTCCCTAAACTTTTCGGTCCAATGATTGACAGATTGTTTGAGGTCTGCATCTTGATCTACCCGAGACAAGATAGGCATTATCAAAGGTCGGTTATCTTTGTCTTGCTCGCGCTTTCGATATCCTTTTTTGACATAATCGGACTGCTCCAAAGATTGCATAACAGCTAAACAACCATTGAAATTTTGTAAGTTCGGAGCGATTACAAAAACACTTAATTCTGCCATTTGTGTATTAACAATGCCGCCATAGGGCGTTCTCCCCGTTCGACTATCAATTAAAATATAATCATACTTACTTTTTAAGTCTTCTTTTAACCATTCAATATAGTTTTTACCATCATAATTTTTGTAAAAACGCTCCCAATCAAACAGATGGAGTTTATCAAAATACGCAGCTGTATTTGGACTCAATACTAAATGCAGGCAACCATGTTCGGTTTCTTGATATTTTTGTAGATATGGGGTATCAAAAGTGGGTATCGTTGTTTGTACATCGGTTTCTTGCGTATCCATATACACCATATAGGCTTCAAACAAATCAATTACACTGGATTGAGTCCCATTTTCGGTGATGTTTTTGAAGAAAAAGCCTAAACCGGGTGCTTCCAAATCCCAATCAATGAGCAAAACGCGTTTATTAAACTCATAAAACAGACATGCCCCTGTGTTTGCCATCAACTGGGTTCTACCAACACCGCCCTTGTATGAAAAAAAAGATATTATCATGGTTCAGTTTGATGAATCGTTTTAATTAAGATTCGCTACAAATTTCATCAAAATTAATCATATTCCTTGTAATAATTTAAAAAATTTGTGACAAATAACGTGCATATTTTTTAAATTTTAAAAAAATATTATTATAATCTACGCATATTATCAGAAATGTCTTTTCTATGGTTGCCAGATAGTTTACGATGTATTTCGGTTTTGTAGCCTAATGATTTTAAGGTTGATAATATCAGTTTTCTAAACAGAAATTCATCTGCTAAATGCAAATAATATGAGTTGTCTGGAGTTTTTGCATTTTTGCACCATCGCCCTACTATGCTTTCAGCCATGCCCCTAATGAATGGTTGGATAGAACTGAGTAAATTAAAACAAGCAGGTGTGACAATACCGCCAAAATCATACTCTATTAAATTCCTTAAAAAATATTGGTAATTTGTATGAAACAGAGCAATTGCATCAAAAATTAAAATTATTTTTTTAAGATTTAACTGTTCATTATCTAATTCTGTTTTTAATTCATGTAGGTCTTTTTGATTTTGAATATATCTATAATTAGGTTTAATATTCCTTGTTTGAAGTATATTATTAATTAGTGTTTCTATAGTGTGATTTATTGCGCTACAATGATTCATACAAAAAGGTGTCCAATCGTTAGATGACAAGCCATAATAATGTTTTGCAATGGAGACATCAAAAAAAAATTCTTGAAATTCTTGAAAAGCAATTTCATAATTACTACATAGGCAATTGTCAGTCCGATTAAAAAGGTCTTTTACTTTTTTTCCATGCAGCGATTCTATATCTGATAGCGTCATGGCTAGTAGGATAATATCAACTTCTTGTATATCATTTGAATAATAATTATCTCCTATATGTGCATTTTTAGCAATAATAGTTGAATTGTTTAAAATATTTTTATTTTCCATCTACCATGAGATTATACGATAATTTTGATTTAATCTCCATTTTTTTTGAAATCAAAAATTTCAAGAAACAAATATAAGACAATTTCAAACACTGTATGATTGTATTGCTTTTTTTTAATGTAAAAATTCGATAGAAATATTGCTAAAATAGCATTAGTAACGATTTCATTGCATTACAAAACGATTCTGAACACTACAATACTCATTTTTTTTTGTTGCTTTGCAATTTCAAAAGAGATTTATCAAAAAAAATTGGACAGATAACTTATGAAATTTTTACTTGGTTACGATATTGGCAGTTCCTCGATAAAAGTCAGTTTATTGGAAGCGGCAACTGGGAAAACCGTTGCATCCGCTACTTCGCCCGCTTCCGAAATGGCAATGGCAGCCCCAAAATCGGGTTGGGCAGAGCAATCGCCCGAATTATGGTGGCAAGAAGTCGTTCATGCGACGGCTTTATTGAAAAAAACGTTCCCTTTTGACA
>JAAFJT010000141.1 GCA_013298955.1 Chitinophagales bacterium
GTTTACAACGTTTCCATAAACGCATGAAAACGCGCAAATTCAGCATATCGCCCTTCGATATGCGCCCATTTTGGCGCGTCTGCAAACCGATATTTTTTAGCATTGCCAAATTCAAAACGAATAAACCGATTCCACAACGGTTGAATGGTTTGAATATGACTGGTTTTGAGGCGTATATCTGTGTGCAACAAAGCGAGATATGCCGTATCTTGAAACTTTTCTTTGGGAAAACCATCAAAAAGCAACTCTTTTTTCAAATAATCGGTCAAAAATTGCGCAGAAGCAGGAGTCCGAAATTTCGCCAAAGCATGGCAATAACCCACTACACCCGCCTTGCCGCGAAGCAAACATTCGCCAATATCTTGCGCAAAATGCGTCTTATTCAACGAAAAACACAACCACGCGCCCACCAAACTGCATCGCCAATTGTCATTCCACAACAATTGCGCAATCGTTTCGTCATCCACTTCTTTTTTGATTTTGATAAACGGGGCGCACCAATCCTGCGGTTCTGTTTCCCAGTCGTTGCCACAAAGCGGACTGTAAACAGGTGCGACCCATTTCCAATATAATTCGATATTTTGTTTGGTTTCCATTGTTTGATTCCAATTTTAATAAGGGTCCACATTCACACTCACCCGCATCGTACTGTACCCTTCTGTATGCTGCATTTGGTACGTTGCTTCTGCAATCGTCTCTTTTACAAGGCTGATGGCATTCGCATTTTTTTCTATTTTTATCAAATAATCCAACATGTAAAACGTATTCACACGCGGAATCGGCGGTAAAGCGGGACCTTTCACCCTATCGCCCAATTTTTCTTGCAAAATACGGGTGAAAACCCGCGCTCCATCTTGCAAAACATCATGTTTTTTATGTTTCAACGAAACGCCTATCAGTCGATAAAACGGCGGATACATGAAATTTTTTCGTTCTTCGATTTCCCGATTGAAAAAAGTCACATAATCGGCATTGATAATATCTTGCAACACAGGATGTCCAATATTGAAGGCTTGAATCAACACTTTTCCACGTTTATTTTTCCGTCCTGCCCGCCCACTTACTTGGGTCATCAATTGAAATGCCCGTTCCACCGCCCGAAAATCGGGAAAACGCAACAAATTATCCGCGCTCAACACGCCCACCAAAGACACATTGTCAAAATCCAATCCTTTCGTCACCATCTGCGTTCCGACCAAAATATCCAATCGCCGTTCTTCAAATTCGTGAATCAATTTTGCATGCGCAGAACGCGATTTTACGGAATCTAAATCCATCCGCGCAATCCGCGCTTCGGGCAGCACGATTTGCAATTCATCTTCAATCCGTTCTGTACCGAAACCTTTGATTATCAACGCATTAGAAGCACAAGCAGGACAGGCTTTTGGCAAATTGCGGTGATAACCACAATAATGACAATTCAACGAATTTGAAAATTTATGATACGTAAGTGTTACATCACAATTTTTACATTGCGAATCCCAACCACAGGTAGAACATTGTAACGCAGGCGAATAGCCGCGCCGATTCTGAAACAAGATGGCTTGCTCTTTGCGTTCCAAAACGCCTTTTAATTCTTCGACCAATTTGCTCGTGAAATTTGCCAACATGCTTTTTCGCTTCAAATCTTCTCGAATATCGACGATAAAAACTTCGGGCATTTCCATCCCGCCGTGTCGATGCAGCATTTCCACTAAACCATATTTCCCAGTTCGGACGTTTTGATACGTCTCAATCGAGGGCGTTGCCGTTCCTAACAATACTTTTGCACCGTACAAGTGCGCCAAATAAATCGACGAATCGCGGGCATTATAACGCGGGCTTGGGTCTTGCTGTTTGAAAGACGGGTCATGTTCTTCATCGACGATGACCAATTTCAAATTTCGATAGGGTAAAAATAGCGAAGAACGCGCCCCCAAAATCACAGATTTCCCCGTCAAAGCCGCTTTCCACAGTTCCACCCGTTCTTGATTGTTCAACTTAGAATGATAAACCGATATATGTGTTCCAAAAATCTTTTGCAAACGGGCAATAATTTGAGTCGTCAAAGCGATTTCGGGGAGCAAAAACAAGATTTGTTCGCCTTTCATAATCGCTTCTTCAATCAATTCGGTGTAAACCCGCGTCTTCCCACTGCCTGTTACGCCATGCAGCAAAACCACATTTTTCGTTTCAAACTCCTTTTTCAAGGTGGTAATCGCCGCAATTTGTTGGTCTGACAAGGTTTGCGCTTCTATTAAATCGTCTTCATAGCCCGCAATCCGACTCACTTCTTGTTCAATAATCTCAAAAATACCTTTTTTTTCCATCGACCGCAAAACAGACATCTCAATATTAGCTCGGTCACAGATTTCTTTGCCTCGAATCGGGTCGGTTGTCGTCTGTTTGCGCACCAATTCGGTGAATGCCAAAAGCGCGGAAGTCTGTTTATCATACCGCGTGACGAGCGCGAAAGCCTGTCCAATCCCACCCGGTTCGGAATACGGCGGTTTGAGGCGGACACAGGCAACCGTGCGCGGTTTATAACGCTCTTGCAATTCTTCTTTAATATATAAAACGTCTTTCAACAAGAGTTGATTGATGACAGGATACACCGATTTACGATTAATTATCTTTTGTATATCACTGACAGTCAATTCATTCTGCATACTCAATGCCTCTGTCACTAAAAATTCATTATCATCCAATTGAGAACCATCACTTGCAAAATCGGGGCGAATACAGATTTTCGTTTCGCTCACCAACTTCATATTGGCAGGCAACGCTGCATTCATCACTTCGCCAATCGTACACGAATAATAATTCGATAACCATTGCCAAAATTTCAATTGTTGTGGAAGTATAATCGGTTGACTATCAATGACTTGATAAATCGGTTTGGTATCATGGTCAGGCTTATGATAATGCACTTCGATGACCAAACCTGCATATAAATCGCTTCCACGCCCAAATTGCACCTCGACCCGAATCCCGAATTGAATCCGCGATTCCAATTCTTTGGGTACATGATACGTGTAGGCTTTCGGCACTGCAATCGGTAGCGCGACCACCACAAACATATCCGCAATGGGCTTGGCTACATTTTTAAAAAGATCCACCGCGTTCAACAGTTTAAAAGGTGATATTTAATTGGATTTAAAAGCAAAAGGCTCAGCACATAACAAAAAGGAAAATCGGGTGATGAATGTACTAAGAGCAAAAGTAACTCTTTTTTGCCAAATTTGAAAAAAATTTGAAAAAATAATACACCGCTATTTTGACTTGAAATGTAAAATGAATGCTACCTTTTGTTGTCTAAATCGTAAAAAAAGTTTATTTTTTCCGAATCAAATTCAAATAATTTAAATCGCCTGAAAAAACATTCATATCTACTTTTTCACAAATACCATCAATCCGTGCTTTTTCCGAAAATTGCCAAAACCACCATTGTCGCCCATCCGACAAACGCGGCGGCGTTTGGTCATTATACCGCGCAATCCAGACAGGGTAGCGTTTGAATCTGCCTGCGATATAGTTTTTATAATAATCTAAATTCGTATATATAATAGGCGTAGTTCCAGTCGCATCCTCCACTTTGGCGAGCCAATTGGCAATGCCTTGTAAAATTTGTTCTTTATCCATTTTGCGGTCATTGTTAATTTTATCATGTTCAATGTCTAAAACAGGAGGCAAATCCCCTTTTTCCATGTGAACTACACGGAGAAAAAAATCAGCTTGTTCTTCTGCATTTTCGTGAAAACGGAAAAAGTGATACGCTCCTCTTGGCATGCCTGCGGCTCGGGCATTTTCCCAATTTTCTTGAAATAAATAATCCAATACTTGCGTCCCGCGAGTTGCTCGCATATACGCAAAATTAATACGTATGCCATTGGTAATGCTTTGTTTAACCACATTCCATTGAATTGGGCAAGAGTAGTGCGAAACATCAATCCCATAAACTCGGGCAGGCGGAATGGACACACCAAAATCTGCCCAAAGGCGTTTGCGCGGCTCATGGCAAGTGGTTTTAAGGTAAAAATGAGTAGCAATTTCGTTTTGATAAAGAATGACTATTGGCATGATGACCAATAGCAGAATCCCTACGG
The DNA here is from genome assembly GCA_013298955.1 of Chitinophagales bacterium. Taxonomy (GTDB): domain Bacteria; phylum Bacteroidota; class Bacteroidia; order Chitinophagales; family Saprospiraceae; genus JAAFJT01. Next base: position 4,086 of record JAAFJT010000141.1, read on the forward strand.
CGCGGCGCGGGGATTTGGGTTGTGGTAACGTTTGTATTGTCATCGAACTGGTATCGCATCTGTGTGGAGCGATTTTTTTTCAAATTTTTCGCAAGGTAGCCTTTTTTTTTGAATTAGGAAAAAAGGAATCGTAGGAATTAAGGATGCCTGCACCGACGATGAAGTACTGATAGCGCATTTAATGGGGACTTCCCAACCTATTATTCCAACAAATCTATGGTTTTTTGCAGCTTTTCAAATGAATTATTTTGCAAAATGGTTTTATCCCAATGAAAAAAAGCAACATGCACGGTGTCATTCCGAATCAATGGATTGGATAATTTAGCAGCTTCCTTCAAATGAGCCGTCGAAACTTCCTCTATTTTCAACTTGTCGCCTAAACGCAAATACACATTTTCAAATACCGTATCTTGTTTTACCCGAAAAAAAGGCGTTTTTTCGCGCTCTAAAAAAGCCAAAGTATCCGCTTTTTGCGTATTCAATTGGTTGAAAAGGTGTAAATATTTGCCTTCCCGATACGCAATTGCCCATGACCAAATCGGCAAAACTACATCCAAAGGCAAGGAATAAGGCTTTTGCTTGCGCAAATATTTTTGAGCTTCTTGGGTCTCATAAATCGAATTTCTATCATTGAAATCACTGACTTTCAATAAATTATACATCATCAACATCCCTCTATCGACAGGTGGAATCCCTGTTTTATGCCGATAGCGGATTTGATGCAATCGAATCGTGGCACTTAATGTTTTGATATGGACACTTTTTTCTTTTAAAATTTTCAAAAATTCAAAATAACGCACACGACTGCCCTCAGACCAATCGCAATCGATTTGCAATTCTGAAAAAGGCAAGGGAATGGAATGAATTTGGGTCAAAAGTCGGTCTGCCAACAGGGGCAAATCGGTTGATTTTAGGTTTAAAAACACGCGATTCATGATAAAAATAGTGGGTACGATTTCAAGATTCGGCGGCAAAGCCGTTGTTTCTATCTGCGTGATGGAACGCGGTTGTGCGCCTTGTATCGCATTCCAATCAATATCTAAGTATTTGATATACAATCGTTTCAAACCAAAAGTTGCCATTTGCAAGGTGTCTATATCGGCTGCATGCAGGGTGCTTTTCCAATAATAAAAGGATTTATAAGAGACGCGTTGCGTTTTTTTGCAACTACAAAAAGCGAGTAAACAGAGGCTGACAAGAACGGATTTCCAATTCATATTTTTAGATTTTTTTCAAGGCAAAAGTAATCAAAATCCGTTTTTAAACTATCTTTGGAGCGTTTTTAAGTCACCATAAAGATTGATATGCTAAAAATTAGTCAATTAGTCATTAAAAATATCGGACCTTATCAAGAACAGAAATTTGATTTCAGTACTCAAACGGGGCATCCGAATATCCATATTTTCACGGGGGCGAATGGCACTGGGAAAACGACGCTGCTTCATGCCTTAGCGAGCGCGTTTGATTACTTTGAACCGAATCATAAAGAGCATTTTTCAAATCATTTTTATAAACGATTCCATTTTTTTGAGGATGATGATAAAGAAATGGCAAAAAGTTATGCACACATTATCCTGCAAAAAGCAGACAAAATAGTGGATAAAATTCTATGTTATGGTTGTAAAAGTTGTCATAATATTCATCAAAATTATGATAAAACAATTGCCAATAACCTCATGGTGTCAAAAACAGGTTGGGCTTACTATTTTGAAGCCCATTCAAAAGCATTGACCTATTATAAAAATGCTATTGCTTCCAAAAATATTAATCATAAAAAATTTAGTTTTGCAGCCTTTGCCTATTCAGGATATCGATTTATTAAATCAGAAAATATTTTATTGGATGATAGCTTGAAATTCAATCCATTACACCTTGCTTTGGAGTTTGTGAAGCCCAAAGATACGGCTTTTCGATTGACGAATTGGATTGCATCTCGCTATTCCAAAGCGGCAATTGAGGAGATGCAAGGTAATCTTGAAACGGCTAAAAACTATCGCGCTGCCTTGAATCTTTTTATTGAAAGCATCAATGATTTGACCAATAATGAATATTCTATCCAAATTGAGACCAATCCTTGGAAAGTCGGCATCACTTATGGCGGGAAAATCCTTGAATTTGATGTGTTGCCCGATGGATTGCGTTCGATATTGAGTTGGTTGGGCGATTTGCTGATGCGTTTGGATGAACTGCCTTGGGAAGATAAATCCATTCCAATCACGCATCAAAATATTATTTTGTTTTTAGACGAAATAGAAGTGCATTTACACCCCACTTGGCAATATAAAATTTTGCCATTAGTCCATCATTTATTGCCCAATGCCCAACTATTTGTTTCTACGCATTCGCCCTTTATACTCAATTCGATTGATAATGCGAAAATTTATATGTTGGAAAATGATAATTACGTGACCCGATTGACCCATACTCTTTTGTCCGATATAGGAAATTCTTATACCTATATTTACGAACATATTTTACATGCTAAAAATATGTTTGGCATCGAAACCATGAATCATCTTCAAAAATTTAACCAACTTGATTTAGAAATAGCTAAAAATAATTATACGAATGAAGCTGAATTTAAATTAGTTGTAAAAAAATTAGCGTCCGAAGGAGAAGAAGTGATGGCATTCATTAGTTCAAAATTATTTAGATTAAAACGTATCACAGGAAAAGATTATTTGAATGGAGCAAATCATTAAACCCATTGTAACTGCTATTCCCATTTTGAGCGATTTAGCCAATCATTATGTGCAATGGGGACAAGATTTTGCTTTGTTCTTACAAAGTGGCGGCAAAAGTTCTAAGTTTACGTTCGAGCG
>JAAFJT010000142.1 GCA_013298955.1 Chitinophagales bacterium
ATTGCGTTAAATTATTGCTAAATGATTGGAAAACAAAAAAAAGAACGTTGTGTTTTTAACTTTTCAAGTAAATTGCATCAAATTTTCTAAACAAAGTACAAGCCGTCCTTTATTTTTTCAATTTTGGGGCGGTTCGAGTCCAAAAATAGCCATTTTAGCGATGAAAAAATGTTTTCAATACTTCTTGATGCCCGTTTTGCTCCTATTTTTTAGCTCTAAATTGTGGGCTACACACAATCGAGCAGGCGAAATTCGGGTAGAGCAAACGGGGGCGCAATCGGTACGTGCAACGATTATTACTTATACGAAATCAAGTAGTGTGCCTGCCGACCGCGATACGTTGGAAATTTGTTGGGGAGACGGCATTTGTGAAAAAGTGGCGCGCTCGAATGGCAGGGGCGAAAACCTGCCGAATGATGTGAAACGCAATTTATATGTTGCAACGCATACCTATCCGGGACGGTTGAGCTACCGCATTAGCATGACCGACCCGAATCGGAATGGCGGTGTGTTGAATGTCAATTTCCCACATTCGGATAACATTCCGTTTCATATTCAGACTTCGATTTCGTTTTTGAATACGCAATTTCAAGGCGGTAATTCTACGCCGCAACTCTTGCAACCACCGATTGACAGAGGTTGTGTCAACAAATTGTTTATTCATAATCCGAATGCGTTTGACGCGGATGGCGATAGTTTGGCGTATCGGCTCATTACGCCCTTGCAAGATGTGGGTTCGGAAGTCCCGCGTTATGAATTTCCTTGGCAAATTACGCCCGGAGCCAATAATTCGATGACTTTGGATCCTCGAACAGGCACTTTGCGTTGGGAAAAACCGCAAAGTGCAGGTGAATATAATATTGCGATTCAAATTATTTCGTATCGGCGGGGCATTCCGATTGATACGACGATTCGAGATATGCAGATTTTAGTGGAAAGTTGTCGCAATGAACCGCCTAAAATTGAGTCCAAAGACAAATTTTGTGTGATTGCAGGACAACAATTGAAATTTGATGTCAAGGCAACCGACCCTGATGTGGGTCAAAAAGTGAAATTATCCGCTTTGGGTGGGCCGCTTATCGTGCCAATCAGTCCCGCGACGTTCAATAATACGCCTGCTTTCACTCCGCCGCCGATTACGTCCACGTTTACATGGAATACGACTTGCGAACATATTGAAGAACAACCGTATTCGGTCGTCTTCAAAGCAACCGATAATTTTTTCGATACGACTGGTTTGGTGGATTTGAAATTGGTGCAAATCAAGGTGGTGGGTCCCCCGCCCGAAAATGTAACCGCACAACCGCAACGAGATTATACCATTATCAGTTGGAAAAAACCTTATATGTGTGAAAATGCACAAAATCGCTATTTTTATGCGTTTTCGGTCTGGCGCAAAGAGGGCAGCAATCCGTTTGCGTTAGATACGTGTACGAATGGGTTGGATGGAAAAGGTTATACGCGAGTGGTCATTGATACGCTTTTTCCCATTATAAATGGTAAATATACATTTAAAGACAATACCGTACAGCGCGGTCGCACGTATTGTTATCGAATTTTGGGACATTTTGCCAAACGGACGGTTGCGAATAATCCATATAATTTGGTAGCGAGTTTGCCATCCGAAGAAGTTTGCGTACAATTAAACCGCGATTTACCGTTGATTTTGAACACAAGCGTCACCGAAACGAGTACCACAACAGGCAAAATTTTCGTAAAATGGACGAAACCCATTGCAGAAGATTTAGATACGATTTTAAATCCCGGACCGTATCGTTTTCAATTGTTCCGCGCAACAGGGATTACACGCACGAATTTGACTCCGATTGTAGGCGCGGTTTGGACAAGTCGTTATTTCAAAACGTTGCAAGACACAATTTTTAATGATAACAATTTAAATACGTTACAAAATGCCTATTCTTATAAAATTGGTTTTTACACACAAGGCGGAGATACGTTGTTAGGTTATTCGGAAGTGGCATCTTCGGTTTATTTAAAAATGGCTTCGACTGATAGAATCAACAATTTGTCTTGGGAAAAAGACGTGCCTTGGACGAATAGTCAATATGTGATTTATCGACGCAATCCTGCAACCAATCAATTTGATTCGATAGGCACCTCCTTGACTACGATTTATCAAGATAATGATTTGACCAATGGTATTGAATATTGTTATTATGTAAAATCCATTGGTACTTATGGTATTCCGTCAGTGGAAAGCCCGCTTATCAACCTTTCGGAACGCTTGTGTGGTACGCCGATTGATACGGTTCCGCCTTGCCCGCCGACTTTAAAAGTTTTGAATGAGTGTGATACGACTGGTTTGGCGGCTAATATTATCAATAAATTGCGTTGGACGAACCCGATTTATCAATGTCGGAATGCGCGAGATTTGGCAATTTTTAAAGTGTATTACACTGAAAAACAAGGTGGTACATGGAAATTGATTGCCACGATTACGAATCGCAATGATACGACTTTTGAACATCGGAACGCGAATGGAACGATTGCAGGTTGTTATGCCGTGACCGCGGTAGATTCGATAGGCAATGAGAGCGCGAAAAGCAGTGTTGTCTGTGTGGATAATTGCCCGTATTATAAATTACCCAATACGTTTACGCCCAATGGCGATGGTCAAAATGACCTTTTCAAACCCATGAAAGATGCATTTCGCTATATCGAAAAGGTTGATTTTCAAGTGTTTAACAGATGGGGACAAGCCGTTTTTCAAACCAATGACCCGCATATTGGTTGGAATGGCAAAAATATTAATGGGGATGATTTGGCAACAGGAACGTATTTTTATATTTGTACTGTTTTTGAACAAAGATTGGAAGGCGTTGTTCAAAAGAAAGAAGTTTTGAAAGGCTTTATTGAATTAATTAGATAGCAAAAAAAGTCGTCGAGGTTGAAACCTCGACGACTTTAAAACGGCTAAAAAAATATATTTTTATGTTTACAGGTATTATCGAATCGTTAGGGATTATCAAAAAAATCGAGCAAGAAGCGACGAATATTCATTTCACTATTGAATCGAGTATTTCAAATCAATTAAAAATTGACCAAAGTATCGCGCACAATGGCGTTTGTTTAACCGTCATTGAACAAAAAAACAATACGCACAAAGTGACAGCCATTGCTGAAACGTTGCAAAAAAGTAATTTAGGCAGTCTAAAAGTTGGCGATTCGGTCAATTTAGAGCGCGCCATGAAATCAAATGCGCGTTTAGATGGACATCAAGTTCAAGGGCATGTGGACCAAACAGGCATCTGCATTGAAAGGGCTGATTTGAATGGAAGTTGGCATTTTCGATTTAAATATCAAAAAAATAACGATGCGTATTTAGTTGTGGATAAAGGTTCTATCTGCATCAGTGGCGTGAGTTTAACGGTGGTGAATCCTGTGGAAGATTGTTTTTCCGTAGCAATTATTCCTTATACGATAGAACATACCATTTTTAAACATATTCAAATCGGCGATACGGTCAATTTAGAATTTGATATTATTGGAAAATATATTGCGAAATATGCTGCTGCCTATTTGCAAAGCATGAGCGCAAAATAGAAATTGGAACGCGGATAAATTGGAACGCGGATGACACGGATTTTGCGGATTTTCACGGATTTTTTTTTGAAAAAATCCGTGAAAATCCGCAAAATCCGTGTCATCCGCGTTCCAATTTACCCACTACTTTTGGGTTTCATATTTTGTTTTAAATTTTCGATACAATTCTTTTTGTTTATCATCCAAATCAATTTCGCGCCCACGAATGAATGCCCGCACCACCACACTCGTGCGCATATCCATAATATCGCCTTCGGAAATCAATAAAGTGGCATCTTTGCCCAATTCCAAACTGCCGACGGTGGCATCAATCCCCAGAATTTTCGCCGCGTTCAAGGTCAAACCACTCAATGCCGCGTGTTTATCCAAGCCAAAACCGACGGCTTGACCTGCTTGAAAAGGCAAATTGCGTTGCTGATAATTGCCATCCATACTAAAACAGAACAAAATACCTGCTTTTTGCAATAAAGTGGCGTTTTTAAATTTTTGGTCAATATCATCATCTTCGCGGTCAGGCAACGCCTGCGTTTGCGTTAAAATCACGGAAACAGCTTGTTTTTTAAGCAAATCCGTCACCATATACGCCTCTGAACCGTCCACAAGCACCGTTTTGAAACCATATTTTGCCATCAAAGTCACGCCTTCTGTGATTTCACGAGCCTTGTCTGCATGTAAATACACTGTTTTAGATTTATCAAACAAACCTTTCATCGCTTCAAATTTCAAGTTCTTGGAACTCGCATCTGTACGATTGTAATACGCCTGCGCTTCTGCCAGAAATCCGTCTAATTCTACAATTTGTTTGGCATATTGTTCATTTTTGGAAACGCGCCGCCCTAATTCAGTGAATTGTTGGGTCATTAAATCGGGAAATTGGATATGAATCCCATCATCAACCCGATAAGCAGCGTCTTCCCAATTCCAAGCATCCATTTCCACAACACTCGATTGTCCAGAAATGCGACCGCCTGTCGGCGCAATTTGTATCAATAAAACCCCATTCGAGCGAATCGTAGGCAATATTTTTGAATCCGTATTGTACGCAATCAAGCTCCGAACCGATGGATTGAACTCGCCTGTTTCGGCAAAATCGCGGGTTGGACGAATCGCATCAATCTCCACCAAGCCCAAACGCGTATTCGGCGCAATCAAACCCGGATAAACATGTTTGTTTTCTGCGTCAATAACCGTATTAAATTTGTTTTTATCTCCAAATTCCCCAATAAAAACAATTTTACCTTTTTCAAAACCAATCGCTCCTTTATCGATCACTTTGCCCGCCCCTGTATGGATTTTGGCATTGATAATCAAAACAGAAGCCATTTGAGCAGGCGCGGGCGCGGATTGCCCGAATAATAAAATAGGAATCGTCAAGCAGTTGAATAAAATTAAGAAAAATTTCATGCGTACGTTTTTATCAATTATCGATTTGTTTTATAAATATTTAAAGATGATTATAAATCATTGTTTATCAAACGTTTGGAGGGTTTCAAACCCTCCAAACGTTGTTGCCATTTAGTAGCGAATCGCGGGAAATAAATTTCCCGACTACCAAATCCTACTTGAAACGCCTTCTAACCAATTTTAAAAAATTCCGCGCTGCTTTTTTGCGGTCATCCGTAGCAGTCCATTTAAATAAAATCGCACTATCTTCTAACATCGTTTGAGCCGCTTCATAAGTGGTCGAATAATTTATTTCTTTTACTTTTTCTTCAAAATAACGTAAATTACTATTGAATAACTCATTGCTATACAACAATCTATCATTAAAACTGAATGCCCGATTCAAATCCGCAATTGGTGCTTGCGCCAATCTATCTAACAATTCAGTCCCAAGCGATACTTCAAAAAGAGCCGTTATTTCAGAAGAAACTGGACGCGATTTCGGAGTTTCAACGACTGGTTTCGGTGCTTCAACAATTGGTTTTGGTGCTACAACAATTGGTTTTGGTACTTCAACAACTGGTTTTGGTGCTTCAACAACTGGTTTTGGTGCTTCAACAACTGGTTTTGGTACTTCAACAACTGGTTTTGGTGCTTCAACGACAGGTTTTGGCATTTCTACAAGTGGCGGTTCAGCGACAGGTTTCGTAACGATTGGCACAGGAACAGGCACGACTTGCGGCGCGTGCGGACGATGTTTCACAGGGAGTTCCAAAAAATGCTCATACAATTGACGCACATAACTCAGCATCAAATCGCGTTCAATCGGCGCGATACGGGCTTCATCAAGGCACATATTATGGTGTAAAGTGGCAATTTTTTCTAAAAGGAATTTAGATGTTTGCAAACTCATATAAGAATTGGGTTAATTAGTGGATGACCTATCGGTAATTTCCCAACAAAGATAAGGCAGAAAATGATTTTTTGCGCCCTTTCTATTCAAAAAAGCATCGATTGTCCTTTGTAATTTTTTTTTGACACTATTTAAAATTACATTTTGATAACGTTTGTTATCTTTGCCGCCTCATTTTAAACCTGCCTTACACCTATCATTAAAAAACAATTGATTAAAATAAAAAAAAGTCATTATGGAAATTTGGAAAGATTTGGAATCCGATATTATTGAATTTGACTATCAAGTGTCCAATTTAGGCAATGTTCGTTCCACGAACTACAACCGTACTGGCAAAACACAAAATTTGAAAATTAGGTATTCGCCTACTGGTTCGCGGTGTGCGCTCTTCGCAGGCAGGAAAATTCGCTCTATTGCACAATTGGTTTTGAATGCCTTTGTAGAGCCGAGACCTTCTGCCAAACATTTTGCACACCACAAAGATGGAGATTTGAATAATGATGCTGCTGAAAATTTAGAATGGCGGCATATCCAAGTCCAAAATACGATTAATAGCCGCAAAGGAGCTGAACAAGGTAAAGGCTTTCGATTCCCGAAAGGGCATAGTTATGGAATGAAAACGCGTTTTAAACCCAAAGTAGTGAGCAATGATT
>JAAFJT010000143.1 GCA_013298955.1 Chitinophagales bacterium
TTATTTATTGATTTTTGACCATACAGAAGTTAAAAAATGGGCAAGTGAGTGGATTCTAAGTCAAGGAAAACGTATTTTTATGATTTGGGTTTAAAAAGGAGTCGGGAGCGTTGTTTTTTGCTAAACAATTGATAATAAATCATTTAGCAAAAAATAAATGCCCCGACTTGTGAATTTATTCAATAGACTTGATTGCCAAATCCAAATTCTGTAAAACGAAAATGGGTCAAATTAAATTTGGTTAAATCCAAGGTATCATATACATACACTTCGGATGCAGGTGCTGTTGCAGAACCTGCATTTTCAAAATAAATCCGATAGGGCATCAAATGATTCCCACTGACGCAATTTAAAAGGTTGATACCTTTTGGACCTTCTTTTAAATTTGGGTCAGCAGAATTAACTACAGACATCGTGAAATTTATTAATGGGGCGACTGCATTAATTCCGCAAGAAGTATCTACTCCTTGTATTGCTTCCCCGATAGAATTCACGTCCGAAGGCAATCCAATCCAGTCTCTCCAATCTAATAAATTGGGTTTTTGAAATTTTGTCACCGATTGCATCATCTTGAAATCTCCTTTCATGACGGATTTGAGGACTTTTCCGCCCACACCTAAACAATCCGAAGTAGCTCCAGCCAAACCCGACAGTAAAAGCCATTTATTTTCCTTTTCAACAAACCATTTTTGAGCATCTTGACAAATAAAATCTCTTACGCCATCTACACAACCTACGATTGGATTTAACAAACCAGCTCCTTTAACGACCAATTTTCCAACGGCTGTTAAACAAGGATTTCCTAAACTCACATTGCAAGGACTTAAGATTAAAGGTTTTCCAACGGCTACATCCATCTTAAATGTTCCAGTATTACTACTTTGGGTTTGTAAATCAATATATTCAGTTGTATAAGGCAGCAATTCACGTATCATAACGCTACCGAATTGAATCGAATCTGTAGCAGCCATGTTGGGAATAGTATAAATCCCTTTAAGTGGATTTAAAGTATCTCGCAAAAAGGCTGTTATCGGATAGCTACTATCGGTTTGACTCGTGATAGATAAGAAAATCTTGGTATCACCGACGATTAGTACAGGGATTTCACGACCTGTTACATTACTATTATTCGTCACTGCAATCCGATAATTAAAAGGGCGATTTGGCAAAATGCGATTCGGTCCTACTATTTGTACGGTCGTACTAAATGGTTGAGTCGGCTCTAACGTGAAACCATTCGTCAAAATCATGGTATCGCGTTGCTGAATGACGCGAACACTCCAAACACCTATTGGCGCATTTTGGAATTTGAAAATCGCCCATAAAGTGGTGATATCCAAGTATTTGAGTGAATCCGGGCGCAAAATCACAACACTCGTATCCCGATACAATTCTAAACGGGCATTCGGTGTAAACCCGAATCCTTTGATTTTGATAAACGCTTCTGCTTAATTCCCAAAACGATTAGGCGTAATCGTGTTCAAACCGCGAATGCCAACCGTTTTACAAATCGAATCCACTTGACAAGGATACGTATTCGGATTCCCGATGCGCAAACACACATTATACACACCTGCTTGCGCGTACCGATGTGCAGGATTGATTTGAACACTATCAAACTTGCCATCCCCAAAATTCCAACGATGCGATACCCGATTCAACGACGAATCCGAAAAATAGGCAGTATAAGTATTTTCGTCGAGGCGGAAACTGAAATCCGAATACGGCGTGGTTCGCGCTGCTGTATTTTTCTGAAACGTATCTTGCGTCGTGTAACTCCAGCCTCTATCGCCAAAAATCCGCAAATTCAAACTATGTTGCCCGCGACACAAGGTTGTGACATTGAGTGAATCCAATAACACGGTTTCTGGAATCGTTCCGCGAAACGTTTGGAGATGCCGATGCGAAATATCTTTGTCGAACCAGTATTCAATCAAACCGTCACCTGCTGCTAAATTGGCGGGTAATTTGTAAAACGCATGGCTTTCAACGCTGCTCCAATTGCCATTCGTCCCGAATCGAATATTGAAATGATGCAAACCTTCGCGTAACCAATTGATATTCAATGATTCTATGACAACAATCTCATTTTGTTGAGCCGAGAACGTTTTGGTTTGAATGCTGTCCAATTGATTGTCGAGCCAATATTGATAAAAACCATTACCGAGTGCAACATTAGAAGGCATTTTGTAAAATTCATGTCGGGTGACGTGACTCCAATTCCCATTGGTTCCAAATCGGATATTGAACGCATGTAAACCTTCGCGTAAAGCATTGATATTCAATGAATCCAATACTAACATTGAATTTGCTGTAAAAGAGCGAGTCCGCATACTGTCAATTTGATTATCAAACCAATATTGATAAACGCCATCCCCTGTTGGCGCATTTGCAGGAACTTTGTAAAAGGAATGCGTTTCAACGCTACTCCAATTACCATTATTTCCAAATCGAATGTTGAAACGATGCAAACCTTCGCGTAAAGCATTGATATTCAATTCGTCTGAGAATAATACCTCATTGGAATTGGCTGTAAAAGTGCGGGTTTGAGGATTGCTAATTTGGTCATCGAACCAATATTGATAGAATCCATCCCCAATTTGCGCGTTATCTGCGACTTTGTAAAAGGGATGCCTTTCTACATGACTCCAAAGGCTATCATTTTTGAATCGAATATTGAAAGCATGGAAGCCAGTTGAAAGATTGCCGATTGAAATTAAACTTATCAAATTAATATCTTGAACGACGGTATCCCGCCGTTCAAGGGTTCTGTTCTGAATTGCTTCATCCAACCAATACTCGTAAGCCGTTAAACGCTGTGCTTTCAACGTTGCCATCATCGCAAACCAGAATAGCAAGCAAGAGATTATTTTGATATTCATACGAAAAACAATTTATTGATTGGATAAACGAACTCTGATTTCAAATCGAAGCGATTGACCATTTACACTATTAGGAATCACTTTTGATACTAAATGTGGATTCGCAGGTAACGGTTTGTAAGGCGTTGCACCCGAATAAATGCCTTTGTTGGCGCAAACCGTACAGGCAGGTTTGGTGTGGTAATCATTTTCTTCGTTGAAATTGGTTGTTGTGTTATTTACAAAGACGGTATCGCGGTAAGTTGATGCTTTGTAAAGGTTTTGTCTGTTTGTTGTATCAATGCCAGAATTGGGGATACCAACTATCAAGTTATTATTGAAATAACTGCTGCCTATTGAGTTCACATAATTTGCATAAATTATGCTATTTGTAACACTTGAACTGTTAAAATCAAAAGCAGCGGCATTACCACTATTTAAAATTACACAATTTGTAACATTAAAATTATCTCCAAATAGTTGTGGTTGAATGATTGAGTTTTGAATATTGAAATTAATACGATGCTGACAACCTGCACCTATTTTTGACATGATAGTATTGAGGATTACACATTCTTTAATAGTAACTGCTGCAATTCCGCTTCCAGCGCACGGATTCCATGAAGTGCTACCTGCAACGATACTCGAAATTTTACAATTGGTTAAAATAAAATTATCAATATTTGCATCCACAAAAGTAAGACTTGTTTGAATATGTACGCCTGAAATCAGTGTGCCTGTTGCACTTGAAGTGACATTGATATTGCCTTGAATGACGGTCACGCCTGAAATATCTGCCACATCTTGACGATAGCCAACACCATATATAGATACTTTTTTGTTAATACCAGATTGTGTACTAAACGAACCCGCAGGCAAATAAATCGCATCTCCTGCTACTGCAATACTAAGCGCATTATCCAGTGAATTTGCATAACTCAACAAATCGCCATGTTGCACAACAATCGGATTTCCGTTTTGGGCGCAAGCCAAATGCAGCCCATTCAATAAAAAGCTAAGAATAAATAAGTATTTTTGCATGATGCAATTATTTGAAATCGTTTATAAAATATTGATAATCAATAAATTAAACGTCGTTGAGGTTGCAACCTCAACGACGTTATTCCACTATTTTTGCATGATTTTTTTAAGCGCGTAAATATCCACGCCAATCGTGAAGCCTGATGTATAACTCAATCCTCCTTTTACTGAAGTTTCCTCTGCGGTAAGCGATGCACCTGCGGGCGTTGTGATTGGAACCGATGGAAAGCTTTTATAAGCATATCCCAAACCCCAATACATTTCCATTGTAAGAATTTTTAAAATGCGCGTCTGTTGATAACCCAAATTCAACGACGTGCCGCAAACGACAATCGAACCCGTTGTCGTTTGCGTCGGACGGAACGCATTGACATAATTCAATTCCGTTTTAGCACTGGCAAAAATGAATTTTTGTTGAACCGATAGAAACCAGCCATGCGGCGCACAATCAGGCACATCTACTCCAAAAAAACGATCCAACCGCCCAACAGACAAGCCAGGATACCATTTCGCCATGCCACCAACCAGAAAACCAGTGGATTTGGCATCGCCTGTCAATCCATAATTGCTGCCGCGCTCAGTGATGATATAAACCATTGGATCGGTGCGTTTTACAATGCCAACCAATCCTTGAAGGCTAATATGCTTGTTGCGCGTTTTTTCTACGCCAAGTGTGAACGCAACCGAAGATAATTCGGATTTCACAATCAAAGCGGGTTCATAAGGGGTTGTTTGTTGCGCACGTACCATACAAAGGCTGCTGAGGCAAAGAAAAGGCGTAAGAAATAAATTTTTCATAAAAACAGTTCAAATTTAATTTAGAAATTTTGTTTTATATAATGATTGAATAAAATTTTAATTAAAATAAGTTGATATGTATAATTAATTCAAAGCAAGCTTATAATGTTAAAAATACGAAACAAATATTTTCCATAAAAATAGTTTAAATTTGATTTAAAAATTTTGTTTTGTAATAAAATTTGAAGAAACACATCATCACCTAATTGCGATTGATTTTAAAGGAATTCCATTAAAAGTTTCGTTACACGTATATCGGGCGGAAAATGTGTTTCTTACAAAATTTTTAAAAAAAATATATTTTATTTTTTGTTGGTAGCAAAACAAGCATTTAATTACCAAACAATTGCTTATACTGTGCTTTAAATAATGGGACAACTTTTGTAATAGCACGACCCAGATTGACACTCAAATAATTGGCAGACAAACCTCGTTGCTGCGCTAAATCTTTCATTGGAATGCCTTGCAATCGTCCTCGAGCTACATCTTGATACGGTTCATCAATTGCTTGAATGATATTATCCACTAATTCTTTGCATTCTTGATTATGCATAAATGTTTCAATTGGGCTATGTAATGATTCTGAAACATCAAATTCATTGTCAGTTGAGCAAAAACGACTTGTTTTATACTCAATACTTGCTTCGTCAGGCGAGCCATACCAAGTAACGCTCCTATTTCGATGGTCAAGTTCATCTTTAACTTTGTTTTCGTAAATGGTCTTGACCAGATTTTGCAAACTGTGCAAATAGACTTGGTTATAAGTCAAGCGTTTCCAAAACTCACTTAATGTCATTTTAACAAAATCTTGATTCAAATGCTCTGAATGATGTGTATTTGAATCCAATTGGTTAAGAAACTTAACAACTTCTTTTTCAGTTGCCCTTTCTAACTGTACACTTTCTTTGGTTTTGACCTTGCCGCACAAGTGCGCTTGCAATAAGGCTAATTGGGTGGCATCAAGCCAGAAATTATATTTAGACATCTATGAATAAAATTTAAAATATTAAATAAATTTATAATATGATTTTTTGAAAATACTTCCTAAGCCCATGCCTGTGCATGAGTACAGCGCGGATCAGACCGCATTAACCCGTAACTATTTTGTTGTTATAAGATTGATTTTGCTCAATTTCAAAGTGTGTAAAATTTTCACAAAGATATTAAGTAAAAATTTATGGATTTACAAGTTGTATTCCTTATTTCATAGAAGGAAAGTATTTATATATCCTACGTTATCAGGGAAATAAATCATTTATAATTTGCATAATTTAATATTTGGTTAACCAAATCAGTTTGCTTTATTACTTCAGTTCAATATTTACAAGTCATTCCTTTATGAGAATTATGAATAACCTGTTGTAAATAGCAATAACAATATTGCTACATTTGTCTTCAAGATTCATCGTTATACAGCTTAATTTAAATTTTTATTATGAAATTTCTCAAAACGTGGGTTAAAAAACCGTTTTCTTATTTTATGAAAGACATCCATCATTTCTGGATTTGGATTTTGGTGATTATAGTTCACGGATTCAATATGTGGGGAGCTTGGAGTGCAAACCAATCAAATGATGGTAGGAATATGACTTTTCTTACATGCATAAGTTGTTTTATCACAGTCTATTGGTGGTCTTTACAAAAAGCAGATAATTTAATATTTAAGTATTTCAAAGGCGAGTTTATATTACTGGATTAAAAAAAAAATGAATTATAAAAGGTTATTTTAAAAAAGGTTACGTATTGTAGTTAAATTTAAAATGACCTTTTAAAAGGCTCACAAACACCTCAAAAAAAGTTTTTAGGTTA
>JAAFJT010000147.1 GCA_013298955.1 Chitinophagales bacterium
AGTAATTTTAATGTTATGTCCATAAATGGTGTTCTTTTAGAAAAAAACCAAACGATTTAGCATCTTTGGGTTCATATAAAAAATAGTTGCGGGCTTTTTGAAGAATCTTTTTATGATGCCCATTCAAGGTATGCCGACTCAGGGATGCATTGGGTAGAATGGGTTTGTCGTTGATAAAACCTGTTAAAATTTGGGTTTCCATAGGCGAAAAAAAATTTTGCTCACGCATCAAACGCCCTGCAAAACGCATCACGGTTTCATCAATGGGTTGAAAACGATTCAATTGAGACAACGGAGCTTGATTGCGATAAGCAATAAAAGGCAAAAACGGTGTTGCATCCGAAGCGTAAAATGAACCATTATAATTGAAAATGCTCAAAAACGAGAGCAATTGCCCTGTTTCTTTACATTGAATGCCTGTTGAATTTTGCAGATACCAACTATAACGCCCATCTAATTGGCGCAGGGGCAATTTGATGTGGTACGTATAATCGCCACTCGTGACTAAGGCAGGGAATTTTTGACAAATTTCAAAAAGACAGGCAGACCAAAACAAATACATATCGGCATAAGCAGGATGCAGGCGTTGCAAAAATTGCTCATAGAATCGGACTTCTGCAATGCCTAATGCTTCCTTCATTTTTTGATGCCACAAAATGTTTTGTGTTTTCATCTCAACCGCAAGCGCGAAGGCATAATTGGGTTTTAGATAATCACTTTCAGACAAAAAGAGTTCAAAAGTCGGTTTATCAAGGAGAATGCTCCCATCTTGATGGTGCATTAATTGAATCACTAATGCTTCAGGAGAGAAGCCTTGTTTTTTTAGTTTCATATGTTGAATCATTTATTGAATAAATCATTGATTTATTCAATAAATGATTCAAGCATTTATGACAGGTTTAAATGTTAATAAAACGTTAATTCAATTAAATTCAGTTATTTTTTCAAAAAAACACATCTTGCGCCATCCGAAAGGTATTGGCATGCGCCTCCACAATTGTCGCCAAACGCTCCGAATAACCGCCGCCCATACTAACCGCAATCGGTATTTTATGTCGGTGGCAGGTTTCAAAAACCATTCTATCGCGTTGCCGACAACCCTCTAAACTCAAATCCAATCGCCCTAATTTATCCGATTTTAACACATCTACACCCGAATTAAAAAAGATAAATTGCGGATTTACAAGCTCTAATAGATTTTGCAAATTTTCATATAATATTTTCAAATAATCTTTATCTTCCATATGGTCAGGCAAACCAATGTCCAAATGCGATTGTTGTTTTTGGGTCGGATAATTTTTCGCGCCATGCATACTAAACGTGTAAACGCCTTCGCGCCCATTCCACCCAAAGGTGTTTTTTTGAAATATCTCCGCCGTTCCATTGCCTTGATGCACGTCTAAATCGACGACTAAAATGCGTTGCACCCGATTGGTGGCGCATAAAAAATAAGCTGCCAACCCCACATCATTCAACATGGAAAAACCTTCGCCGTGTCCCGTAAACGCATGATGCGTTCCACCTGCGGCATTCATGCTCACGCCCTGTTGAAGCGCGTGCAAAGCACATTGAATCGTGCCATCCGCGATGACGCGACTGCGATGCACCAATGCAGGCGACATGGGAAACCCAATTTTGCGAATTTCTTTATCCGAAAGTTGACCATCTCGGAGGCGTTGCCAATAATCAGGCGTGTGGACTTGGGTGATGAGCATTTCGGCAACGGGTTCGGGATGGAAAAATTGGCTTTCCTGAATCGTGCCTTCGTAAATCAATTGTTCTTGGATTAACTCGTATTTCAACATCGGAAAACGATGTGTAGAAGCTAATTCATATTTGTAAATGGGTGAGTATGCGATTTTTAACATAATTGGAATCGAAAGAGTTGGGTACTATTGGAGCGCGGATGACACGGATTGGGCGGATATTCGCGGATTTTTTTCAAAAAAATCCGCGAATATCCGCCCAATCCGTGTCATCCGCGTTCCAATAGTACCTTATTTTTTAATGATTGCTCACATCCAACGGTTCAAATTGACCATTTTTGACACCAATGCGCAAAATCTGGTCGGTTTTACCCTCTTTGTATCGAATTTCGATGAGTTGACCCGCTTCGATGAATTGGATTTGCATAGGTTTCCGAATGTTGGATTGCAAAAAAGTAATCATTTTCGTTTCGGTTTGCAATTTCCAACTATTTTTTTGCTTCGTCCAAATAGACGCACCCAGCAAGGTTTCACTAAATTTGGCATCGCCCCATTTGACTTCGGGCATCATGCCTGTTAGTAAAACCATTTTTTGCACCCCATTTTCCACGAAAGGTTGTCTAAACAATGCTTTTACACGCAAATAACCGACTCCTGAACACCATTCTGCATCCGCCATTTCGTCTTGAATGAATTTTTCATCCCCGCTACACGCAAAACGCGTTCCTTCGGCATCGCAGTCATTTTTAAACCATTGATTTAAAAACGTACAATCATCCAATCCTTTTCCTGCTGCACTGGAATCGACGACCAAAGCGTTGGTTGGCGCAGTCGTTGCAAGATTGGGTGTGGTAGTTGGTTGGGCAAGGGCTGTATCGACCATTGAAGCAGGAGCCGCAACCGTCGGCGCAGGCGATTTGGGTGCAGGTTTATCGCGTTTACAACCCGCAAGCAAAGACATGAAGACAGGCGTTAACAACGCCATACCGAAAACAAGTTGTTTTGTTTTTCTGAAAAGTAACATGAGGCAGTAGGCTGAAAAGTTTTTTTTCTGAAACAAAAGGGTTATTCGTATCAACGTCGTCGAGGTTTCAAACCTCGACGACGTTAGTATATCATATTATTCAAAATTTAATTCCGAAATGCAAACATCATCCGAATACATCGTTCCTGGTTTGATGCCAACAATATCGACGCGTATTTTTTTAGTATGCACAATAGATTTAAAATCAACAACTTGTGTATTCCGAATATCTCCAATTTCATAGGTTTGTATCGAATCTCTGTCAAACGAAAGTCGGAAAGCAGTAGCTCTGCTGTTTTGATGCCAACGGTCTTCCATTGTGGGTGTTTTTTTGTCATACCCTGTTTGAACCACTAATCGGCGCAATTCGCGTTCCGCAGGAAACTCAAAAACGATTGATTTATCCGACATTTTGTTGGAAAAGCACCATGCCGTGTAAGGCATTTGGTCAATTAAATGTTTTTCCACATATCGCTTATCGTTATTCAAGACCCCCGAAACCGAAACGGTCACATTTTGGGCTTGTGTGGCAACAGGAGTTGGGGTCGAAAGGTGCATTTGATACTCCGAACACCAATGCCGCAAGCGTTTCCGACCAATATCGTCGCTCAACACATTGCGCCAAAACCGAGTCGGCTCATCTCCCAACAATTGCCCTTCATAACCCAATAATTCAGGAGCCAAATTGTCCATCAAAATCACGGGAGTCCCTTTTCGGACAAATTGCGCGACTTGTGCAATGTTTTCTTTGCCAAAATCAGGGGCATCCGTCGTGCCGTCCAAGACCCGCGCACAACCCAAAGTGCCGCCATTGCGCCCACCATGAATGGCAATATCGCCGCCCGAAAACCCATCTTTCAAATCTTCGCGGTTCGGATAATCGATTGGAATGCTGTAACCGCCAAATTTATTGCGTTCACTGGGATTGGAAAGGCTCTTTTTACGCGTTTCGAGGACATGATATTTGCCAAGCGGGGTTCGTTTATCGCCGCGCCAATTTTTTTCACAACCATTGATGCCATAAATCGCAGGATATTGGGCTTTGACCCACATCGAACCATCCACCCGGATTTCCACAAGGCTCACCGAACCGTGCAGAACCCCACATTCGCCCTTCGCCAAAGGATTATTGATATTGAAAATCAACATTCTATCCGCATCACTATCATCTCGCGTCGGAGTCAGGACGGATGTTGCCCGAAGTAAAGTCGGAAGTAAACAAGTAATTAAAACAATTTTTTTTAACATGGTCAAGCTGTTTTTTAGATGCCGATATTCATTTTGGACGGAAAAAATGTTTTAAGGTGCCAGTTTTGGGGTTATTTTATTGTTAAAACACATTTGAAATAGGATGCTTATGATTTTAAAGATTTTAAGGATGTTGGGTTGAATCACATTTGAAATAGGATGCTTATGATTTTAAAGATTTTAAGGATTGAATCTTGTGAATTTAGAACTCCAAAACTCCTTAAAATCTTTAAAATCATAAGCATCCTATTTCAAAAAAATTGCGGCAGTCAATTCGGAATCATTCCGCAAGGTGATTTTGATTTGACCTTTTTCAAAATAATGGCGTGCCATGATTTCGCGTTCGATTTCGCTCACGATTTCGGCTTTATGTTTCAACAAATCGTTTTTCTTATCGGATTGAATTTTCGATTCCATCGCTTTCAATTCGCCTTGAATTGTGTTTAAATATTTCTCTTTTTCGGCATTATCCTTCAATTTTTTCAATAATTTCTCGGATTCTGAATCATATCTGAATTTTTTAGTATCCAAAAACGATACAAATGCTTCAAAATCGCCAAATTTAAAGGTTTCTAATTCAGGAGCTTTTTCATTTTTCAACACATATTGTGTCACGTAATCAAAAATCAACAATTTGTCTTTCAATTCTTTCAATAAACCAAAATCATTGGATTTATCCAACAAAACATCGGGTTTCACGCCGCCACCGTCCAATACAATCCGTCCGCCAGTGGTTTTAAATTGTCCGCGCAATGAATCGGCGATTTCGACCGGTTTGCCTTTTTCGTAATGCACCGCTTGAATACAGCGTCCAGAAGGCACATAATATTTGGCAGTGGTGAGTTTCAATTTAGAATTATAACCAATATCACGCATATTTTGCACCAGACCTTTCCCAAAAGACCGCTGCCCCATAATCACGGCGCGGTCATAATCCTGCAACGTGCCACTGACAATCTCCGAAGCGGAAGCCGTCCCCTTATCGACCAACACGACAATCGGCATGGTTTCGTCCATCGAAGCGTTCAACGTTTTGTAACCCCTGTCCCAATCAATGACTTTGCCCTTTGTCGTCACGACTAATTGCCCTTTCGGAATCCAAATATTGCAAAGATTGACCGCTTCATGGAGCAAACCGCCCCCATTTCCGCGCAAATCCAACACAACGCCTTTCAAAGTAGGATTTTTTTCCTTCAACTCTCGGAACGCATTTGCAACATTCAACCCCGCATCCCGCGTAAAAGTCGTCAACACAATATAACCCACTTCGGGACTAATCATCCCAGAATAAGGCACGTTTTGCTCCGTCAATTCATCCCGTATAATCTTGATTTTCAATGATTTATCTATATTGGATAAAGTCGGACGAGCGATTTCCAATTCAACAGTTGTTCCGGGTGCGCCTTTCAAAATGTCTTCCACTTCCTCGCGGTCTTTGCCTTTTGCCGCTTTGCCGTCGATGCTGATGATTTTATCACCCGCCTTGATGCCCGCTTTTTGCGCCGGCGAGCCTTCCGCAGGGTCAACCACCACCATAAAATCATTGTGTTTTGCAAAACCAACCCCAATACCCGAATATTTGCCCTCCATCAAATAACGATAACCTTCTATATCCGATTCCGAAATATAATTGGTGTAAGGATCCAGTGAGTTCAACATGGCATCCAAACCGGTACGCATGAGTTTCGCAGGATCGACCTCATCCACATAATACGTGTTGAGTTCTTTATACAAATTGGTGTAAATTTCGATATTTTTCGAGATTTCAAAATATTTGCCATGGTCTCCTGTGCGCGACGCGGCGAGTCCAACCAGCCCCAAGGACAGGAACGATAATGTTTTCGGATGTTTTAAGATATTCATTATAGATGATTTATGAACTTTTTTAACGCAAAATTACTTGTTTTTAAGGTGCAAAACAACCTATGTACCAAAAATATTGATTGTTTCTGATTTTAACGATAGACTTTGCAGAACGGTTCTATCTTTGTGCTTGATA
>JAAFJT010000144.1 GCA_013298955.1 Chitinophagales bacterium
TTCTTCCGTACCTGACAAACCGACAGTTTTTAACAAACCTGCTTTGGCTAAATAAGGCGTTGAAACATGCCCTATCATATTACCAAAACCCGTAGCCGCTAATTCCGCAAATCTCACCCAGTTTGCGGGCGGTTCGTATGCTGGCATACTTGACATGCGCCTATCGACGGCATCAATAATTTGTAATTTGGTGTTATACTCATTTGCTTGAATCACAGCGTCGCGCAATTCTTTTTGTAACCGTTCATTGCGGGTGCGCTCCTTTTCTAATTCGCCAATAATGTATTGATTGTCAACAATTGGTATTTTCAATTGAGGCGAAGTATCATTAATGCCATTGATGACATTTTTAGTAACACTTTCGCCCCAATCGAATTTATACGGAATAAGGTTTCTATTTGAATTTTTAGCTGTTCGCAACTCCAATACATATTCCCCATGTGGCACATGTTGTAATATCGTAGTAAGGCTATCATAGATAGTTTCATTATCTTCTTCCCCCTCAGATACAAGATGCCCATTTCGACGCAAACACCAGATGCACCGTTTAGTTTGTAGTATTAATTGCTGAATTGCTTCAAGACTATATTTCATTATTAATCTTCTAATTCAAATGTAATTTCTATATATCCTTCTTTCAAACCCGAATAATTTAAAATACCTGATAATGAACCATCAATAATTCGACCGCCTACATCTGTAAATCGTCCGTTATAGGCACCGTTTACAAGCATTTCGACCGAAATAACAACGTAATTTAACCCTTGCGATGTAAGACTTAAAAAACATCCACTTACTGCATTCTCATTAATATCAAGTCCGCCTATCGTTTTACCTTTACTTCTTGCTGCTGCGCCCACTACTTTTTTATTTTTCAAGTAGGTATCTATAGAACCAATTGGGCTTAAATCCTTATGGTTTCCACTTAAATTAAAAACATGGGTATGATATGTTTTAGGCATACAACTTTATTATTTTTTCAGAAATTTGATTTTGAAGCCTCGAAATTCTAAAATTGCAATATTGCGGAATCCGTTTTCGTTACTTTGCGGCGACCCTTCAAAAACACCAGAAAGCATACGTCTATCTCCATCTGGAAGCGTCAGTTTAATTTCATTTGAACCGCCGTCAAATTCGATAGATTTGTAAATCTGTTTATGAGTTATGCCCGGACGTTGCGTTTCCGTTCCAAATGGTGGCAACTCAATAAAGTAGGATGCATCAAAATCAAGAATACTTGAATTGTAGTCTTTGCCAAAATCGAAAACACCCATAAATAAATTAGTGATGCAATCTAATTCTTTAACCCCTGCGCCTTCGTTAAAACCTGTAAATACTGCTTTTTCAGGATAACTAAAAGGCAACCGAGACCCGCCCCGGTAAACTTCTTTTCCTCTATCAATCGAATACGGTACTTTCGCTATTCCGTAAGCCATTGAATACCCGTAAAAATACTCATCATCATTAACTAAACGGGCTATGTCTTTTAATAAATCCTCTGCTCGACTTACAGACGTGTTAAACGTAAGAGAATCGCCGCCATTTTTCAGGATTTTAGGGATTCTTAAAGTATATGCTTGTACGATTGCCTTGTTTTGGTCAAGGTGATTCTTATACAGTTTTATGATTTTCTGTTGAATCGCTTCAATTTGAGGATTTACACCTTCATATATACTATTAGTCATCTTTTTTGATAAAATTTGATTTGTTAAAAATAATCTCTTACATTTACTTTTTCATACGGATTCATGCCCGCAACATCATAATTAACGACTACCAACGGCTCATCATAGGTATAATCGTCTGTACCTTCTACCGCATCCTCATAGTATACGTCATCATCGGAAGTGCCATTTACTGAAGATTTTAATTGATTTACGGGTACGTCGGTATTTTCTACAATTTTTTCATATAGCATTACGCCGCCATCTATGACCCCATCCGCTGCCATGCCACAAGCGAAATCTTGCACTTGTTCATTTTTCACAACTAAGGCAATGCTACCACCACCCAAAACAGACACAGTGTTAGCAATCGCCCGCTTTATCATATCATCATCAATTGGCGCAAATTTCATCGTTAGATATTTTAATCCGCGAGAAGCCAAACCACCAGCGACCCCGCAAGCTATAGACAAACCTATACTACCTGCTCCTTTTGATTTTGATTGGTTTTTCTTTTTTTTCTCTTTCTCTCGTTCCTGTTTTAGGTATAACTTTTCCAATTTCGCTATATCTATTGTAGGACCCGTGCCGTTTAATGAATATTCCATATCACACATACGATATTTTTAAAATGGTGCATTTTTATATGTTTCCTGACTGTTATTTCCTTTATTGCAAAGGGTGGTAAACGCTTGTATTAATTTTTCCTTTAAATTAGTTCTCTTTTCAATGCCCGCCTGTTTTATTTTGTCAATAGCTTCTTTTTCTTTCGCAATATTTATTTTATGTTTTTCTGTAAGAATTGTAATTTTATCGCGCTTTTTCTCAATTTTAGAAGCTACTGCACCCTCTATTTTCAAAAATTCAGTATCGGCGTATTTCGCAATCACATTTTTAGCGTATTTTATAACGTTTGGGGATGGGTTGTTAATTGCGCACGCTGCCTTGCTTGCTTTAACCACATCGCCATACGTTAGTTTTTTGAAGGCTTCCGTATTATCTGTATTTGTTCTTGTTGGAAATGAATTTCTACGCCCTGAAGCATTTTCAATTTCCAACATTTTTTTAATAGAATGTTGGCTATTTGCAAAAGGTATAAAACCTGCAACTTTCTTTTCGCAACTTTGCCCAATAATTGCCCCGAATCCGCGCTCGGCATCAAATCTATTGAACCCGAGCCGCAAAGCATCCCTTTTATAACCTTCGTATTGGTTTAATAACGCCTCTTGGACACCTTTAGGAAGTTTGCCAACTTTCCCCTTTTTGCAAACCGTATCTATTAATTGTTGCGTGTCACTCGGACTATATGTGTATTTTTCCATTCGTTAACGTTTTTTTGAAGATGTACTATAAATAACGCCACCAATAACTACTACACCAACTAAAGCCGCACCAATAATTAAACTCATATTATTGTTGCTTGATGGGTTATTGTTTCCGCCGCCGCCACCCTCATTATAAGGCGGTGCTGGTGGTGGTGGTGGTGTCGGGCTTGGGCTTGGGCTTGGGCTTGGTTTCGGGCTTGGGCTTGGTGTCGGACTTGGTTTTGGTGCTGGTGGTGGTGTCGGACTCGGTGCTGGTGGTGGTGTCGGACTCGGTTTTGGTGGTGGTGTCGGACTTGGTTTTGGTGGTGGTGTCGGTGTCGGTTTTGGGTCTGGGATACCTTGACGATACATAGGATGTACAAGTAATTGTACATCACTTGCATATGCGTCTGAAAGTTCGGGGATTTTGGTTTTCAATAATGCAAAAAGTTGTGTACCTAATTGCTTGATAACTTCTAATGCACCAGTTTGTAATGACTTTGATGCAATATATGACGCTATGACAGGCAAAACACCAATATCATAAGTACCATTTAAACCGATGTTTTTAATAGCATTTTGGATAATTGTTTTAGCCTCTCCTTTCATCCGAACTTTAATACCTTTTTGTAAAGCGGCAAATATTACGTCTATCTTCAATCCTAATTTGTTTGACAAAAACGACAGAAACTCGCGCTGTTTTGCCTTTCTTTTATTGATTTCGGTAGCGTTCGGATGATTTTTAATTTGCTCAATTGTAACAAATTGATATAGGAAATACGGCGACATTGGCTGTATTGCAGTACTCATAAGCCAATTTAATATTGGTTTTAGTCCCTGGTCAATTGCTTTTTGTACCGCACCCTTTCCCGCAGCAAATACCCGTGCGGGTAAACTCGGTCCACTAATCTCTATTCCGTCAAGCCCATTTAGGCTACTTGATGGCACGCCAACATGTACATGGAGATTTGCAAAGTATTCAGATAGCCATCTTTCATCCTCAATAGAACCAAGTTCTATAATATCTACACCACTTTCATTATTCATAATTTTTATATCTTTTTTTTCTAAAAAACGTTTTTCATCATTATACCGATTCCAAACAGGGTCTAAAATAATAGTGCCTTCTGGCGTACATGCAAGTAAATACACATGTTTAAAATCACCTTCTACATATTTTGCAAACCTGATAATAAAATCCACTTTCCAAACATACATGATTGCCGCTAATGCTCCCGTAAAATGTTTGCAGTCACCCTCCCCATCTTGAAAAAAACGGTTAATCGACTTTAAATACTGCTTTCCTATGGGGTCTTTCTCGTATTGAATACCAAATTTTAACAAATTCCATAAATACCAATAACGGTTTGGTTTTGATTGAATGTACCGCGCCAATTGTTCCGCCCCTTTCCCCCGCCGCCGCTTAATGAAATTAACAAGAGCAATCATAATATCATGTGTAAATCCCTTTTTTACATATGTTTCTGTCATTTCAGCAGGTGCAACTAATGATAGTTCATTCATATTAAATTATTAAAATATAATAAATAACACACAATAAACCCGAAAAGTAGCCCTATAACTAATATGCTTACTTGTACTTGTTTATCTTTATTCATAAAAATAAATGCGGTGTCTATAACGGCTTGCAAAAATTTCGGAAGGAGTATCACAATATTCATCAACATTATACAACACGATAAGGCTATCATATTAATATCATTAGCCGATGCCCCTACAATAGCCGCTACAATTTGCACCAAACTTGTTTTAGAATTTACATTTTTTCCGTCACTTGTCATATATATATTTGTATGTTATAATTCCAATTCCTGTTAAAAAACTGATACCCAGCATAAAATGTATTACATTCAATTTCTTACTTACTTGTGTTTGTTTTTCAACTATCAAAGGTTTTAATACGAGTCGAATTTTTTTTTTAATAAATATACTTCTAAGTAACCTTTAACCTTTTCATTTTTGCAATCTTGCCACCCTCTTAACGCTCCTGAATCGTCATCATGTCGTCCAATTTTTCCGTATTCCACATACCTATTAATACGCTTTGACATACCCGCCGCCCCTATTAAGAAGTGACCGCTATTAATTGCCCAATACCACCATTTCGCCCAAAATGCCGCGTAAAACAATTTAGGGTCAGCATTGATTTTTGAAATAATCGTATCAGGTAAAACAAATTTGTCTATATGATATGCACTATCTATATTAAAAATTTCGCAACACCATTTTATAGTATAGGCGGGTTTATTAAACCCTGCATCCAATAACATATTTGCAACCCATTGATTGATAATCAATTCCCCTTTTACAATTTTCCAAATGCTTTTTTTTACAATTTCCCCCGCACTTTCACGAGTCAAATTTTTAATAAAGTCATTTGTAGGAACGCCTAATTTATTATATTTTAAAAAAGGTAACGTTATGCCCCATTTCGTAAACTGTTCATAACTACTATCTGCTCCTTCATTTTCAGATGTGTATAACCAAGCATTATTAAAATCCGCCACTACATGATATTTGATTTTTAAATGAACTAATTACTAATTGATTACAAATATATATGTAGTTTTTTTATGAAAAAACAAAGCGCGTACATATGCATACATACGCATACATACGCATACTTGCAAAAAAGCCGACTACTTGCAATTTTTGCAAGTAGTCGGCTTTTTTCCTGTAAGTAGTTATTATTTTATATGTTTTTATGCAATTTGTTATATTTGTGCTTTATTTAAAATCTAATAATTATGGGACTGCTTTCTAAAAAAGATATTTTAAATCATTTACAAATTGGTAAAAAGGCTTTTAATAATATGTATAGATTACGTATTATTTCATTATTAGAACTCACGAAAAATGAATATGATACAATCAAAACTTTTGATATGAATCAATCAATTGTATTATTACAATTATTTCCAAAAATGACTAAACAAATTAATACATAAATATTGCACCTGCGACATGACCGCTATTTAGTGCTGGTATCCCGACATTTTGTTTTAAATTAAAAAATATAGCGTGTT
>JAAFJT010000145.1 GCA_013298955.1 Chitinophagales bacterium
GATTGCGGTATAATAACTTTTTTTCATTTTAATATTTTCACCTTATATAATTAAGCTATTTTAAAGTGCAAAGATAGCGAATTGAGAGCAAGTTTGTTAGCAATGCGTCATGTCAACAACAAAAAATTTTTACTGGATAACTTTGAAAAGATTTTTGTATTTTTGGAGCGTCAATAACCATTACGCTTTGGCGAAATCAGACCATTCTTGCATCATTGGCGAGTGGAAACCAATAATCATTTCATTTTTTTGAACTCCAGTATCTAAGATTTGTTGCCCAATGTCCAAATCTGTGCCATCCCGCCGAATGAAAATCCGCCCGTCTTCTCGCACTTGAATATGCATGAAACAGCCATAATCGCGTATATCTTCTTTCCAACCATCGGTAAAAAGCAAATATTGTCCACGTTTATCATCATATGCTTCAATAATTTCCCAAGTACTATTGCGTCGAAACCTGTCAGCAATGTCTTGTAACATGGTACGCACCATTTTTTTATAACGATTTACCTTTATTTTACCCATATTAATTGATTATTAGATTTAAAAACAATAATTTGATGATCCAAGTCTTCAAAACCAGTGTAATTAAAAATGTCTTTTGACAATTCTTCATAAGCAGCATAAGGCAAGGCTAAATACAATTTTCGCTCAGGCTCTTGTACTTTCAATGCTCGTTCATATAACAAAAATTGACCTAATGCTCTATAAAAATCAGTAATCACAGAAGAATTAATGAAACTTTTTATTTCAACAGCAATTTTTTCATTGCCTTTTTCTGCTGCTAAAATCCTTTCCGCCCCTAAATCAATTTCGGTTGATTTTCGACCGATTTTTACGGGCAAAGGGTCATGTGTAATAGTCCAACCTTCTTTCTCAAGCGCAGAACGAATTTCTTGATGAATATTATCTCGTCTTGCCATAAAAATTAAAAATTTTATTTTGTTTGATAATGGTTTTGATGCAAAAGTAACTCTTTTTTAAAAAAATTACTACTGCATCAAAAATAAGTTCTTTTTTACTTTGGACAAAAAGGAAGTTTTCAAAAATCTTTTATCGCTTTCCTGCCTTCTTTGGTAAAATAATCGCAAATTTGCAGCTAAATTTTAATAAAACAATGTTTTTAGAACCGCATTTTAAAGGACAGCGCACCGGGTGGATAGAAGTTATCTGCGGTTCGATGTTTTCGGGCAAGACCGAAGAGTTAATTCGCCGCCTCAAACGGGCAAAAATCGCTGGACAACGAGTCGAGATTTTTAAGCCTAAATTGGATACGCGTTATGATGCGATTAAAGTGGTTTCGCACGATGCGAATGCCATAGACGCAACACCCATTCCAAAACCCAATAAAATGTTGGAAAATTTGGAAGGGGTTCAAGTGATTGGCATTGATGAAGCACAATTTTTTGATAATACATTAACCGATGTTTGTCAAAAATTAGCTTTAAGTGGGATTCGCGTCATCATTGCGGGTTTGGATATGGATTATAGAGGGAAACCTTTCGGGGCAATGCCTCATTTGTTGGCAGTAGCTGAATATATTACAAAAGTACATGCGATTTGTCAACAATGTGGCAATTTGGCAACGCATTCGTATCGAAAAGCGCAAGACCAAAGTGCCATTTTATTAGGTGAGAAAGATAGTTACGAGCCGAGATGCCGCACTTGTTACGAAATGGGTAATATTTTAGAATTAAAATAAACAATTTATAAATAATTGATAATCAAATGTTTGTAGGGTTTTAAAACCCTACAAACGTTGTGACAAGATTACTTCTGTTGTTCGACTGAAAAATGAGGGCAATTGCATTTATTTTTTTGCAATAAGCTACAAGAATCTGCCAAAAGCAACAAACTAATCCATACGATGAAACCAACAATGGATTTCGATATGCGTTTTTTCATATTTTTATTTTTTAATTTTTTAGTGACCAAATAAAACGCTCTTGCGTCCATAGTAAAAGAATTATTAACGAACATTATAGCTATCAAATTTTTTGAACGATAAAAAAAAGGTTATTGTTGCGCCCCTTCATTGGGGCTTGGGTCACGCAACTCGTTGTATTCCAATCATTCATGGATTATTGCAAGAAGACGCGGAAGTCATTATTGCATCAGACGGCGGTGCATTAGCATTGTTGCGCCGCGAATTTCCACATTTGGAAATGCTGGAATTGCCCGAATACAACATTCGATACCCATTTCAAAATATGATTTTGGGGATGATGACTCAATTGCCTAAAATCATACGCGGTGCAGTGATGGAACACCTTTTTTTGAAAAAATATTTGAAAACGAATAAGGTTGATATAATCATTTCAGACAATCGTTTTGGATTTTACCATAAATCGGTGAAAAGCGTTTTTATCACGCATCAAATACGGATTATCATGCCATTTAAATGGTTGGAAAATATTATATATCAATTGAATAACCGTTTTATAAATCGTTTTGAAGCCTGTTGGATACCTGATTTTGAAAAAAAACCGAATTTATCTGGAAAATTGTCGCATGGAATAGACCATCATCCAAATAATATAAAAACATTTGCTAAAATGTCCTACATTGCGCCATTAAGCAGAATGCGCTTTTTGGAACGCCCTAAACAGTATCAAGCTATCTTTATATTGTCGGGTCCAGAGCCGCAACGAACTATTTTTGAACAAATCATTGTAAGTCAACTTAAAAATTTTAAAGAAAAATTTTGTTTAGTAAGAGGTATTGTTTCCGAAATAAAGGCAGATTTAAATACAAATGAAAATGTTGAAATTCATAATTATTTGACATCCAACGATTTAAATGAAAAAATAGCGGCGAGTCATTTTGTGGTTTGTCGTTCTGGATACAGCAGCATTATGGATTTATGGGCAGCAGGCGCGAAAGCCGTCCTTGTACCCACTCCTGGACAGACCGAACAAATTTACTTGGCAGATTATTTACAGGAACAAAATTTATTTTGTAACCAAAGGCAAACATCATTTAAGCTCGCAGCAGCGATAGGGGTTATGAATCAGCATTCAACAACGACTTTGCACGCGACACAGGGCTGCCTACCCTACTCTACCAGCATTTTGAAACAAACTATTCAACGGTTGTTAAAAGAGGATGCTTAATCCTTTTGCGGTGAAAAATTAACTTTTTCTGCAAAAAAGATTTTAAAAACCACATCTTTTAATAACTTTGGAACGTGAATGAAAGATTATCTGATATGAGAACTCATCTATGAAAAACAAATTTATAAATGATTGATTATCATCACAATAAAACAAGTCGTTCCCGATAACTATATTACAGAATCATCAACCAACATTTTCGGATTGTGCTAACTTTATTCAGAACTAATCAAGCAGTTGCCAATATTATTGTACTGGCGTATTTATTTATCATTCGATTTTCCTTGTTTACGCACGCGTTTGCATGGAATCCTGATAATGCCAATGCAGGCGTGCCTTCCTTGTGGATTTTCCAATTCATGAGTCGTTATGGCATCAATCCTGCGTTGTTGTCCTTAGCATTGATTTTCGTGCAAGCCTTTTACATCAACTTAATGTATCGTAATTATCGGGCTACTCAAGAGGTAACGCTTTTACCGGGCGTATTTTACGCATTAGCAGCTTCTTTAATACCTGAGTTTATGAATTTATCGCCGATTTTGTTGGCGAATACGTTTTTATTGCTTGCCATTGAAAATGTATATAGCGTTTATCGGGCGAATGACTGCGCCGATAAAATTTTCAACATCGGTTTTTGGATAGGGATTGCAAGTACCTTTCAATTTTCGTTCACGATGTTTTTAGTAGCGTTTTTTGTGGGCTTGACGATTATGAGGGGCTTCCGATTGAACGAATTTTTGATGTTTTTCATCGGTTTTTTCATCCCACATATGTTATTAAGTGTTCATATGTTTTGGACAGACCAGTTGCCTTTTATGATCCAAAATATCAAAGATAATCTTGGTTTTTTCAGCGTTCAAATGCACCACGAACAATGGGCTTCTTTAAAAATGCTTTTGGTGGGTATTTTAATCACCTTAGTATTGGTCACAAGCGGCATGTTGTATTCTAAACGGAATGTAACAGCTCAAAAATATGTGAGCATTTTATATTGGGTTTTGTTTGCTGCGATAGGTACTATATTGATGCAATCCAATATTGGATTACAACATTTGTTAATATTATCAGTACCACTTGGTATTTTATTATCGTTTTGCTTGCAAAGTATCAATAGTAATACGACCGAAATGGTGCATTTATTGATAGTAGTGGCAGCACTCTTATTGCAATATCAACATATTTTATTAAGATAGTAGTTTGTAAATATAACCTTTGGAGGGTTTTAAAACCCTCCAAAGGTTTGATAACCAATTGATTAGAATATCAAATACTACGTATTCTAACACTTTTCTACACATAAATTTCAACTGTATTGACACTTTTCTACACATAAATTTCAACTGTATTGACACTTTTCTACACATAAATTTCAACTGTATTGACACTTTTCTACACATAAATTTTATACTTTTGCGGCGAGTTATCACCAATTGATTCATGTCTTCAAATTGTGTTTTTATGAAAAGAACTTTGTATCATAATCTTTTAGAATGGAAGGAAAGTCAGCGAAGGAAACCTTTGTTATTGCAAGGCGCAAGGCAGGTTGGCAAAACATGGCTTATTAATGAATTTGGTAAAAAGGAATATAAAAAATATGTTTATTTGAATTTTGAGCAAATGCCTAATCTTAAAACATTGTTTACCAACGAGTTATCACCCCAAAAAATTATTGAAAACATTGGGTTATTATTGGGCAAAAAAATAAATCACGAACATACCTTGATTTGTTTTGACGAAATTCAAAATTGTCAAGAGGCATTAACAAGCCTAAAATATTTCCAAGAAAAAGCTCCTGAATATCATATTATTGCAGCAGGTTCTTTATTGGGCGTGAGTTTGGGTAAAACGAGCAGTTTTCCAGTTGGAAAAGTCAACTTTCTGACCCTTTATCCATTGAGTTTTGCAGAATATTTAGAAGCTATTGGAGAAAATCTTTGGGTAGAGAAACAAGCCTTTTTAGAAACATTACCCGATATCCTCCATGAAAGAATGATTGAAAGGTTAAAAATGTATTTTTTTCTGGGTGGCATGCCTGAAGTGGTGGCTGATTATATTCAAAATCAAGATATAAAAGCGGCAAGGCAAATCCAAAATGATATTTTGAAAGCCTATCAACGAGATTTTTCTAAATATTCAGACCCTACTCAAACACTCAAAATCACGGAAATTTGGCAATCGATTCCATTTCAATTGGCAAAAGAAAATAAAAAATTTAACTATAATGATGTGAAAAACAAGGCGCGGGCAGCCACTTATGAGCAAAGTATCGAATGGCTTAAAAATGCTGGCTTGATTCATGTCATTCACCAAATTAGGGCAGCGAAATTGCCTATTTCAGGGTATGCAGACTATGGTAAATTTAAAATTTATCTGTTAGATACGGGCTTGTTGGGTGCAATGCTTCATTTATCTTCTGAAATCATTTTGAAACCCAATGAATTATTTTTAGAATATAATGGTGCTTTCGTTGAAAATTACACCTGTTTAGAACTCCTGAAAACCATTGAACAAGAGTTGTTTTATTGGTCTTCAGAACGGGAAGCAGAAGTTGATTTTGTATTTCAATGGGAAAATGATATCTATCCATTAGAAGTGAAAAGTGGCACGAATCGGAATACAAAAAGTTTAAGAATTTATGCGGATAAATTTCAACCCAAACTATTAATGAGAACATCACCTCGAAATTTTATACAAAGCATAGAATTTATCAATATACCATTGTATGGTTTGTTAGGTCTAAAATCGCTCTTAAAACAAGCATAAATAAATTATTAAAAAAATGGAAACAGCATTGCAAAAAATAGGTAAATTGCGTTTTCAAATATCGTTTTTGTTAAAATTCTAAAACCAAGTATTCTTCATGGAACCATTGTTTATACTTTGCATTCTGGCA
>JAAFJT010000146.1 GCA_013298955.1 Chitinophagales bacterium
CAAACGATTTTAAATTAGTTGAAAACATTAAATTTGCTTCTATTTAAAATACATTGTGAACCCTTGTGAACCTTTATCGCTTTTTGAGGTTTGATACTGCTATCTTTACAACTTAAAATCACGCACTCTTTGTAATACAAAAAAAGCCTCGTCCCATTACTGGAGACAAGGCATCGGATATGAATGATTTACGAAAAACCGTTGAATTAATCTGCGTTATCGTGCAGAAAGGAATTGCCCGAAGTCCTCAAATCTTCGTCGTCAATACTCCATTTGGACATATTGCGCTCCGAAGAATGTGGCACATTTTCCAAGCGAACGCCCCGCCGCAGATACGCAGGTTCGTTTTCCAACTCTATAATCGTTTGAGGATTATTGAGTTTCACATTACTAAAATTAGCTTTAACTCTATCTCGCCGTTGCTGCATATCTTGCGATTGCTGTTTTTTGCGGCGGTCTTCCTCTGCTAAACGCTCTTTTTCACGCTCCTCACTTTTCAACATCAATTCGCGTTCCTGTTCGCGCTCCTTTTCTAACTCCAATTCGCGCAATTTTGCCCGTTCTCGCTCCCGTTCTTTTTCTCTTTCCTCGCGGATTACGTCATGGTAATTATATTGAGGGGAACGCGGTTTGACAAATCGTTCCGATGTCAAATCAATACTGCCGGAGTTTTTGTCACCCTCGTCGAAACTCCCCGTATTAAAAAAAGGATTGCGCGGCTGTACAGGTCGTTTCGGCACGTCGTCCAATGCAACCCGCACCGTATTATCGACGATTGGTATTTTTTTATCTTCTTTGTACTTGCTCGGAAGCGGCGGTGTACCAAATGTTTTGGTTTCAAAACCTGTTGCAATGACCGTAACACTCAATTTATCACCAAGCGTGTCATCATAACAGTTTCCCCAAATTAAATTTGTTCCAAATCCAGCTTCCTCTTGCACAAATTCTGTGATTTCAAAAATCTCATCCATCGTCACCTCTTTCGACCCAGAAGTGATATTGACCAAAATATGTTGCGCTCCTTGAATATTATTTTCTTCCAACAATTGAGAACTCAATGCGGCATCCACCGCTTTTTTCGCCCGATTGTCGCCATCCGATACGCCAATGCCCATAATCGCAACGCCAGAACCGCGCATGACGGTATTGACATCCTCAAAATCCACATTGACATAACCCGGAACCGTGATGATTTCAGCAATCCCTTTTGCAGCCGTCGTTAAAATGTTATCTGCTTGCGCAAAAGCTCCTGAAATACTCAAATTGCCATAGATTTGGCGCAATTTGTCGTTGGAAATAACGATTAACGTATCTACATTATTTTTCAACTCTTCTAATCCTTCATGCCCTTGCACCATCCGCTTTTTGCCCTCAAATGTGAACGGCAACGTCACGATACCCACCGTCAAAATGCCCATTTCTTGAGCAGCTTTGGCGATGATAGGCGCGGCTCCAGTACCTGTGCCACCACCCATTCCGGCGGTGATAAACAACATTTTGGTACTTTTTTCCAAATATTCTTTGACAAACTCAATCGATTCGATGCACGCCTCTTTCCCTTTTTGCGGACGAGAACCTGCACCCAGACCAGCAGAAACACCAGGCCCAAGTTGTATCTTAACGGGGACGGGACTTAAATCCATCGCTTGAATATCGGTATTGCAGATAGCGAAATCTACGCCTACGATACCTTGCTTATACATATGCGTCACGGCATTGCTTCCTCCACCCCCTACGCCAATCACTTTGATGATGGACGGATCCTCGTTTTTTAAATCGAAAATCATATCTATGACAATTTTTGAAGCATTCTTTAATATTGGTTATCGCTTTTTATTTTTGAATCAGGAAAAAAGGAATTAAAGAAAAGCGTTGATTATCAAACGTTTGGAGGGTTTCAAACCCTCCAAACGTTGTTGTACTGGTTGTTGTACTGATTATTGTACTTGCTTCTTTCTTTCCTTCCTAATTCAAAAAACGGCCTCAATCGTCTTTTCGATTGAAATCCGAATCGGGTTCCGCTTCAAACCATTCTTTCGTTTTACGGAACAAATTATCGTACCAGCGACCTTTCTCAGACCCATTTTGCTTAGGCATTTCAGGTTGAGCAGGCTGTTGAACAGTCGGCGGAATGGTTACAGTCGGTTGTTGATGCGTTGTCACATTGCCATTGCTGTTCCCATTGCCATTACCGTTTCCATTGAAATGCGGTTGTTGTTCAAAATGCAATTCTTCATAAGCATTCGACAAAGCAGCCCGTTGTTGTTTCGCAGCACGCTGTTCCGCTTCATTGATACCTTTCAACAACAAACCAATCGCCGTTGAATAAATCGGACTACACACTTGTTCGTGATAACCGTGTGCCAAATGTTCAATTGGAACGCCAATGCGCGTACTTTTACCTGTATTTAATTCGCAAAGTTTCTCGACATGACTGAGTAAAGCACCACCGCCCGTCAAAACGATGCCGCCAATGAGTTTGCGCTCAAAGCCAGAATTGCCAATTTCCCACATCACTGCGTCAAAAATTTCTTCCATCCGCGCTTGAATGATGCGCGCCAGATTTTTTTCGCTGATTTCTTTATAATCGCGTCCTTTCAACCCCGGAATCGTGATAATGCGGTTTTGCACCACTTCATCCGCCAACGCAGAGCCAAATTTGACTTTCAATTGTTCCGCCTGTTGCTGCATAACCGTACAGCCTTCCTTGATGTCGGAAGTAATCACGTTCCCACCGAAAGGAATCACCGCCGTATGCCGAATGATGCCCTCATGGAAAATCGTAATATCCGTCGTGCCACCGCCGATATCGACTAAGGCAACCCCCGCTTCTTTTTCTTCCTCGCTCAAGACCGCGATAGCAGAAGCAATCGGTTCGAGCGTCATATCGGCGACTTTCAAACCCGTGCGCTCTACGCAACGATGAATGTTGTTCGATGCCGAAATCTGCCCTGTGATGATGTGGAAATTGACTTCCAACTTCACCCCACTCATGCCCACAGGGTCTGTGATGCCCTGTTCGCTATCCACCGTATATTCTTGTGGAATAATATGTAAAATCTTGTCACCAGGGGGTAACACCAATTTATACACATCGGCGATGAGCCGATTGATGTCTTTTTGAGCAATTTCTGTGAAATCGTTATCCCGAATCAGTTGACCGTGATGCCGCAGGCTTTTGATGTGCTGCCCTGCAATGCCGACATGAACGACATTGAATTTGGTGCGCGCCGAACGCTGCGCGGCGGAAACGGCTTCGTGAATGGCAGTAACCGTCTTTTCGATGTTCGTCACGACTCCCCGCATGACTCCAATCGAATCCACTTTACCGACTCCAAGGATTTCTAATTTGCCGTACTCGTTTTTACGACCAGCAATAGCACAGACTTTGGTTGTTCCGATGTCTAAGGCAACAACAAGATCTGATTGATTAAATTTTAAATTATCATTCATATCACTAACAGTTTTGGTTCGGAACGCCCGCCTGGGTGCGCTGCTTCCGAGTGCTTTACAGATAGTGCCAATATTCGCTGTTTTTCGGCGTAGTTTTTCGTAGTAATGGGTTGTCACCCTTCTTCTCGACTGCAAACATATAGGTTTGCAAGCTCCTAAAAAAGTTTTTAAACCACCTTTTTTAATTATAACGCGTTTTTGCTTGAATTTCGGTAGAAAAAATATTAACAATAAGTTAATGTAAGTTATTCATATGTTATTCATTGATAATACTTACTTCTGCTCGAAAAATGGCATGAAATGCGCTTTACTAACTAAGATGATTGGGAACGTTTTTAAAAATAAATCAATCAAAAAAAGCTAAATACCGATAGTTTACCTGTAAAAAAAGTTAAAAATTGCCGAGCTTTTCCAATATTTTGTTAAAAAATAAGACTCGTTCTGTGTGACGTGTAACGACTCGTTGGCATGTAACAAGAACTTGTGGCAAATTTAAAATCTTTTTTGGTATGCACAAACTTTTTATGCGTAAACTTTCGATAATCTTTTTGTTATGAAGTATATTTATTGTTATGTAAATCCTAACTTTTTGTTTAATTATATCAAATAATCAAATACATTATTTGAATATTTGAAAAACATTATCCCACCCGTAATTACAATTTAAAAAAAATATTTAACTTTTAAAACATTTTTAAAATACAAATTTGTGTTTTAAAAATATATGCTTTTTGGCATTAAAAAAACAAATAGTTTTAAAAAAAACATTTTTTTATTTTAAATATTTTTTTTCAAAAGAGACCACTTTTATACTATTGTGATACAATTGGAACGCGGATGGGGCGGATTTACACGGATTTTTTTTTGAATGTATAAAAAATCCATGTAAAATATAGAAATAAAATCTTGCATAAAAAATCCGTTAAAATCCGCCCAATCTGCGTCATCCGCGTTCCAATTGTATCCGACTATCGCCACCTTATCGTTTTTTACAAACAACTTGTCCTTTATATTTGACATTAATGATGCCGTATTTTTTCCAACCTTCGTATGGAATGCCTTCTTGATAAAAAATCTTCACGCGTTTTAACTTATCCTCCAAATCTTCGAGGTTGCCCAAGATAATTTTATGGTCGCCCAACAAAGGAATTAAGATAAAATCGCCGCCTGTACCGACTTGAATCTGTTGAACATTAGACGCAAAAAAGGCATCTTTTGACAATCTTTTTGTTAAAAAAAACAAATCTTTCAACAAATATTTTTGTCTTTTTTGAAAATCAGGAATATGCGGTGGAATCGCGCCTGTGGCAATCGGCACACGCGCCGAAAAATATTTAGAAGCAGGAATCTTTATCCCCGCATCATCCAAATAATAATTCGCACCGTTATCATCCAACACTCGAAGGATAGGAATCCGTTGTTCCACCTTGACATTCAATCGATTACTTATATCAAAAAAGACTTCTGCATTTTGCACAAAGGGGTCTTGTTCCAACACCCGTTCGATGCGTTGAACATCCACTTGCTGCATCGAAGCCCCTGTGATTCGGAAATCAAAAGCGCGTTCGACCACATTTTTAATATCTTTTTCTTTGATTAAATCGTTGCCATCAGGCAGGTGCGCTATCGAAACGGCAATATCTTTTACATGGGTCGTCTTGCGCCACCACGAGCCAAGCAACGCGATGACAATCGTAGTCACGGCGGCGGCTGTCCAAAATATTTTCCGTTTATCGGGTCTGAAAGTTTTTTGCTCTGTCATCCTGCTGTTCCAATCCTAAAAGTTTTCCCCAGTACGCCCAAACGATGCTAACTTACGATGTTATTCAAATCATTCATTATTTGACGATTCAAACGCGGTCGTCTTTCTAAAAGTTTCGTTTTGATGAAAGGATTGTAAAAAAACATAATATTTTTTTTGCAATCAAACCTTGAAATACTTAGGGGTATAATTTTGTTAATCTATAAAATATTGATAATCAATGATTAATACGTATTTTATTTTATTCAAATAGCTCTAATTTCATCATAAGGTCTGTTTGTTTGTCATCACCTAATACAAAAATATGCTTGTCAAATACCACAAAACCATTTTTTTTGTAAAAATCAATGGCACGTATATTTGCTTCCCAAACGCCTAACCATACATAAGTCATATGATATTGTTTTGCGATTTGGATGGCTTTTTCATAAAGGATTTGTCCCACTTTTTGCCCTTGAAAGGCTTTTAAAACATAAATTCGTTCTATTTCAAGGGCTTTTTGGTCTTTCAACTCCGTTTGCGCGGCTCCAAAATTCAATTTTAAATAACCAATAATTGCATGATCCAACCATGCAAAGTAAAACGAAGCATTTGGGTCAGCCCATTCAGTAGTCAATTTTTGCAATGAAAAACTTTCTGCTAAAAACTTTTCCATATTTTCTGCTGTATTATCTGCTGCAAAGGTTTCAAAAAAGGTCTGCTTGCTTATTTTTTGCAATTGGGCAATTTCGTCGAAGGTTACTTTTTTAATTTCAATATTTTTCAT
>JAAFJT010000148.1 GCA_013298955.1 Chitinophagales bacterium
CGGTTCAAATGTCAAATCTATGGGCATTTCCGTTGGATTTTGGAGTACTTTTTCGTAAAAAGCCTGTCCATTGGCAACGACCGCGCATCGGGCGTACAAAAAATCATCTACCGACAATTCGCCTTCCTTTTCGGGGTCATCTAAAAAGACTTGTGCATGTTTTCGAGTATCCAAATGCCACAATTTTTCAGACAACATATCTGAAAAATTATAAATATGTGCTAACGATTGTTTCACCGATTTTTGACATCTATGGAAGGTGTGATTCGATGTTTGGGTTTATTTTTGTTCAAATTTTTTAGAATATGAAAAAAACAGTTTTGTTTTTGAGTTTGCTGTGTTCTCAATGGGTTGGGGCGCAGCAACGCGGTGCCTACGTGGTTTCGGATAACGGTGCAAGTATTGCGCCGCCGCCCCAAGAAAAGCGTTACGCGCTGGTCATCGGCAACAATGCGTATCAGTACATTGGCAAGTTGCGCAATGCGGTTTCGGACGCGACTTTAATGACTTCGACGTTGCGTTCGGTCGGTTTCGAGGTGGAAACGGTCACGAATGGCACTCGGAGTGAGATGGTTGCGGCGTTGCGACGCTTAGGCAAGAAGGCGGCGGGGCAACATACGGTTGCCTTGTTTTATTATTCGGGTCATGGGTTGCAAGTGCGCGATGAAAACTGGCTCGTGCCTGTGGACGCGTTGGCGGAATCGCCAGCGGATGTTGCGGATGCGTGTGTCGGGCTGAGTTCGGTGACGATTCAATTGGAACAGGCGAATACGGGGACGAATCTCGTCGTCTTAGATGCGTGTCGGAATAACCCGTTTCCCTATGGACGCAACGCAGGTGGTGGGTTGACCGCCCCGAAAAACGTGCCTTCGGGGACGTACATCGCCTTTTCGACGGCTCCGAACACGACGGCTGCCGATGGTTCGGGCAGCAATTCGCCTTATACGCTGGCGTTATCGAAGGCGATGCAAATGCCGAATTTGGAAATTGAAAAGGCTTTTAAGCGGATTCGGGTGGAAGTCAAAGCGACGGGGCAAACCCCATGGGAAAATTCGTCGTTGGAAGGCGAGTTTTATTTTAAACCCGTGCAAGTTGCGCCTGTTGCGCCGACGGTGCAGCCGACTCCGCAGTATCAGCCGCCTGCGCCGCGTGTAGAGCCTGCACCTGCGCCGAGTCCTGCGAAACGTGATTTTACGGAATCTTCGACAGGCGTATCGTTTTCGATGAAGTATCTTGCAGGGAACTCTTTTCAAATGGGCAGTACGGATGGAAGCGATGATGAAAAACCTGTGCACACGGTTCGGGTGGGCGATTTCCACATGGGGCAATACGAAGTGACTGTAGGCGAATACCTTCAATTTTGTCAAGCAACCAACTCCAACTGGCCAGAATGGTTAGAAACGGGTAGTAGTTATCACATTGAAACAGGAACAGGGGATAACAAAACCTATTATTCTCTGAAAGGTTATGGGCGCACGGGTAGTGAAAATTTGCCGATTGTGGGCGTGAGTTGGGATAATGCGGTTGCCTACTGCAAATGGTTGAGCAGTACGACAGGTAAAACCTATAGACTTCCTACGGAAGCGGAATGGGAATACGCTGCACGGGGCGGACAGTCATATGCTTATTCGGGCGGCAATGATGCGAATCAAGTGGGTTGGAATGCTAGTAATGGCGGTGGTAAACCACACCCTGTTGGCGGTAAAGCGTCGAATGGGTATGGTTTGTACGATATGAGTGGCAATGTATGGGAGTGGTGCGCGGATTTATATGACGAGAAGTTCTATAGCAATGCTGCTGCTATTGCTGCGAATCCTACGAACACTGCTACGGGTACGTACCGCGTCCTGCGCGGCGGCAGTTGGCGCGGCGGCGCGTCGGACTGTCGCGTAGCGAATCGGGGCTACGACTATCCCTCGCGTCGGGGCTACGCCTGCGGTTTTCGGGTGGTTTCCTTTCCTTAGGTTGGGAAAAATGCCTTGTAAAGAAAAAAAAAGTGTAAAAAAAAGAGGAAAATGAAAACTAATAATAGATGTCAATTGTTTGCTGTATATCCAAGAAGCGAGAGCAACGCAAGCTATACAGCAAACAATTGACATCTATTATTAATAGCATGGTGCGATTCCTTTTTTTGATTTTTTTAACATGATTGTAAGTAATTGATTATCAATAAAAAACAAACAACTATAAATAGTAATATGTATGTTGCAAATAAAAATCTATACAATCCCATTGTTAGGAGGAGATTGGGCGGTAGAAGAAATGAACACCTTTTTGCGCGGACAAAAAATTCTACAAGTAGAAAGTCAGCAAGTCAATGATGGATCTAATAGTTATTGGAGCTTTTGCATTCGATATTTGTCTGATTATGTAGGCAGAATGCCAAGTAGTCCATTTGGTCATTCGGGACAAAAAATAGATCATCAAGCTAAATTAGACCCTAAAAGTGCAGGATTTAGAAGCGAATTTATTAAAATTACGAGCAGAAATTTTGTCAGGTCATATACAAGTAGGTGATTATCAATATTTTACGATACACGACCCTAAAGAACGAGAAATTTGTGCAGCCGCTTTCCGCGAACAAGTGTTACATCATGCTTTGATGAATGTGTGTCATGAACGATTTGAATCCGCTCAAATTTTTGATAGTTATGCCAGCAGATTGGGCAAAGGAACGCATGCCGCAGTTCGTCGGGCGCAAATGTATAGTCAAAAATATGAATATTATCTAAAATTAGATGTTAAAAAGTTTTTTGCAAGCCTTTCACACGAAGTGCTGCGGCAGCAATTGCGGGAATTATTCAAAGAAGTTGCTTTTCTTCAACTTTTTGACCAAATTATTTCAAGTTACGAAACAATGCCTACTTGTGGCGTACCGATAGGCAATTTGACAAGTCAGTATATGGCGAATCATTATTTGAATGGTTTAGACCGTTATGTTAAAGCGCAATTAAAAACCAAAGGTTATGTTCGTTATATGGATGACATGGTGCTTTGGGATGATGAAAAAATACGATTACAACAAGCAGCTAAAGCGATTATTGAATATGTAAGTTTCATTTTGAAAATGGGAATGAAACCAATTGTTTTACATAAAACGCAAATCGGTTTGTCTTTTTTAGGCTATCAAATCCTGCCTTACCAAATAAAATTGTCCCAACGAAGTAAAAAACGGTATTTTACTAAAATGAATTGGCTGAATCAACAATGGAATCAAGGTTTATTAGCAGAAATGGAATGTCAACAAAAAACCCGTTCTTTATTAGCCTTTATTGAAACGGCTGATACTCAACATTTGAAAATCCAATTCAATCAACGATTGAGTTTTTAAAATAAAGGTCTCTTTTTAGAAAGGTACGAACCGCGTCCTGCGCGGCGGCAGTTGGAACAACGACGCGTCGAACTGTCGCGTAGCGAATCGGAACAACAACAATCCCTCGAATCGGAACAACAACTACGGTTTTCGGGTGGTTTCCTTTCCTTAGCTCGGTAAGCATTACAAGGCATTTTCCGACCAAAAAAGAGTCCTGTCTTTGCAAAAAGGCGAAAATGCAGCGCAAAGCTGTTAAGCAGTTGCCTTAGTAATCGAAAGGATGAACCGCCAACTGCTTTTTAATTCATTGATAATCAATTGTTTAAAATTTAAACTCACCCATTACCCACATGCCTTTGTCATTCCGCAGGAATCTTTTGTACCGCGCTTTTGTCATTCCGCAGGAATCTTTTGTACCGCGCTTTTGTCATTCCGCAGGAATCTTTGGTGGTTTTGAACGGTTGCTACGCAATGACAAGCACCCAAGATTCCTGCGGAATGACAAGGCGATTGTGTCATGGGCATGGTTTGCCCGCGTTGCTTTCAAGCGAAAACTCAAAATGCAGCACATTTTGAATTTTATAAATCATTGATAATCAATTATTTAAACCACTACAAGTCCTCCTAAAAAGGTGCGTAGCGCCATAACATTTGTAGAAAGATTCCAAACCGCGTTTTGGAGGTGCGTAGCACCATAACATTTGTAGAAAGATTCCAAACCGCGTTTTGGAGGTGCATAGCACCATAACATTTGTAGAAAGATTCCAAACCGCGTTTTGGAGGTGCGTAGCACCGTAACATTCATCATTTTCTACCAATATTGCGGTGCTACGCACCTAAAACGCGGGTTTTAATTCCGTTTTCT
Organism: Chitinophagales bacterium; assembly: GCA_013298955.1. Taxonomy (GTDB): domain Bacteria; phylum Bacteroidota; class Bacteroidia; order Chitinophagales; family Saprospiraceae; genus JAAFJT01. Next base: position 4,179 of record JAAFJT010000148.1, read on the forward strand.
ACCAATGTTGCGGTGCTACGCACCTAAAATGCGGGTTTTAATTCCGTTTTCTACCAATGTTATGGTGCTACGCACCTCCAACAGTGATTTTTATTTTTATTTTGCAAGGGTATGTGGAAAATTGATACTAATTTTGTCTTATGTTAGTTGTCTTGTTTTTCAGTCCTTTAAATTCAATGAAATGAATCATTTTTGGGTGCTATTTTTGACGATTTCCGTATTGCCTTTGCGTGCGCAAAATGCTACGGGCTTAACATTTGATGATGATGGCTACGATGCGTTGCCGATGAAAGCACCGTTAACACGCGGTTTGTACGAATCCATGCCTTCGAGTGCTTCGTTGAAAAAGTATTGCCCTGCGCCAGGTGACCAAAATCCACATGGGACGTGTGTAGGTTGGTCAACGAGTTATGCGGCTCGAACCATTCTTTGGGCGAAGCAAAATCGCCAAACCGATAAAGCCACGATTACAGCCAACGCGTTTTCGCCCGATTTTGTGTATCGGAGTGTCGTGCCTTACGACCAAGATAATGGTTGTGACGCAGGTACGCAAATTCCACTTGCTTTAGATTTCATGAAACGTAATGGCGATGTCTTCAAAAGAGATTTTGCGTCGCCTTGCCCGACATCCGTGCCGAGTTATTTATTGCCGACGGCAGTAAACAACAAAATTGAAAATTTTGCAACTTTGTTTAACATCAACGACGACGTACAAACAAAGGTTAATGCGACTAAAAAATCGCTTTCCGAAGGCAATCCAGTCGTAATTGGGATGCGGGTGCCGCCTTCTTTTGACCGTGTTAGTGGTGAATTGTGGTCGCCGACGGAAGATTTAAGTCAAAGTCGCGGCGGACATGCGATTTGCGTGATTGGTTATGACGATGCCAAATTTGGAGGTGCGTTTGAAATTTTGAACAGTTGGGGACCGAATTGGGGTAATGCGGGTTATTTTTGGGTCAAGTACGATGTTTATGCGTATTGGACGAAATATGGGTTTGAATTGATTAATAACATTCAACCAACACCGCCGCCTGTAGTGGTTGTGCCGACACCGCCTGCGCCCAAACCGAAACCTGCGCCAACGCCGCAACCCATCGTCGTGGTACCGACTCCGCCCAAACCTTCTTCGCCAACCGATTATGATTTTTCGGGAGATTTACGTTTTGTGTTGGAATCGGGCACACCGATGAATACGTTTATTGAAGAAATTCGGGGACTTTTCGTACCTGACGAGCCGACTCCTACGCCGAACCCGACTCCCAATCAACCTACGCCGCCCAAACCGAAGCCCAAAGTCAATACAGGCAACTTTCAACCCGACCCGAATTTGACATTAGGGAAATTCATTGCGTATCGGATGGATCGAGCGTATTCGGAAGGAACGAAATTCCGTTTGTATCTCCGTAACAATGAACCAGCGTATGTGTATGCGATAGCGATGGATAACACCAATCAAGCGGTTGTTTTGTTTCCAAACAAACCCAATATCAGTCCCGCGCTCAATTATAAAAGCAATGAAGTGGCGTTGCCTTCTGAAACCAATTATATTCAAATGGATAATGTTCGCGGAACAGATGTGTTTTGTTTGTTATATTCCAAAGAGCCGTTGGATATTCATTCGATTGGTCGGCGATTGGAGCAGGAAACGGGCACTTTTTTTCAACGCTTGTACAAAACGATGCAAAATCAATTAGTGGATAGACAATATTTGCGTTATTACAATCAACGGATTCGGTTTGAAGTGAAAAGCAATGGTTCTG
>JAAFJT010000149.1 GCA_013298955.1 Chitinophagales bacterium
ATTTGATCACCTATTTAGATGCGGCGTTCCAAATCATTCCCGAACAACCGCAAGGACGGCAACTTCAGTTAGCGGGACAATTCGGGTTTCGGTACAGCATCAACCTCACGGGCAAACCGATGGGCGATGCTTCGGCAACCTACAATCGTTCCAATGCCTACTATGAATTGTCCAAAAAGGATTGGCAACTCAATCAACGGTTTCAATTGTTAGTCAAAAACAAGGTCGCGGGACAATATGTGTATGCGTTCAGTGTGAATTCGGAAAAAAAGGCAAATGTTCATTTTCCATTGGGCAAAGCCTATAATGCCGAATATCATTTGGAAACGGATGATATTGATGTCGTGCCGCAAGTCTCGGATTTTGTGATTCCCGCGCCCGAACGCGGTTCGGATGGCAAGGTTTTAAAAGAAAAATCGTTTAAAATCGCGCCCACAGGGACGGATTATTTGGTGGTTTTGTATGCCGCGCAAAGTCTTAAAAACGATTTGGCAACCGTTGTGGAAACCACTCGGTCTGGGATTGCGTCGGGTTTGTTGCCTCAAAAAGCGTTGGAAAACGCGCTCGGCAATCAGTTGATGCCCCCGAGTTCGATTACCTTTCAAACGGGACAAGGCGGTTTTAGCGCGAGTTCGGCAACGGGAACGATTGTGCCATTGATCATTCGCGTTGATTCTCAATAAGTTATGTTTTTTAGTTGAATTAGGAATGAAGGACTTCATTCCTAATTCAATTTTGGATTTAAAGCGACGGAAAGAAGCCGAATGTCTTGTTGCATCCGATCTTCCAGCCGATGCCATTTTAGGATATGCTGTTTTTAATGAAGTATCCAAAATAAAATTAATGAATTTGGGTATTTTGCCGCATCAAATTGTTATTAAACCTAATTATTACTTTTAAAATGATCCATTACATTACAGGTAATTTGTTGGAAAGTCCTGCCGTAGCGTTGGTGAACACCGTCAATACGGTGGGCGTGATGGGCAAAGGGATTGCGTTGCAATTTAAACATCAATTCCCTCAAAATTATAAAAATTATCTTAAAGCATTCAAAAACAATGAATTACAGATTGGAAAATTAGTCATCACGCAAGAAGCCGATAAGTGGATTCTTAATTTACCGACGAAAACGGATTGGCGCAAACCGTCCGAATATGAATATGTTGAAGCGGGTTTAAAAGCGTTAGTGACGTTTATCCAAACCCAACAGATTGCCTCCATTGCGGTGCCGCCTTTAGGAGCAGGCAATGGTCAATTGGATTGGTTGAAAGTCCGTGCGTTAATGGAGCACTATTTAAATCCTTTAACTTGTGAGGTCTTTTTGTACCAGCCCAATGCTGAAATCTTAACTCTTTTGCAACCCGAACGCGCTTTATTGACTCCTGCCCGAGCGATGTTGTTGGCAGTCTTATATGATTTAGTCGGTTATGGCGAATTCGTTTCTGAATTTGCGGCAGAAAAAGTGTGTTATTTTTTGCAACGTTTTGGGGCGCAATCGTTTTTTAAGTTGGAATTTCAACCGTATTTCTATGGTCCGTATTCTGGAAAAGTGAGGCATGTTTTGTACGCCTTAAACGGTACGTATCTGAATGGTTATGGGAGCAAAGATAAAAAACCGTTTGAACCGTTGGATTTGGTTATGACGGCTGAAAACGATATTTTACATTATTTGGCGGATAAACCGTATGAATCGGCGATTATCGAGCAAACCAAGCAATTTTTGCGCGGTTTTTACAGCAATTTTTGTTTAGAATTGCTTTCGACCTTAGATTGGATTCGGGAAACGGAGCAAACCACTCAACGAGCGGCGATTCGACAACAGTTGAGTCAATGGAGTGAGCGCAAAAGTCAATTGGCGAACCATGAACGCTTTTTCAATCAAATGATGGAAAAATTGGAGCAGACTTCTTTTTTCAATTAGAGTTAAGGGCATTTTTATTGGATATTCAATGTTTTAAGGATGAAAAATTATTTTATGTTGATTTTAAGTTGCCTTGCGTTTCGACTTTCGGCGCAAGATAACATTACGTTTTCGTGTAGTTACACGGGTTCGGGGGCGGTTTTGACGGCACACGGTTTTGAAACGGACGATTTGGAAAGCGATCCTTCGATTTCGGATTTGGTGAAACAAATTTTGAAATTGCATCACGTTCCGTCGCAAAAAATTCAAGTGCAAGTGTCGTCGGAAGTGAATAATGCATCGGCGGCGGCTCGCGGCGGTCGCCCGTACATTTTGTACAGTTCCCACTTTGTGAAAAACCTTCAATCGCTTCCGCATGGTTCTTGGAAACTGATGGGGATTTTTGCGCATGAAGTGGGACATCATTTGTTGTTTCACACGATGGCACAAAGCAAAAGTCGCCCCGATTTGGAGTTGGAAGCGGATACTTGGGCGGGCAGTACGCTGTATCAGTTGGGCGCGACGCTGGAACAAGCGTTGTCTTGTTTTGAGAGTGTTTCGATGAATGGTACTTCCACGCACCCGCCGCGCAACGAGCGCAAACAAGCGATGGAAAAGGGGTGGTATGAGGCAAAAGCGGCGAATCCCGCGCCTGCACCTGTGCCGAAACCCGCACCTGCACCCGCACCGAGTCCTGCGAAACGTGATTTTACGGAAACGGCTACGGGTGCTTCTTTTGCGATGAAGTATCTATCGGGGAATTCGTTTTCGATGGGGAGTGAGGAATCGGATGCCTATAGTGATGAAAAACCAGTTCATACGGTTCGGGTCGGTGCCTTTTATATGGGCAAGTATGAAGTGACCTTTGCGGAATATGATCGATTTTGCGATGCGACCAGTCGTCAAAAACCAAGTGATCAAGGCTGGGGCAGGGGCAATCGCCCTGTGATTAACGTGAGTTGGGATGACGCAGTAGCGTACTGTCAATGGTTAAGCAATACTACGGGCAAAACCTATAGACTTCCTACAGAAGCGGAATGGGAGTACTCGGCACGCGGTGGTGAAAATTACAAGTATGCAGGTAGCAATGATGTAAATACCACAGCATGGAATACGACGAATAGTGATTCTAAGACGCATCCTGTGGGTCAAAAACAAGCAAATGGCTTCGGATTGTACGATATGGCGGGCAATGTTTGGGAATGGTGCAGCGATTATTATAGTGACTATAATAGCAATTCACAGTCTAATCCTATAGGAGCTGCATCGGGTTCTAATCGCGTGCTTCGCGGCGGGCGTTGGGGTAGCGTTGCGCAGAATTGTCGCGTCTTGAGTCGCAACAACCGTACGCCTGCGGATCGGGACGACGGCTTGGGCTTCCGCGTGGTTTGTCTTTCCCAGTGAAACGATGCGTTCATTCGACTTTACTTTGAGCAAAAAAGAGGATAAAAAAAAGCAAAGAAAAGAGTGAAATGATGTGGCATCGCGGCGAGGGAGGAAGGATGACGACTCAGCGCGATGCTACATCATGGAACGATTGTTTATAGGCAACCTTGCCCGCTTTGGTTTGAAAATCCAAAAAAAAAGTTAAAAACCTTGACAAATGGCTTCAAAGCGCGTATCTTTGCGATGCCTAACCGTTTCTCGGACGTATCGAATAGGATGGCTTTGTGCTTCATAATTCATAGGTAAAAATCCGACAAAGGAGCTCATTTGTCGGATTTTTTAATTTTATATAACGTGTGGAACACAATTCGGCTGACTTTTTTCTTCTTGGTGCTGGTCACGGTACGCACTTCTTTGACCACGATTCTTTGATGTTGAATGACTTTTTCAAATTGTAACAAAGGCAGATGCGTTCGTTTCGTTTCGCCTGCCAATTTAATGACATCGGGTTCTAAAAAAACATCTAAAAAACGAACAAAATCTTCTTTTTCGACGGCAATTTGCCCTCGTTTCGCTTCGGTAATCGGATTGCCATGATGTTCTAACGTATGTTGAATGCCATAGTTGTCAATACAAACCCAATGGTCGGTCAAATCAATGCCTGTTGCATTCAAAACAGCCTCAATGACCGTTTGTGGTACTAAAAATAAGTCTAATTTTCGATGGAACGGTTCCGTTGCTTCCAAACATTCCTCGTATAACGCATAGATGTCTGCTTTAATTTGTTCAATATCCATGATGATGGGTAGATAAATGAAGCGGTAAAGGTACTAATTCTAATTAAAAGGAGTTATCCAATTGATTTTTGGCTCAAAAAAAAATCGTGTTTTATCAAAAATGGGCTTCTGATAAAACACAAAATGCGCCCCTTGCCAAAGCAGCGCATTTTGTATTTTATCCTAAATCATTGATAATCAACGACTAAGGCGTATCAACGATTTCCCAAACACCCGCTTTATCACTGCCTTTGCGAATCAGTTGGTTCGACTTTTTTAAAATCTGAATGTATCTATTAATCGTTCGTTTCGAGAGTGTCAATTGAGTTACCATTTGGTCGAGCGTCACAACAGGATTCTCTCGGATGATGGCTCATAATTTTTGAGCTTTTACAGTGTCATTTACAGTGCCATTCGCGTTGTCTGTGTGAGCGCGTTGCTTCATTTTAAAATCAACCATGAACCCACCAAAATCGTATTGAAAAACAGGCATCGGCGTTTTCGCCAATCGGCAATCGTCCAAAATGCGCAACGTGCCGCGTCCCCAAGCCTCAATCAATCCTGCCTTGAAAAAAACGTTGGCAATTGCAGGATTATAAGGCGCAGAAGGATGTTTTTGAGATAATTTTTCAATTGTCCAATGTTCGGGCAATTGTCCTTGATTCCAAATCAAAAGCCGATCTTCATAGACACTGATTTGAATCGGCGTTTGACTCATCTTGGAGATGCACACCTATATATATGGTGTCCTTTTTTTGGAGCAAGGCAAAATAAGTTGTTTTTGAAACTACAATTGCGTTTAGGTTGATTTAGAATTCAAAAAAGGGTTTCGAGCGTTCAAAATACGATTTATTATAATAGGTTGCAAATCAATGCTTTAGGATTTTGTCAAAACGATTCACAATAAAATAGTTCCCGAAATTGAAAAAAAAATTGAAATAAATGCAAAATAAATGCAAAAAAGTTTGGTAGAACGAAATGAAGTTGTACCTTTGCGTCGCTTTAAGAAAGAGGGGGTCGAATGAGACAAACGGTTTGAAAAGCATCCAAAAAAAAGTTGAAAAAACTTCGAAAAAAGTTTGGAGAAATCAAAAAGAGTTGTACTTTTGCGCCGCGTTACGAAAGAAGCGGTCGAATAAGACCCATTGTTTTTGAAAAAGTTCAAACAAAATAAAAAGTTAAAAAAACTTTCAAAAAAGTTTGGAGATATAAAAATAGATTGTACCTTTGCGCCGCACTAAGAAACAAGCGTTGAAAAACGAAAAAAATTAAAGTGTAAGTAATTCAAACAAACTAAAAAAAAGTTAAAAAAACTTTCAAAAAAGTTTGGTGGAATGAAAAACAATCGTACCTTTGCAGCCGCTAAGAAAAGCGAGTGAAAAATAAGAAAAACGTGCCTCAACGGGAGGGTTTTAAGAATGCTTAAAACGTGGTTCGAATCCATACAGTTGACAAAAGTGATGTTTTAAAAGCGATTACAATTTAGATAAAAATTGCAATCGTGAGTAAAAACGCGAATCACAAAAAGTTCTTTGACAGACCGAAAGAGTAGAATTAAATCGTAACAACAGAAAGATAAGTTTGTTTTTTTAAGACGATTTATGCAAAATCTAAGCGAAGTAGCAATACTTCGTAAAGAGAAAGGAAGCGAATTAGGGCGCACGGGGGATGCCTAGGCTCTCGAAGAAGACGAAGGACGTGGTAAGCTGCGAAAAGCTACGGGGAACCGCAAACAGGTGTTAATCCGTAGATGTCCGAATGGGGCAACCCGATATGTTGAAGACATATCACCGTAATGGATGTAACCCTCTGAACTGAAACATCTAAGTAGGAGGAGGAAGAGAAAATAATAATGATTCCGCAAGTAGT
>JAAFJT010000015.1 GCA_013298955.1 Chitinophagales bacterium
TGTCCTATGCAACCTATGTGTACTATGTGTTTTAAAAATCGTTCCAATCGTATCCTATGAAGAATGCCCCTATGTGTCCTATGCAACCTATGTGTACTATGTGTTTTAAAAATCGTTCCAATCGTATCCTATGAAGAATGCCCCTATGTGTCCTATGCAACCTATGTGTACTATGTGTTTTAAAAATCGTTCCAATCGTATCCTATGAAGAATGCCCCTATGTGTCCTATGCAACCTATGTGTACTATGTGTTTTAAAAATCGTTCCAATCGTATCCTATGAAGAATGCCCCTATGTGTCCTATGCAACCTATGTGTACTATGTGTTTTAAAAATCGTTCCAATCGTACCCTATTTTTAGAGGGATACTTGCATCATTTCTTTAAAACGTTGAACTCTACGTTCAATGCGCTCTTGTGTCAAGCCTTTGATGCCGTCAATACTGAATTTTTCAACACAAAAAGAAGCCATCGCAGAACCATAAATCAACGCTCGTTTCATATTTTCGTAAGACGTATCCCCTGTTTTAGCAATATAACCGATAAATCCACCCGCGAAAGTATCACCCGCGCCAGTAGGGTCGGTCACCAATTCCAAAGGCAAAGCGGGTGCGTAAAACATTTTGTTTTGATGAAAAAGCATTGCACCATGTTCCCCTTTTTTGATGACCAAATATTTCGGTCCCATTGTTAAAATCACTTTTGCCGCTTTGACTAAGGCATATTCGCCACTCAATTGCCGCGCTTCTTCGTCATTAATCGTCAAAACATCCACTTTGGCAATCACTTTTTTCAAACTATCCATTGCCACATTCATCCAAAAATTCATGGTGTCTAAAACGACTAATTTTGGTTTTGCCTTCAATTGGTCTAAAACCTGCATTTGAATATCGGGTGTCAAATTGCCCAACATGACATATTCGGCATTACAATAGGGTGCAGGTAAAATAGGGTCAAAATTCGCAAGTACATTTAAATCAGTGACTAATGTATCTCGATGATTCATATTTGTATGATAACGACCTGCCCAAAAAAACGATTTTTCGCCTTTTTTGATTTGAAGTCCTTCTAAATCAACGCCTCTTGATTTCAAATAATCCAATTCCTTTGCAGGAAAATCATCGCCAACCACTGCCGACAATTGAATATTTTTCGTAAAATAAGATGCTGCAATACTGATGTACGTGCATGCGCCGCCGATAACCATTTCTGCTTTGCCGTGTGGGGTTTCAATCGTGTCAAAGGCGACTGTGCCGACTGTTAATAAGCTCATAAAATATATTTTTAATTTTTTGAAAAAAGATTTGCAAAATTCCGATAAAAAGTTGAACTTTGCGTCCGATTTAGGAAAATTTTTTTCTGAATGGTCCTGTAGCTCAGTTGGTTAGTAGCACCTGACTCATAATCAGGGGGTCCTTGGTTCAAGCCCAAGCGGGACCACCGCTTTCCTAAAAGCAACCCAATGTCGTTATTCGGTCATCGAATAGCGGCATTTTTGTTAGTAGCGAAGTCGGGGACTTTACGTAAGTGTTCGTAAAGTCCCCAATTTTTACAAAGAAACACCCCGCTTCCAAGGAATAAAATCATCTTGTTCGAGCAAAACAGCTTTCGGAATCGTGCGTCCTGAAGCAATTTCAATACAAAAATCTAAAATGGCATTGCCCATTTCGGGGATTGTTTTTTCCCCAGTGATGATTTTACCTGTATCTATATCAATAATATCTGCCATGTGTTTGGCTAAATTCGTATTCGTAGAAACTTTAATAACAGGACAAAGTGGATTACCTGTGGGCGTACCCAACCCAGTCGAAAAAAGTATCAAATTAGTGCCAGCCGCAGTCATCGCAGTGGTGCATTCGACATCATTTCCGGGTGTGCAAAGCAGATTCAGCCCTGATTTTTGAACCCATTCGGGATAATCTAATACATCATTAACGGGCGAAGTGCCTCCTTTTTTGGCAGCTCCTGCCGATTTCATAGCATCCGTTATCAAACCGTCTTTAATGTTGCCCGGACTCGGATTCATATCAAACCCCGAACCGACTGCTGCTGCTCGCTGCGCATAAGTGCGTTGTAATGTCGCAAATTTATCCGCAATTGTTTTGTTAATACAGCGATTAAGTAAGGTTTGTTCTTGTCCGCAGAGTTCTGGAAACTCTGCCAAAACGACCGAACCGCCCAACGCACTCAATAAATCTGCGGTATGTCCCATAGCGGGATTCGCCGAAATGCCCGAAAACCCATCCGAACCGCCACATTTTACACCAATATTCAACTTAGAAAGGGGGGCAGGTTTGCGCTCGATTTGGTTGGCGATTTCGAGTCCTTGATAGGTTTGTCGAATCGCTTCACTTAATAAATGAGCTTCTGTGCCACATTTTTGTTGGTCAAGTAAGACAAGTGGTTTATTAAAATTGGGACTTCGTTTTTTCAACTCCTGCGTAAAAATTTCCATTTGGGCATTCTGACAACCCAAACTCAAAATGGTCGCACCGGCGCAATTCGGATGATGAACATAGCCCGCCAATAAACCACATAACGTTTCAGAATCCTGCCGAATCCCACCACAGCCGCCTTGATGTGTCAAAACTTTAATCCCATCCATGTTTTTAAAATGCCGATTTTGATATAAAGATAGGGAGGGCGCAACTGCTTTGAGAGAAGGTTCATCAATTGTTTTGTTTTTCAAATGACGCACTAATGCTTGATAATCATTTTCTTTTGAATAACCTAATTCTTTAATAAGTGCTTCATGGATTACTGTAACATTTCGATTTTCACAAAAAACCAATGGAATAATCAACCAAATATTCATCGTCCCAACTTGTCCGTCAGCGCGATGATACCCTTCAAAAGTTTTGTCCGAAAATGCTAAAACATCAGGCGGCGACCAATAATAATCCTGTTCTTTGGTCGTAAAACCAAGAGCGTCATGTCGAACATTGTTTACATGAATGACCTCACCTTGTTGAATCGGACGAATTGCTTTGCCCATTAAATTGCCATACATAATGATTTCATCGCCCATTTCGAGGGCTTCTGCGGCAAATTTATGTTTAGCTGCAACGTCTGTGATTAATGTAATCAGTTGATTATCAATTGTTAGTGAAGTGCCTTTGCGCAAGGTTTGTAATGCCACAATCAAATTGTCGGCAGGATGTATTTTTAAAATAGGAGCAGTGACGGCAACAGGTTCTTCAGGCGCGAGTTCGGCAGGCGTTTCGCCGCGCAACTGTGCAAACATGTTTTTAAACATCAAATTGGTCTTAAACGCATCTTGCGAATTTTCGTATTCGTCCAAACGGTCTGCCGCTTGATACGTAATCGCTACAATATATTGAGTGACGTGCGCAAATTGCGACAAATCCAACTTAATCGTCCCACTCAAAGCCGCCACCGTTTGGTAAAAAAAGGTAGAACTGCGGTGTCCCAATGCCTGAATGGGATAAATGCGAATGCCCTCTGCTTTTGCCAAAGTCGTTTCTTCGCGCCAATCGTATAATTCTTCTTTGGTCTCATATTTGTATCCTTTTTCATGAGGCGGCGCGTCACCCAATAAAATGGCGACTCGATTCGTAGAAGTCCATGAAAAATTTCGGAACTCATGGAGGGCTAACGCATAACATTCGGCATCATCGCCGCCACCACAAGAAGATTCGCGGTTGAGGAAGTCAATAATATCGGCATGTTGGTTGGTCAAATCCATTTTTTGAAGCGTATCGACATCACAATAATCGTTGTGAATGAGGATACCAATCTTCAAATTTTCGTAAATACCAAACAATTCGTCCACCAAAGTAGCGATTTTTCGGCGCACTTCGCGGCGCACAGAGGACATACTGCCCGTATCATCGAAACTGATAACTAAATTTAATTCCATTAAAAAGGGTTTAAAATTTTGAAATAAATAGCCTATACCTATCGTATTCAAACAAGGTGTCAAAATTGTGTCAAAAATAAAATAAAAAAGAATATTCGCTTGAAAAAACACTTTTCAATGCAATATTGGATTCCATTTAACAGTTTTAAGAAGGTAATTTAAATCGGCATCGCCTCATTTTTTCATCAAAAATCCTCATTTGCATGGAGCAAAACTTTACACAAAATCAAATGGTACAGCAATTGTACAAAGAACTTTTAGCAGACGAAACGGCTGCATTACAAGCTAAGATTCGTCCCAATCCGTCTTTACAAAAAGAAGCGGATGATTTTTTAATCGCTTATCAATATTTGCCGAAAGTCAAATTTAACCCGTCTCATTCGGTGTTAGAGCGCATTTTGCGGCATAGTGCAACCACTGCGGTAGAACCGCAAATGTAATGTTAAGTAGTTGACTCGAAATAAGCTATCAAAACGCAAATGATTGAAAATCAGCGTATTCGTATAGAATTAAGGTCGGCGAGGTTGCAACATCGCCGACCTTTTGGATCGGTTCTTTCAATTGAACTACTTATTATCTTTATAAAACAAAAGTTGCGTCAATTGCCCAATTGACGCAACTTTTGTTTTATACTTCACGCATGACCGTTTTGGGATACAATGGGAGCACGGATGACGCGGATTGGGCGAATTTTCACGGATTTTTTTGGGATTGTTTCCGAATTTTGCACGGAGTTCCCAAAAAAATCCGCGCTCACCCGATCAATCCGCGTCATCCGCGTTCCAATTGTATCCTAACTTTCCAAAGCGGAAATAGTTGCTGGCGGCACAGTAATTTCCGTTTTGGAAAATTCTTGAAATAGGGTGCTTATGATTCCAAGGATTTTAAGGATAAGTAGTTGAAAGGAAAAAATCGACCAAAAGAGATACCTGCTAAAAGATTGATTATCAAGGTCGTATAACGTTTGGAAGGTTTCAAACCCTCCAAACGTTGTTGTCGGTTCTTTTAATTCAACTACTTACTTACAGTTGAATATCGCAAATTTTAACTAAAAAGATACTTTTTATCCTTCCAATCATACGCATCCTATTTCAAGAATTTTCCAAAGGGGCAACTGCTGTCAAAACATAAATGCGATTCAACTGTTTAGGAGGGATAAAAACTTTGCTCCACTCTAAAAAGCAACTTTGAATATGAAAAAATTAATTATTGTAACGGCTCCTTCGGGCGCGGGCAAAACGACGATTGTGCAGCACCTATTGCGCACGTTTGATACGTTAGCCTTTTCTGTTTCGGCAACCAATCGGGCGCGCCGCCCGCGAGAGATAGATGGAAAAGATTACTATTTTTTGAGCGATAGTGATTTTAATCAACGCATTAAACAAAATGATTTTTTAGAATATGAAGAAGTCTATGCTGCTCAATATTATGGCACGTTGAAACAAGAATTAGAACGGTTGTGGGATTTGGGTAAAACCATCATCTTTGATGTGGATGTCAAAGGCGCGACGAATATAAAAAAAGCATATCCATTGGATTCGTTAGCCATCTTTATTCAACCGCCCTCAGAAGCCGTTTTGATGGAACGATTGAAAGGGCGCAAGACTGAAACGCCCGAAAGTTTAAAAAAACGCATCGCTCGGGCAAAAGAAGAGTTGACTTATCACAACAAATTCGATTGTGTGATTGTTAATGATGTATTGGACAACGCGTTACAACACGCCGAACAACTTGTTGGCGCATTTCTACACACAACCATCACTCCACAGGAGGATTACATCACCCACAATCATTGCTAAAATGGTGGAAACTTTAATCACAAACGGTATCAGAATCAGTGTCGAACACCGCTATAGATTAGATTTGAGTTGCCCGCACAAGGGACAATTTATATTTACGTATGCCGTAACGATTGAAAATCAATCCGACCAAACCGTGCGATTGATGCGGCGGCATTGGTATATCCACGATTCGAGTGTCCCGATGCGTGAAGTGACGGGCGATGGCGTAGTGGGGAGTCAGCCGATTTTGCCGCCGGGCAAGGAATATCGGTATGAATCATGGTCTCATTTGATGAGTGATGTCGGCAAAATGTATGGTTTTTACACGTTTATGGGCATGCGCGATGGCAGCCCAATACAAGTGCGTATTCCTGAATTCAAATTAATTGTTCCATGTCGTTTAAATTAAAATGGAAAGGATTCAATTGATTGATTTTCAATAATTTACATTTTAATTGAAAAAAGAATCATTAGAATCCTTTCCATTGAAACCTATTTCACTTGAATTTATCATTTCAAACATTTACTTGGTCATGGTTAAAAAAATACTTATTGCTACCATTAGTATTACCTTGATAGTCCATTGTATGCTTGCGCAAAACTCCAATTTCGCGCTCACGATTCAAACCACTACGATTGAATCGCCGATTCCATTTAGTGGTTTCCATAATTATGACCAACTTACGCGCCTTGGCACTAAAAAAGATTTTTCGCTTGAAGTCATAGGTCATTTTTTTTTAAATCAAAACACAGCCCTTCGTTTGCGCACGGGTTTGACCCGTTATAATTTTGAAAACGAAACAGGTTCGTTTTCTGCTTTTAGCGGAAAAATGAGTGGCACTTTGCAAAAAATCGCTTTGGGGGTCGAATCACGTCGTATTTTAGGGACTCATTTATCATTGCGCTTAGGCAGTGACCTACAAGTTGGTTTGTTTAAGGAGATGCGTGATGAATCTCGGAATGATTTCAGATTTTTTATAAAAAAATTTAAGACGAATATCGTAACAGGCTTGCATCCTTTCATGGGGGCAGATTGGTACATCTGGCGCGGTTTGGCACTGAGTGCGGAGTTGCGTTTGCCCTTTGAATGGGCTACTTATGAAAATAAGGGTATTTTTGATAATAATAATCCAACTCCTTTCGATGACGGTACTTTTCAAAAGACGGGTTTCGGGAAGGCGATTAGCAGCATTCAAATTAGTTATTACTTTTAAAACCAATTACTTATATAGATTTAATTCAACTCAACTATGCTAAACAAATTTTTTTTTTCCATTTTAATTATTTTTGCTTGCGCCATTATCGCACAGGCACAACACCCGAAATGGGGTATCTCCTTACAAACCACTACGATTGAACCGCCGCCCCCTTTTAATCATTTTAGAGAATATGGAACCTTGGGAACCAGTTTCGGGAGCGTCATTCGCAAAGATTATTCATTGGAAGGCATGGTGCGTTTTTTTATGAAAGATAACATTGCTTTGCGTTTTCGGGCGGGATTGACCCAGTATCAGTTTAACAGAGTGTTTTTGAGTGTGAATGATTTTCTGCGCACTCAATTAAGTGGTCAATTTGAAAAATATGCATTGGGTATCGAAACGAGTCACCCTTTTGGTAAAAATTTAGGATTTCGCTTTGGGTGCGACTTACAATATGGTACTTTCAAAAAGATGACAGATATAGAAGAAAGTGATTTTGGACATTCCGAAACGCTTTTTGATAATAACAGCATTTGGAGTTTAATCCCTTTTTTTGCAGGTGACTGGTTGATAATCAAGGGATTAGCATTAAGCGCGGAATTTCGGATGCCTTTTGAACAATCGAATCTATTAGAAGCAGGGCAAACGATTTCTACCAATAATCCAGTTTTCACTTTTAGCAATCAACTATCTAATTATGTAGGTTTTGGTACGCCTTTGAGCTGCATTCAGCTGAGTTATCGGTTTTAGAAAAAAAAAATCAAAAAAAATCAAAAAAAATCATACAAACTATTGCGCAATTCAAAAAAGCCGCTTATCTTTGCATCGCTTTTTAAAACAAGGCGAAGATAAGCCAAAACGCCTCTTTAGCTCAGTTGGTTAGAGCGCCGGACTGTTAATCCGTAGGTCCTTGGTTCGAGCCCAAGAAGAGGCGCAAAGCCGTAAACTGTCAAAAGTTTACGGCTTTTTTATTGGAATTTTTAGGAAGGAGAAGGGTTCAATTCTAATGCCATTATTCCTAAATGCTACTTAGATTAGATGGATTTTTAATCTATCCAAGTAAACCTTTTTAAAAAAGGTCATTCAGCGCGAAATCGACCTGCTTTGACATCCATCGACCGCGTGTGAAATCTGGAAAGGGCTGTGGTACGCTGCCCGTTGCAATCGACGTTTCCGATAAAGGCGTTATCGCCAGCCAAGTGGCAGCATCATAAACATCTAAAACCGCAGGAATACCCGCTTTTACACATTCTACAAAAGCATTATCTACGAAAAAATCCATGCCGCCATGACCTGCCTTTTCTGCTGCTTTTTCATATTTTTGCCACAACGGATGGTCATATTTCTTCAACCAATCATCCTGTTTTTCCCAACGGTGCGCTTTGGCAGTTACGCCTTCCATCATCACCGATTGATTGATATCCATCCACAAGCCTTTCGTGCCTTGCACCCGAAAACCCAAAGAATACGGACGCGGCAAATTGGTATCATGGCTCAATAACACCGTTTCACCATTATTGCACTTGATGAGCGTTGTCACCACATCGCCCAATTTGAAATCTACTTGTGCGCTGGCATGATTCGCCCCACCTTTGGGATGGTTTACGACATAATCATGCAACCCGCGTGCTTTGGAAGCCATCGAAGTTAGGTATAAAAAGCGATTGCCCCGATTGATATTAATAAAATTTGCAACGGGTCCAATGCCATGAGTTGGATACAAATCCCCATTCCGATAGATGCTATTTTCGGTGCGCCAGCGCGCTTCACTGAACCCTTTCGCGCCAAATTCAACCCCTCCCCCATAAGGTTGTTTCCCATCATTGAATTTGACCGCCCGCAAATCGTGTTGATAACCGCCTTCTAAATGGATGATTTCTCCAAACATTTGTTGACGTACCATATTTAATATTGCCATTACGTCTCTGCGATAACAAACATTTTCCAAAAAGAATAAATGCGCCCCTGTTTCCTCATGCGCTCGCACCAATTCCCAGCACTCGTCTATGGAAAAGCCGCCACAAACTTCCGTAGCCGTGTAAATACCATGTTTCAGGGACGCAACTGCCATCTCCGAATGCCATTTCCAAGGGGTAGCAATTAGCACCGCATCCAAATCTTTGCGTTCCAACAAACGCAAATAATCACGGTCACCTTTGCTGCCGTATTCCTCTGCTTTGGGTTGTTTGCGTTCCGAAAGGATTTTTTGACTTTCGGCAAGGGCAGCAGGGTCGATGTCGCAAATCGCAATCACTTGGACATCCGTGCGATATAACATCATTTCTAAATGGTCACGCCCGCGTAAACCCGTGCCGATAATGCCTAAATTGATTTTAGATTTGGTCGAGCCTGCCCGTACTACAAAAGGAGCAACATTGGTTTGAGGGGTTCCGCCTACTTGCGTTGCTAATAAACTGGATCCCAATAAAAACGCCGATTTGAAGAAATCACGGCGATTGGTGGATGATTCGTGCATGTTGTTGAGCTTTTTTTAAGCACAAAGATAACAAAAAGGATATTAATTCTCATGCTCATCATACAAAAAGGATTCTAAATGCGCCATCACCTTTCATTTGGCATACTCAAAAAACCATTTTTCGACAAAATGACGATTCGGTGTTGTTTCAGAACCGCTTTTCTATCGGTTTTGATAAAATACTCAACACTGTATTTTCGCAAAACTACTACTGCCTGTTGGCGCAACGAATCGGGAATCGTGTGTACATAAGGATTTTCAAAGACAAAAAAAACACGATTTTTATCTTGATTTCCTCTGTAATCAATAATATTTTTTATGATTCATTGATTGTCATCCTTTATTTTTGAGTCGAAGTTACAAATATTTAACCATCTTCTGTAAATTATTCTTGTTCAAAAGCTTAGATTTCCCAAAAAAGGTGTATTTTCGCGCCGCGTTTCGACGCAATCCATATTTTTATTAAAATATAATTGAAAATCATTATGTACGCAATCGTTACCATAGCCGGTCAACAATTCAAAGTGGCAGAAGGGCAAAACCTTTTCGTCCACCGGCTGGAAGCACCTATTGGCGGCAGCGTCACTTTCGACCATGTTCAAATGATTGAACGGGAAGGCAATGTGACCGTCGGCGCGCCAACGATTCCTCACGCGAGTGTTCGGGCTACTGTGTTGGCACACGAACAAGGCGATAAAGTCATCGTTTTCAAGAAAAAAAGACGGAAAGGCTATCGTAAAAAGAACGGACATCGCCAACAATTTACCCGCATTAGCATTGAGGGCATCACTGCGTAAGCAGAACGCGGCGCGGCACAAGCTGCAAACATTATTTTTCAATCTTCTTTAAAAAAAACGTCATGGCACATAAGAAAGGGGCCGGTTCATCCGACAACGGACGCGACAGTTTAAGCAAACGGTTAGGCGTGAAATTGTTCGGCGGTCAACATGCAATAGCTGGTAATATCATCGTTCGTCAACGCGGTCAACGTTTTCACGCGGGCGAGAATGTTTATATGGGCAAAGACCACACGCTGCATGCACGCGTTGAGGGTTTTGTGACCTTCAAAAAGGGTAAAAGTGACCGTACTTTTATCAGTATCATCCCTGGTGAACGTCCACTTAAGGCAAAAACGATTCGGGTTGGTGCGGCAGCAAGCACAGGCGCGCCTGTGACCTTGATTTCCCGCGATATGAAAGAGGAAGTGCCTGTGGTATCGGCGGCAGATATGTTGCCTTTGGTAGCAAAGGTTGCACCTGCGGTCGAAGCAGCAGCACCTGCAATCGTGCCAATTGGCGGCGATAATTTGAAAATTGTGGAAGGTATCGGTCCGAAAATCGAACAGTTGTTGAAAAATGCTGGGATTCGCTCTTGGGCGGAATTGGCACACACAAGACCTGAAGAAATCAAAGCGATTTTGAGCAAAGCGGGTTCTCAATATAATTCTCACAATCCCGGTACTTGGCCCAAGCAAGCAGATATGGCTGCAAAAGGTCAATGGGATGCGTTGGAAATTTGGCAGAAAGAATTGATGGGCGGTAGATAATTTCCATCGTCCTAATCAGATAGCTAACGTCGGCAAGGTTTGAAACCTTGCCGACGTTTATACGACTTGTCGCAAGTTTTTTTTGTAAAAAAAACGAATTAATTGGGCAGAATCTCTCTAAACGTCCGAATTTCCATAAATTGCGGTTTGCCATTCACAAGGCAATATAATAATGCTTCTCCTTTAAACTCTTTGGGCGGTTTTGCATAAGCCTCTGTTGTGTTTGCCTTTGCATACATACCAATCGCTTTTCCTTTTTTCAATTTCGTTTTCGTTTTACCATCTTCAAAATTAGGTATCAAAACATATTTATCTTTCACCCATAAAGACTTAACTTCCAATGTACAATCGGCATTTGAGTTTAGTTGTAAATTATAATAATCATATCCTGTTGGTGCTACATCCTCTGTGCCGGGCATTGGACGACCGCGATGCCCTGTATTGCCTTTATCGGCAATCGTAACGGACAACTTTTGAGCTGTGCAGGAAATGGCTGTAAAACAGCATAACAAAATGATTTGCAACAAGATTCGCATTGTGATTTTTTTTAATTTTTAATAAAAATAAAGTTAAAAAATAATTGTTTGATTAAGACGCTGCAAATTAAATAAAGTTGTAAAAAAGCAAACGCTTTTTATTTTTTGAATTAGGATTTATGGGATTTTTAGGATTTAATTGGGATTGATTTTTAGGATTTATCCTAAAAATCAATCCCAGTTAAATCCTAAAAATCCCATAAATCCTAATTCAGACCTTGAATTAATTGTCAAGCGCACCCAAATTAATCCAACGTTGGATTTTTTTAATTTGGCAATCGCTCATTTTCGCTCCACCTTTCGGCATTGCGCTGAATCCTGTTGTATGTTTGATACTGCCCATGAATTTTCCTGTTTGAATAGAGGCTTTGATTTCGGCATGAGTTGTCAAATTAATACCGCCATTCGTACTATTGGGATTGTGACAACCTTTACAACTACTTTGAATCAAAGGACTTACATAATCCGAAAATTTAACAAGGGTTGTATCACAACTGCCATAATTTGGATTACAAACTTTTTCTAACGCTCCTTGATTGATCCATTTTTGAATCAAGGCGACTTGTACAGCAGGCAATATAGGACGCGGTGCGGGCGGCATTGAAGCATTAGCACCCGAAATTTCGCGCATGATTTTGGTCAATGCACCTTTCGATTTGGTCGTTGCGAAATCGCCATAAATGACTCCTTTTGCCTTCGTAATCGCATCATGGCAACCACTCATCGCACAATTGGCAATCAGAATCGCTTGAATATCAGCGTAATACGCCGTATCAGGGCTGCACCGCCAACCCGTAGAATCAAACCTATCAACAGGTGGTTTAATGGTATCTTTGGGAATGATGACAATGCCAATATCTTGTGGTTGATGTTTACAGGCTTCGCCGCCGAACCAACAAATGGTTAAAAAAAGGCTTGCAAAAAAGAAAGAACGTTTCATATCCGAATCGATTCAAATGATTAAAATAAATTTTTCATACCGACTATTCAGACGATACTTCGATTGAAATAGTTGCTTGATTGTCCTTTTTTGGCAGCAATTTCCGAAATAGGACGCTTCTGATTGCAAGGATTGCAAGGATATTTTAGGTTGAAAAGTACAAATGGGGGCTTCAAATATCCTTTTTACCCTTCCAATCATCTTCAGAAATTCCCAAAGCGGAAATGGCTGTTTTTGGAGGACTAAATCATTAGAGTTGTAAAAATAAAAGTGATTTATTTTTATTTGTCAAATAAACGTGTACTTTTGTATGGGTTTGGTTGATGTATCAAATCCATTTCCACAATCATTACTCAACTTAAAAAGGATCCTTTTATGGCGGGCGTATCTCGTTTAACACCATTTTCACGACTTTTGATTGCAGCGGGCATTGCAGGTGGGATTTTTTATGCGGTTAAAAAATTGTTACCGCAATCTAAAAATCAAAAAAGCGACTCAACCCCTACCGCAGAAACGCCTAAAACAGGCAAAGCCAATAAAGGTACTGCGATTTTGACGCTTTCTGGTTCAGGTACTTTGGGTGCGAATTTGATTCCGAAAATGGCGCAACAATTTATGACGAGTGAATTGAACGCGCAAAATGTTCAAATTCAAAAAATAAGTGAAAATAAAACGGAAATTACAGGAATTATTGGTGGCAATGCTCAAAAAATTGTCGTCAATACGGGTGGTTCTGCACAAGGAATGAATGATGTATTGAGCAAAACAGCCGATATTGCCCTGCTTTCGAGTACTTTAGATGGGGTTTCGGGCGATTTGAATCCATCTGTGATAGCGTTAGACGGTATTGCGGTGGTTGTTCACAATGGCAATTCTGTCAAAGAATTGAAAAAACAACAGTTGAAAGATATTTTTTCGGGCAAAGTGACCGATTGGTCTCAAGTCGGCGGCGCGAAAGGAGCGATTAAATGCCATGTCCGAGATAGCAAATCTGGTACTTTTGATGCGTTTAATAACATTGTTTTGGACAAAACGCCCTTAGTTGCAGGAAGCACGACGCACGAAAATGCAGGCGCACTCACCAAAGCAGTGGCAACAGACCCGATGTCGATTGGTTTTACCTCGTTTAGCGAATTGGGCGGCACCCGCGCTTTGGGGATTGGCGATAATGGGGCTGCTGTAAAATATCCTTCGGTTTTTACGATAGAAACCGAAGATTATACTTTAAGTCGCCGTTTGTATTTGGTTAATCCCAAAAATACTACCAATTCCATTGCGCAACAATTTATCACTTACGCACAAGCCGATGCCAAAGGGCAAAAAGTAGTGGCTGAAACGGGTTTTGTCAACATGGATTTGCATAATGCACCTGCGCCACAACCGCAAAATGCCATCAAAGCAACTGCCGATACGCCGCCTCAATATGGTGCAGCAACGACAGGTGCCAATCGGTTGCCAACGACTTTGCATTTTAAAACGGCAAGTACTGCGCCTGATGAACGCGCTTTGGCAGATTTAGAACGCGTTAAAAAATTGATTGCAGAGCCACAAAATAGAGCTAAACGATTGATACTCATTGGTTTTACGGATAATCAAGGCGATGCTAAGAAGAATCTTGGTTTGTCTGTGGAACGGGCGCAAGGCATTCAATCGGAATTGGCGAAAGCAGGCATTACGGCTACTTCGATGGGTTTTGGACCCGCCATGCCGATTGCAGATAATGGGACACCTGCGGGGAAAGATAAAAATCGCCGCGTCGAGGTGTGGATGAAATAAAGAAACCTGGTGGAAAACTCGGAGTGTGTCCGTCTGAATAAGGCGGCACACTTTTTTTTTGGATAGGACTTTACGTAAGTATTCGCAAAGTGTACTTAAAGTCCTTCTTTTTGACAGGACTTTAACTACACTTTGCGAATACTTACGTAAAGTCCTTATAAAAAAAAACGACGCAAAGGCTATTACCACCCCGCGCCGTTGTCTTTATATTTCAAAAAGTATCTGTTTCTCGGTTATCGCACGATTGGAGCTACCTCCAAAGTATTATTTTTTGCCAAAACGGGTTTTTCGGATGAAATCGCTGGTTTCACACCAATAGAAGAATGTCCTTTTGCAATTTTCTCTCCTAAAATCGGTGCAATCGCCAAACCTACTAAACAAGTCAATTTAATCAAAATGTTCATAGATGGACCTGATGTATCTTTGAAAGGGTCGCCTACGGTGTCGCCTACAACAGCCGCTTTGTGTGGCTCAGAACCTTTGAAATATTTCTCCCCATTGATAATTACGCCTTTTTCAAATGATTTTTTGGCATTATCCCAAGCACCACCTGCATTTGATTGGAAAATCGCCCACATTACACCCGAAACCGTTACACCTGCCATGTACGCGCCTAACGCTTCTGCACCCATGATGAAACCCACTAAAATCGGCGTGATAATCGTAATCGCACCCGGCAACATCATTTCGCGCAAAGCGGCTTTCGTCGAAATATCCACACATTTTGCATATTCTGGCATGCCTGTTCCTTCCATGATACCCGGAATTTCGCGGAATTGACGGCGTACTTCATTCACCATGTCCATCGCAGCGCGTCCAACAGCGTTCATCGCCAACGCAGAGAAAACAACTGGAATCATACCACCAATAAATAATGCCGCTAAAACATCTGCCTTGAAAATGTTGATACCATTAATATGGGTAAACTTAACATAAGCAGCAAACAAGCCTAATGCAGTCAATGCCGCAGATGCAATGGCAAAACCTTTGCCAATTGCAGCCGTTGTATTTCCAACAGAATCCAAAATATCGGTTCTTTCGCGCACTTCTTTGGGCAATTCGCTCATTTCGGCGATACCACCTGCGTTATCCGCAATCGGTCCGAATGCGTCAATTGCTAATTGCATCGCGGTTGTTGCCATCATCGCAGAAGCGGCAATCCCTACTCCGTAAAAACCTGAGAAGAAATACGCACCCCAAATCGCTGCTGCAAACAATAAAATCGGATAAGCAGTGGACATCATGCCCACACCCAAACCTGCAATAATGTTCGTCGCTGCACCTGTGGATGAACTTTGAACGATGTCCATCACTGGTTTTTTACCCATGCCCGTATAGTATTCGGTCAACATTGAAATCAATGCGCCTACTACTAAACCAAATAAAACAGAAGTGAAGACGTTCATTGGCGTAACTTCTCTCATGCCTTCTCCAAAGAAAGACATATTAAATTTCGCAGGCAACATCCAATGAATGACAAAATAAGAGGAAATACCTGTCAATAAAATACTAAGCCAGTTACCTTTATTCAATGCCGTTTGTACGCCATCAATCGAAATATCGTCATCGGTCACATGCACGAACCAAGAACCTGCGATGGAGAATAAAATCCCCAAACCCGCTATCAAAATCGGTAACAAAATCGGTCCGATATTGCCAAAACCGTCTGTAAAACCTTTCGTATCTGCAATCAAATAGTTACCCAAAACCATCGAAGCCAATACCGTAGCCACATACGAACCAAATAAATCCGCACCCATCCCTGCTACGTCACCAACATTATCACCAACATTATCCGCAATCGTTGCAGGATTGCGCGGGTCATCTTCTGGAATCCCAGCTTCGACTTTACCCACTAAATCCGCGCCTACGTCTGCTGCTTTCGTGTAGATACCACCACCTACGCGGGCAAACAACGCAATCGACTCAGCTCCTAACGAGAAACCTGCTAAAACTTCCAATACTTTTTCCATCGCATGGGTTTCATTGCCCGTACCATTCATGAAAACATGGTAAAACACGATGAAAAGCACGCTCAACCCAAATACTGCCAAACCTGCAACGCCCAATCCCATCACCATACCGCCTTTGAAAGCGACTTGTAAGGCATTTGAAAGGCTTGAACGCGCCGCCTGAGTCGTGCGTACATTCGCTTTGGTCGCAATGCGCATCCCGATATTCCCTGCTAACGCTGAAAAGACTGCCCCAATCACAAAGGCAACCACAATTAAAAGACTTGAATTTTCAACCATCATGGATTGAAATCCTAAGGCAAGACCTGCGATGACAACAAAGATTGCCAAAATGCGGTATTCTGCACTCAAAAACGCCATCGCACCATCTGCGATTGCCGAAGAAATGAATTTCATGCGGTCATTTCCAGCGTCTTGCTTCGTCACCCACGCTTGTAGGACGAACATGTAAGCCAACGCGACCAAGCCAAATACTGGCAAAACGTACAAAAGATTACTCATTGACAGACTTTTTAAAAAAGGTTGGTTTGAAATTATTTTGTTGATTTTGAATTTTTCTATCTCTAATCAATTGATTATCAATTATTTGGAATCAGTTAGAAATGTTGAAATCCAAAATCTTGCCATCTTTAAAACATATAGAAAGCTATATGCGTTTCGGAAACCGCAAAAGTACGATTTTTTCCTTTTTTTATTATAAAAAAGATTTCATTTTATAAAAATTTGAATATTATATTTGTTTTTTGAAAATATTTTTATAAAAAACAAATGAAAGCCTGTCACAATTTGCCGATTTTAAGAACCATTCTAATTTGTGTCCATTTGTTATTTGCAACATATAGCTAAAAATTGAAAGCAGTATTTCGGATTTGAATTTTTAATGCCCTCCTTCTTGATTCAAAAAAACGCAATCCTAACGTAATTTAAATAATTCACAATATACAATTCAAACTCATTGAAGATGAATCTTTTAACTAAAACTAAAACTTTGATTTGGATGGCAATGCTCCTCCAAACTCAGACTCAAGCTCAAAATTTATTTCCGAATGGTAGTTTTGAAACAGGTACTTTTACAGCTAATGCAACCTTAGTATCGCCCGCCAATAATGCCGATAATGCTATCAGTGCCAATGGTGATATTACAGGCTGGTGGCGTGATAACAATGTCTATTGGGTCAATGATGCTACTCGTGCGCCAGTGGGCGGCGGCAATCGTTTCTTATACATTGCAAATGCAGGGGCGTGTACATCCCAAGAGTTTGGCTTATCGGGTAGTGGTGTGAGTGCCTGTAAAACCTACAAAATTACCTTTGATGGTGCTGGTTTTGACCATCTGAACTCTGGCGGCGGCGTTGGATTATCGGCATTTACGGTCGAAGTCAAGTATGCGGATGCGAATGGCGACCCAGTTCAAGAGACCTTAGATAGACGCGGGTTCACGGATGTCAATACGGGTTTGCCTGCGGATAACCCTGTTGTACCCAGTGCTTGGAATAGTTTGGCTTGGAAACGATTGACCACTTATTTCACGATTCCCAATGTACCCGCAGGAGCTACTAAAATCCAAGTTTTCGTTTCTTGTTCTAATTCGGTGACAGGTGCTACGAAGGGTATTGTGTTGGATAATGTCGTTTTGGAAGAAATTCCCGCGCCAATACCAGCGACAGGCGGCACTTGTATTAAAGATTTGTTTTGTACGAATGTTTATAATAGTCCTGCAAGTTTATGGGCGAGCGATTGGACGGAGCAAGGCGACGATAATAGTCCAACAGCAGGTACGATTAAAATTACTTATGCTTCCTTAGCCATCAATAATGTATCGGCGGCAGCCGTAAAAAAGATTTACAGAGCGATTAATTTGAGTTATGTTGCCAGCGCAACTTTAACTTTTGATTACGCTACCAGTGCCAACTTGGAGCCGGATGATATTTGTGTGGTAGAAATCTCCAAAGATGGTGGCACTACTTACACCATTTTAGAGACTTTCATAGATGATGGCGGTGGGACAAGGAGTTACAATATTACTCCGTATGCAACGGCGAATACGCGGATTCGTTTTGGGGTGATGAGTAATGCGGCTTATACGAGTTCGAGTGAATTTATGTATATTTCTAATGTCAGTATTTGCACAACGAATTATAATTATACGCCGCCTGCGGGTCCGACTGCCATGAGTTGCACGAGTGAAACGCTGATTGGTACAGGTTGTTATGTCAATGGCAATCCCTTAGCAGGTGGTACATCTGGTACAGAAGCAGGTTTTGTGGTGTTTGATTACACCAATACAGGTGAAACAGGCGCGAAACGCATGATTGCAGCCAGTCAAATGGGTTCTACTTGGGGTACTGCCTATGGTGCGACTAAAAACACCTTATATAATAGTGCGATTTTGAAGCGGCATGTTGGTTACGGCAGTTTGGGGACAGGCGGGATTTATGCGATTGATATGAATCAAGCAACGCTTGCCGCAACCCCTTTGATTGATTTGCAAACATTGGGTGTGAATACAGGGGCGGATACGCGCACTCCAAGTGTTGGAACGGTCGATGATGCGAATGAATTGCCTATCAATGCCAATCAACCTTCTTGGGACGTATTGGCATTTGACGCGGTGGGCAAACGCTCTTTGGGTGGCATGGATATTTCCGCAGATGGCAATACGTTGTGGGTAATGAATCTTTTCCAACGCGAATTGGTATCCGTCAATATAGCTGGCGCAACGCCGACTTTGAATCAAAAATACACAATTCCAGACCCCGGCTGCGCAAACGGCGATTTTCGACCTTGGGCAGTGAAAGTACATGCGGGCAAAGTCTGGGTGGGCGTGACTTGTACGGGAGAAACGTCTCAAAGTCAAAATGATTTGAAAGCGCATATTATGGTTTTGGATGCGGGTACTTTTTCGCCTGTTTATAATTTTCCATTGACTTATACCAAAGGTTTCGCGGGTGGACAAGGCGGTTTGGAAGGCAATCGCTGGTATCCATGGACGAGTACCTACCAATCGGTTTCGGCAGACCCTCTTTTTACGGTGTATCCAACCCCGATTTTATCCGATATTGAGTTTGATATGGACGGTTCGATGATGGTGGCATTGATGGATAGGACTGGACATCAAATTGGCTATGTCAATCACAAACCGATAGCAGGTGATAATACTAATAATGTATCAGCGCATACAGGCGGTGATATTTTGAGGATTTGTAATGTGGGTGGCTCTTTTCAAATGGAACAAAATGGGCTTTGTCCTGGCTCACCAGCCCGACCCAATAATGGAGATGGGAGTCGTAATTCGGGTGCAAACAATAATCAAGGTATTGGCGGTGGTGAATATTATTGGGGTGAAACATGGGCTTTCAATCCTTGGAATTCAAGTGAGGGCTTTCATCAAGAAACGATTTTTGGTGGTTTGGCATTCAAAGCGGGTTCTGGAGAGATTACGGCAACCGTTTTAAACCCGACAAGTTCAGGCAGTTCTGGTGGTATTTTGCGGATGAGCAATACAACTGGGCGTAAAACAGATGGTTTCAAATTATATGATTATGGATCCAATCCTGCGACTTTTGGCAAAGCCAATGGATTAGGCGATTTAACTATTTTTTGTGCTAAAACCTGTGCGGTGAATGCGGGTGCAGACCAATCACTACTTTGTACGGCAGGCAATGCACCGACAACCATCAATCTGAATCAAGCGGCTACTTGGTCTATTGTAAACCAACCTTTGAATGCAACCGCAGCCATTGATGGGACTGGAAATGTTACAAATATGAATAAATCAGGCAATTACATATTTAGAAAAACAGTATCAGGTTGTACGGATGATGTACAAATTACGATTCCAACTTGTGTGAGAGCTTGCCCAGCGACTTTGTGTTTGCCTGTGAATGTGCTTCGACAATAGTTATTGAACCAAGTTGTGCGGTACGGTTTGAAGTAGGATTTTTAGGATGATTAAGACTTAATTCACTCATGTTACGCAGCCTATTTTAGAAGGCAACTATTCCATAGAATAAGTTTCGGAAACCTTCAAGGTTTCCGAAACTTGCGCTTTTTACTGCGTAACAGGAGTTAATTGACAATCATAAACGCGGTGCGTCGATTTTGCTGCTTGCCTTCTGCCGTTTGATTATCAGTAATGGGTTGAGTTGCGCCAAAACCTTTGTACGTCAATCGATTTGCCACAATGCCTTTTTGAATCAAATAATCATACACGACTTTTGCCCGTTGTTCGGACAACGTTTGATTCGCAACATCGGCACCCACATTATCCGTATGTCCTTGAATTTGAATTTTTAACGCATGATTATTTTCTAACATTTCTTTCAAACGATTCAATTCAAAATGCGATTCGGAACGCAAGGTTGCCAATCCTGTTTCAAAAAAAACATTTTTTAAAATGACGGCTTGCCCAATCGCAGGAACAGATGTCGCAGTCGGATTGGGTTGATTGGGTGTTGTAGCGGTAGGGGAGGGGAGTGGCACTAAAAAAATTTCTAATTCAAACGGTTTCGTCGCTGACCGAATTTCTGTTAAATTAAAATGCTCTGATTGAAATAAAAATTGGTCTTTGGACACATTCAACGCATATTTTTTGCCATACGGCAGACATATTAAAAAAATGCCTTGTTCATTCGTCTTGCCCACTCCACAAGGTTTATTGGTAATCACATCCGTCAACTCCAATTTTGCCAATAACGGTTGTTTTGTAATGGCATCTCGCACGGTTGCCCGCACATAGGTCACAGGTTGTGGGCGAATCGACGGGTCTAATTCAAATGAAAAAATATCATAATTCGCTTTGCCGCCCGCAGGTGCGATATTTTTGCTAAAATAAGCTGTTTTTCCATCCAAACTCACCGTCAAAGCAGCCTCATAACCTTTGGTATTGATGGGATAACCCAAATTTTTAGGCATTGTCCAAAGTCCCTTAGCATCTTTTCGGGTTAAAAAAATATCATTGCCGCCCATGCCCGCGTGTCCATCCGAAGTGAAATACAGGGTTTGCCCGTCAGGGTGCATAAAAGGCGTTTGTTCATCCCAAGCCGTATTCACGATGCTGTCCAATACTTCGGGTACAGCCCAATAACCTTTGGTATTTCGACAGCTAACCCAAATATCCTTTCCTCCGCGCCCGCCAGCTCGGTCTGATGAAAAATACAACGCCTGTCCATCCGCCGATAGGGTAGGCTGCCCTTCCCACCGCGCCGAATTGACGGTTGAACCCATATTTTTAGGTTTTGACCAAGCTCCATTTGTTAAAATCGATATATATAAATCACAATTACCCAATCCATCAGGTCGGTTGCAGCCTGTAAAAATCAAGACGCGCCCATCTGCCGAAATGCAGTGCGCCCCTTCATTCTCATCCGTATTCAACGCTGTCATTTCAACCCCTTTTTGCCAAATCGAATCTTTTTTTTGACTAATATAAAAATCCTCTTGCGGCATCGGACGGGCAGGCAACAAGGCGGTGTAAATTAAAGTTTCGCCATCTGCCGTCAACGCAGGCAAATATTCTGAATTTTTAGTATTGACGGTGGTATCCAAACTTTTTGGATTAAAAGGTACTGGATTTTTCAACGCATTTGGGATGAATTGAGCATTTCGCGCTGATAATTGTGCTTTTCGCGCCAAGTCGGGATGAATGCTTGGGATTTTCAAAAATTGTTCAAAAAATGGAACCGCCTCCGCATATTGTTCCAATTTCATAGCGCAATAACCTGCCCCATAGAGCGCATTTGGTTGATATGGAGCGTCTAATGTAATTACTTTTTTAAAATATCCTATCGCCTTTTCATATTTCTCTGCCTCCATCAACGCTCCACCCAATTGAAAATGAGCATCTATAAAATCAGGTGCTGCCTTGATAGCGGTTTCAAATAAAGGAACGGCTTTCGTCATATTGCCCGCAAAAGCTGCTTTTTTGCCAGCTTCATACGCTGCTTTTGCAGAACCCGTAGCGGTTTTGTAAGTTGTATAAGATTGAGCCATCATATGTAATGGCGTGCATATCAATAGATATGCGATGAATCGATTTCCCATAAAAGTATTTGCGGGGAGGTTTGCATCCCGTTTGGATAAAAACGTTTAGAGGCTGCAAAATATTTCACGTCTTCAAATTCACTTGTATTGGGTCAGTAATTGGTTGAAAAATGACCACTAAAAGGGGCAATTGTAACCAATGTGGCAAATTTTCACGCTATCACATTTGTATCTTAGGTAATCTAAATCCGTATTTTTTTAGAGAAGAAAAGATGCTTCTTTTGGCTCCTTTTTGCAAAATAATCCTTAAAATACATCACAATTTTGATAAATTGTTTTGCTAAATTCATAATAATTAACGTTGTTTATTATGAATCTAATAATTAAAAACGTTAATCATTACAAATTATGTAAATTTTTTAAAAAATCATTAAAAAATTTGCAAATAAGGTTTTGATGCATTTATCTTTGCATCAGCATTTGAAAGGAAGTGCTAAAAATGTGAGGTGTTGAAATTGGCAGACATGCCCTCTTGTCTCGAGGGTGAGGAGTTCGGGATAAACGTAACATAATAGGGTTGACCACTAAGCGCGCAAATGTGTTATTGCTAACTGCCTCGTGGAGGTTCGAGTCCTTCCCTTACAGCAAAGTTAAAAGGCTTGATAATCAATCGATTATCAAGCCTTTTGCTTTTGGGGGTGGGTTTGAATTAGGATTTTTAGGATTCATGGGATATGTAGGATTTCAATCCTAAAAATCCTAATTCAAACAATTATCAATGTTGCACTGTAAATTTACGTGTTAATTGTGCCGCTTCATGGCTCATTTTCACGTAATACATGCCATTACTGAGATTCGCCGTTGGAATTTCCAACTGATGCGCCCCTGCGGTATAATTTTGTCCTGCGACTTGATACAACGTTTGTCCTAATGGATTCGTGATTTCAATTGTCAAAGGCATGTTTTTATCCAAATCGAATTTCAAATTCAACATCGCATCTGACGGATTTGGGAAAATACCGACTTGACCAATCTCTGTCAATTCAGCCGTTCCAACCCGATATTGCCGTTCAATCGGGCGTTTGATTTCAGCAAACGCATTGCCGTCACCGCCATTATATAATAATGTACCCGCCGCGCCTATCGTTGTGCCTTTCCAAACCTTGAAATAGCCATACGTACCAATCACTTGTCCTGACGCATTATAAATATTGGTGAAACCATCGCCCCAATCGTCTTGTGA
The DNA here is from genome assembly GCA_013298955.1 of Chitinophagales bacterium. Taxonomy (GTDB): domain Bacteria; phylum Bacteroidota; class Bacteroidia; order Chitinophagales; family Saprospiraceae; genus JAAFJT01. The sequence continues at coordinate 23,331 of JAAFJT010000015.1, forward strand.
CGCATATTCATAACAAACATTCGACGGCAAACGCACTTGATGCGTGTAAACCGTAAACGCGGTTGTATAAGTACCCGCATTCGCTAAACCAGCGTTTTTGGCACCCGGAACCACATTAGGATTGCCGCCTTGTGCTACTTTCACACCTGCTGGGTCTTTGATGAACCAATACGATTCTTTCACATCCACATCGGTTTTGATTTCCACCGTTACGGTATCATATTGCAAAACAACGCCCCGCGTAATCGTTTGTTCCAACGAATTGTTATACGTTTGATTATCAGTCATATTATTGACAGAAGCGATGTCAAAACGCAAAATACTCGTATTATTCACGGTTACATTATCAAAAAGCAATGATTGAATTTCATACTTTGCCATTGGTACTGCAAGCGTTTTCGTTTGAATCAACGTACCATCTTTTTTCAAAGTCACGCTCACCGTCCGCGCGGTGTCTAAACCCATATTTTCGATTTTAACACTCGGTTGAAACGTTTTCGTATTACAAAAAATATCTTTGTATGCGTCGTATTCCCGAATCATCGCGTTATTCGTGCCAATGGCAGCAGGTGGACAACTGCGGGCAGCAGCCATGATATTTGATTGCGTTTTATTGGTCACTTCCACCAAACGGCGGTCAGGACAAATCACATAAAGCGTTGGATAATAAGCAATTCGGAAACTACTTGAAATACTTGCATTGTCAATAATCGGATAAGGCGTGTTCGCAACCCAATTGCCTTGTGTCGCTCTTGGACCCGAAATGCCATTCAAATTATCCAAAGTCGTTGCGCCATCGCCTTCAACGAAAAGGACGCGCACTTCATTTGTTCCTGCCGCGCCAAACTGATTGTGAATCGCTTTGAGCGTACCCGCTTGGTGAAAAGACCAGCAGGGACCACACCAAGTTGCCGAAATATCCATAATAACGCTTTTTCCAGAGTCCAAAATGGCATATAAGTTATGCGTATTGCCATTAATATCCGTCACGTTGAAGTTTGGGGCGATGCTCCCCGCAGGCAATTGTGCATGGAGGGTGAAAGCTGTCATCAAGACAGGGATTAGTGTAAAAATTTTTTTCATATAATTACGAAAGGTTTAAATTGACATTTTTTGATGCATGGAAAAATAAAATACTACAAGTTTTCGGAACGAAGATAAGACATTTTTGGATTTTAAGGCATCTTTTGATTCAAAAAAACAAAAAAAATGTTAATATTTGTGAATGATTTGTTAATAAATTCCTGTCACAATTTATTTCAAAACCTAAATGTGCTTGCCAAAGATACGCTGTTATATTTGTGTCAAAAGAATCATAAACCGAAAAATGCTCCCACTGCACCATTACAACGACGAACCAGATGATTTTTTCAATTGCGGCGCGGGTAGAAAACATCACGTGCACTTGATTGTAACCCTTTTCAGAGCAACCCAATCAACACATCAATCCAATGTGCGTGCTGCACATCGCCGCCGTTTGCGCCGAATGATTATTTGAATTAGGAATGAAGGAAATTTAGGAATGAAGGACGCAGTTGCGTCTTTTATTCCTAAATTTCCTTCATTCCTAATTCAAATTTATGAATTTCAAATTTTTATTTTAAAAAAATCATTTTTTTAAAATAAAATTAAAAATATTCGACCTAAATGTGTTGAATATTTTGTTTATGCGTAAACACTTTAAAAAAATGTCTGAATATCCAATTTTCCGCTTAATTTTGCAGCGTTTTTAAAATTTCCACTTCACAATGTGGAAACACCTCCTTATTTCAAATTACCATATATCGAATATGACCAAAAAAGTATATGAGGAAAGCCTCAAAAACTGGATTGAAGACGAAAAAGCAGCCCTTGAACTCATCCGCGTTGTCGGCAAATTGTGGTTGGATAAGTCTGTCGAATTAATTATTTTCCGCAATCAAATGGTGGATAGGAGTTCTTCCGAATTGTTGAATTTGCACCATTACGCCCGCAATGTCGTTCATCAACCGTTGACGGTACATGATACTTTGGGTTTGGCGAAAGCCTTGCATCGGGTTCAATTGGCACCAAGTCGGATTGATGTGGGGCGACTTGGAGTCGAATGGTTGGCTAAAAAACAACATTTTGTGGATGAAATGGATTTCGTTTTGACCGAAATGAAGGATTTTATTGGCAATAAAATCAGTTTAGTGCCTAAAGATGTGGTTTTATACGGTTTTGGTCGGATTGGACGATTGGTTGCGCGGGAGTTGATTGTGCAGGCGGGCAAAGGCGAGCAATTGCGGTTGCGGGCTATCGTCACACGGGATAAATCGCCCGAAGATATTCTAAAAAGAGCTGATTTGTTGCGGACGGATTCGGTACATGGCATCTTTCCCGGAACGGTGATTGCGGATGTTGAAAATCGGTGTCTTTTGGTGAATGGTCAGAAAATTTACATGATTAGCGCAAGCGACCCAGAAAGCGTTGATTACACAAGTTATGGAATTAACAATGCGTTATTGATTGATAATACGGGCGTTGATAGAGATAGAGCTGGTTTGTCGCGGCATTTAAAAGCGAAAGGCGTTGAAAAAATATTGTTGACTGCGCCTTCCAAAGGCGACGTTCCCAATATCGTTTTCGGCGTAAACAGCGATGAGCAAGATGAAAATGAAACGATTTTCTCTGCTGCTTCTTGCACGACAAATGCGATTGTGCCTGTTTTGAAAGTGGTGCATGAGGCTTTGGGCATTGAGCGCGGGCATATCGAAAGTGTGCATTCTTACACGAATGACCAAAATTTGTTGGATAATTTCCATAAAAAGTATCGGCGCGGACGCGCTGCTGCACTTAACATGGTGATTACGGAAACGGGGGCAGAAAAAGCGATTTCCAAAGTCTTGCCTGAGTTGGTGGGCAAATTTACGAGCAATGCGATTCGCGTTCCTACGCCGAATGTGTCGTTAGCGGTGTTGAATTTGCAATTGAAACAGGTGATTACCAAAGATAAAATCAATGAAATCATGCGGCAGGCGGCTTTGACGGGCGGTTTGGTGGAGCAAATCCAATATTCGATGTCGCGGGAATTGGTTTCGTCGGATTTGACGGGGCATTCTTGTTCATCGATTTTCGATAGTCCTTCGACGATTGTTTCTACGGATGGGAAAAGTGCGATTTTGTACGTTTGGTATGATAACGAATATGGTTATACGCGGCAAGTGGTGCGTTTGTCGAAACAATTGGCGGGTGTGATTCGATTGAGATATTATTAGTATATATTTTTATGAATATTTTACGCAAATCACTTTTTTTTAAACGTAAATAATTGATAATCAGTGCATTCGTATCGAATCAAGGTCGGCGAGGTTCGAGCGAATAAGTTTCGGAAACCTTGAAGGTTTCCGAAACTTACAGACCTTAATTTCAAAAAAGTAAAAAAAAGATGGATACAACTCTTTCTTTGGAAATTGTTCCTTACAATCCAAGCCTCAAATCGGCTTTCAAATCGTTGAATATCGAGTGGATTACTCATTATTTTAGAGTAGAACCCGAAGATGAACGCGTTTTAGATTTTCCAGAAGAAAATATTTTAGCAACAGGCGGTGCCATTTTTTTCGCTTTGTTGAATGGCGAAGCAGTCGGCTGTTGCGGTTTGTTGGTGGAAGACGGCGGTGTGCTTGAATTGGTCAAAATGGCAGTTCAACCCAAACATCGCGGACTGAAAATCGGCGAAAAACTGTGCAAACATGCCATTGAATATGCTCAAAATCAAGGTACGAAAGAATTATATTTGATTTCCAATCGAAAATTGTTGCCTGCATTGGCATTGTATCGCAAAGTGGGTTTTGTGGAAGTGCCTATTAAGGCACACGATTTAGTCCTTTTTGAACGGTGTGATATTAGAATGAGCATTCATTTTTAAAATAAATTACATGAAAAAAATCCAAACATGGGGCGCACTCATTGCTTGCCTACTCGTCGCGCCTGTTGCAAACGCGCAGGTTTCTACTAAAAAAATCAAAAAACATATTCATTATCTTGCAAGTGATGCCTTAGATGGGCGCGGCACTGGCTCTGCAGGTTGTGAAAAAGCGGCTCAATATATTGCCAAACAATTTAAAAAAATAGGTTTGCAACCCAAAGGGACAGACCAATATTTACATCCATTTAGTTTTAAAAAAGCTAAAAATCCACATGGCGGCGAAGATATGGAAAGTCCAGAGATTCATTCTCAAAATGTTGTTGGGTATTTGGACAATAATTCCGAATTTACAATTGTGATTGGGGCGCATTATGATCATCTTGGTCATGGTTTGGATGGCAATTCGCTGGATGCGAATCCACAAGGCAAAATCCATAACGGCGCGGATGATAATGCATCAGGAACGGCGGGCGTGATAGAATTAGCGCGTCATTTTGTTAACAATCAAAAAAAAGAGCCTTTTAATTTTTTATTTATTTGCTTTTCGGGGGAAGAATTAGGTTTGATTGGTTCTAAAAAGTTTTGTGAAATGCCTACGATTCCGTTGGCGAAGATGAGTTATATGATTAATATGGATATGATTGGGCGGTATCGGGATGAAAAAGGGGTGATGATTCATGGAGTGGGTACATCGCCTTTGTGGATACCGCTTTTAGGCGTGGTTAAAACGGATTTGAAGGTTAAAACGGACAGTTCTGGGACGGGCCCGAGTGATTTTACGTCTTTTTATTTGAAAAACATCCCTGTTTTGGGCTTTTTTACAGGGCAACATTCCGAATACCACAAGCCGACCGATGATGTAGAATGGATTAATTACGAAGGAGAGAAAAATGTATTGGAATATATTATCAAAATTGTGGATGGAACTTGCACTTTTCCAAAACCTGAATTTACGCCTACACGCCAACAAAGTACAACAGCGCGTTCTTTCAAAGTGACTTTGGGGGTGATGCCCGATTACGCGTTTGACGGAAAAGGTACGAGAATTGATGGCGTAACGCAAGGCAAACCTGCCCAAAAAGCAGGAATTATCGTTGGTGATATTGTCATTCAATTGGGCGAACATAAGATTGATAATGTAAATCAATACATGGACGCGCTTGGAAAATTCCAAAAAGGGCAGGAAAGTACGGTCATCATTAAACGCGGTACGGAAGAAATGATTTTAAAAATCGTTTTTTGAAAAATAGTTAAAACAAAAAGGATTGAAAAAAATAATCTTCACCGTTACCAATGATTTGAATCATGACCAGCGTATGATACGTATTTGTACTGCGCTGGCATTGGAAAAATATGATGTTCATTTGATTGGGCGGCTTCTGCCCCATTCCAAACCAATTGTAAATCAATTATTTACGCAACATCGTTTGAAAATTTGGTTTCAAAAAGGCAAGTTTTTTTATGCAGAATACAATATCCGATTGTTTTTTTTCTTATTAAAAAATCAATTTGATAGGGTTTGCGGGATTGATTTAGATACCATTTTGCCTTGTTATTTGGTTTCAAAGTTAAAACAAAAAGTTTGTATTTATGATGCTCACGAATACTTTACCGAAGTACCAGAATTGATTGGCAGACCAACGACCAAACGAATTTGGGAAAAAATAGCGGACTTTGTTTTGCCAAAAATCAAGTATTGCTATACGGTAGGTTCTTGTTTGGCAACCCTTTTTGAAGAACGATATGGGGTTCCATTTGAAGTCATTCAAAATGTTCCATTCCGACAAAGTATTAAAAATCAAAATATTAAAAATAATAGAATTATTTTATATCAAGGTGCGTTGAATGCAGGGCGCGGTTTAGAAATTGCTATTGAAGCCATGCAGCATATTGAAGGTGCCGTTTTATGGTTGGCAGGAGAAGGGGATTTGAGTCAATCGTTGAGGCAACAAGTTGAAAATCAAGGATTAACACATAAAGTAATATTTTTAGGATTCATTGCACCCAAAGATTTACCACAATGTACCGCACAAGCGACAATTGGTTTAAACTTATTAGATGCTACAAGTTTGAGTTATTATTACTCGTTGGCAAACAAATTTTTTGATTACATGCAGTATGGTGTACCGCAAATCAATATGCGTTTTCCCGAATATGAAAAGATTGGTTTGCGATACGAAGTTTCGGCACTCATAGACGATTTGTCTGTCAATGCATTAGTACAGGCTTTGAAAAAGATATTAAATGATGATGATTATTATAATCAATTAAAAATCAACTCCTTAGAGGCAGCTAAGATTTTTAATTGGGAAAAGGAAAGTCAGAAATTGCTTCATTTTTATCGTAATATGGAAATGTAGGAATCGGGAATCGTTTGAAATAGGATGCTGATGATTTGAAGGATTGTAAGGATATTTTAAGTTGAAGAACGCAGATGAGCATTCCAAAAATCCTTGCAATCCTTCAAATCATCAGCATCCTATTTCAAACGATTCCCGAAGCATTATGCAAACAAGCGGAAAAATAAAAATAAACCGCCCGATAAAAGAATCGTCACAGGCAAAGTCAACACCCATGCCAAAGCAATGTTAGAAACCGTCCCGCGTTGCAGGTTTTTCACCCCTTTCGACGCAACCATACTACCCGCCACACCCGACGACAAAACGTGTGTTGTACTCACAGGCAACCCAAATTGAGATGCCAAACCAATCGTCGTCGCCGCAATCAACTCCGCCGTCGCGCCTTCCGCATACGTCATATGGCGTTTTCCAATTTTCTCTCCAATCGTCACCACAATCCGTTTCCAACCAATCATTGTCCCAAAACCCAATGCCAATGAAATACAAAGCAACCCCCAAAAAGGTACATGCTGCGTCGTTTTGCCCAATGCTTTGCTTTCATGCTTGATAATTTCTCGCGCTTTTTTATCCGTGATAACATTCGGTTCTTCCAATAACGTTTTAAGATTTTTAGTCAAGATACCAATTCGTTTGCGCACATTCAACTTGGATTTAACATCGGTCGGCTGCATGACCACAATATCTTGTTTCAATAACTCAATGGTTTCCACCGATTTAGTCAATTCTTTGGGAGCTAAACCTGCGGCTACTTCTTTGGATTGCAATTGAGTTTGAATTTCACTCAATGATTTATTGATTTTATCAGCATTAAAATCTGGGGATAAAGCAAATTGTAACGGCGCGAAAGTCATCAACGTCACTAACAATAATCCTAAACCTTTTTGTCCATCATTTTGACCATGAAAAAAACTAACTAAGGTACAAGTCGTAATCAAAATCGCCCGAATCCACATGGGCGGTTCTGCATCTACATCCGGTTCTTTGAATAATTGTTGTCTTTTTTCTTTATCACTAATCGCCATGCGCAAGATGAACATCAACGAAATCGCCATCGTGAAACCAAATGCAGGCGAAAATAACAAAGCTGTACCAATTTTGCCTGCTTCCGCCCAGTTGATGCCGACATGTTGTGTATTTTCAGGCAACATCGAAAAGACCATGCCCGCACCCAACAATGCCCCAATCAATGTGTGCGAACTGCTACACGGGATGCCGAAATACCAAGTTGCCAAATTCCAAATCACCGCAGAGAGCAAAATCGCTAACATCATACACGCGGCTTGTGCGACGGTCTGCCCCATTAACGCTTCAACAGGCACTAAAGCAGCGATTTTCATCGCCACATCATACCCATAAACGGAACTGACCAATACACCACATAAATTCATAAAGCCAGACCAAACCACCGCAGTTGTTGGTTTCAAGGTTTTTGTGTAGATAACAGTCGCTACGGCATTGGCAGTATCATGGAAACCATTGACAAATTCAAAGGCGAAGACGACCAAAATGCTGATGACAAACAATATCGTCAGCCCAGAGGAGAGATGATTTAAGTCTAATCCGAACATAAGCAAAGGTTAGTAAGTTAGTAATTCACTTTGAAAACATACATTTAACAGTGCAAAGATGCAGGGATTGGGCGGCATTTGTGTTGTTTTGCATATTAAGTTAATGTTAAGTTTTGAGGATTGATGGATTATCCAACCTTTGGAGGGTTTCAACCCCTCCAAAGGTGTTTGCAACGTTTAATCCCGACTTGTTAATACGCATCGTTTATACCTTTTCAGCAACTCGGAAGGCAAATCTGCCACTTTATTGCTTTTGGTCAACACTTTTTTGCCATTTACATAGTCATAAAAATTACACTGCGAAGTAGGTGCTTCCCGCCCTGTTTCGTGATATTCGACGGCAATACTACTCATTTGTGCCAATTGATTGCCATTCCAACGATATTCGTTCAGCACATCTTTACAATAGTCGTATTCCAAAACGCGTTTTTTCTTGCTATCCAATGCCAATCCTATAATCTCGGACGAAATGGGCAAAAAATCCTTTGTTTTGGGCTGATAAACATACATCGTGAACTGATTCGGACGGCACCTGCCTTTGACACGCCGCCATTGAATCGCCACATCGGGCATTTTATCAAAATTTAAATCGGTTGAAAAATGTAAATCGGTAGGCTGTGCGGTGCCAGCAGGCAAGATTTCGGAGACCACAGGCACCCAAAAACCTTCAAATAAGCGATAAACGCTAAAATAGGTTTTTTCATTGGGTTGCCCATAAGCGATGATAGCATGAATGGTTTTTTTATCCAAATCAAATAAGTTCCCTACGAAAAAACGCAAGGTATCGCTCTCCATTTTGAACGGCGCGGTAGGCGGGGCTGCCGCAAATTTGCGCAATAAAGGTTGGATGACCTCCTCTAAAGGTTGTCGGGCTACGCGTTCTTTGTGTTCCCAATCTTTCAGAATTTCTTCTACGATTTGGGCTTCTTCCCGACTTAAAGTGGCGGTGACACTTACGGGTTCTACCGTTGTCAATTGTAAAACGGGTGCTGCATTTCTAATTGAAACGCCTCTGCCAGAAGACAGAGCAAGGCTCTGTGCGGTGTTGCGGCTTGTGACCAACAACAAGAAAAAGAGGGGTACGTACTTCATGGTAAATAAGTAAATTCATAGTATTAAAAAAAGGTGGTGAATGGTTAATGTGCCTCAAAAGTAATATATTTACGTGCAAAAACACGTATTTTGGATTGTTTTTTATCCTTTTTTTATAAAAAAACATTGCTTTTTTTTTCAATTTATTTTTATATTTAAAATAAAAAAGTATAAATTATTGATTTAATCGAAAAAAATAAAATGAAAATAAAAGTATATTTTAAATCAAAAATTGTAAATAAATATTTTTTTGTGCCAAATGGGGACAAAAAAGAAGCATTTTGCGTTATAACAAGTGTATTCAATTTTGACTTTCACCAACTTTTAAATCAATCATTGGACTATGGAGAAAACATTTTCGGTTGGGATTACCTTATCAGGCGGCGGTGCGAAAGGCATTGCGCACATTGGAGTCCTGCGTGCATTGTTGGATAACGGCATTCCCCCTGAAATCATCAGTGGCACGAGTGCGGGTTCGATTATCGGCGCGTTGTACGCGGCGGGGCGCAGCATCGAAGATATGGAACGCTTTGTGAATGACAGTAGTTTGATTAAAATCTTTCGGATTGTTGGGATTCCGGGGGCGGGCTTGGTTAAATTGTCTTATTTGAAAGACCGTTTGCAAGAGTTTATTCCAGAAGACCGTTTTGAAGCCTTGAAAATGCCTTTTTACGCTTGCGCCACCAATTTAAATTTGGGCAAAGCCGTGATTTTTGATTCAGGTCCCCTATTTGATGTAGTGGTAGCCTCTTGCTCCGTCCCTTGGCTTTTCAAACCACAACTTATTGATAATCAACTTTTTGCAGATGGCGGTTTGACCAACAACATGCCCGCAGAACCCGTTCGCAAACGATGTCATATACTCATTGGTTCTAATGTAAAACCCAAAGTCGAATTACATGACCATAAAGCCTTAGATTCGTTCATGGGCATCACGCAACGAACCGTTGATTTAAGCCTTTGGACGAATACGAAACCGGGCGTGAAAATGTGTGATGTCTATATCGCGCCGCCGAAGATTCACGATTTTGGATTTTTCGATATTCGGAAAACGGAGGCATTATGTGCGCTGGGTTATGAAGCAACCGTGGCAGAAATACCGAAATTGAAAGCATTATTGGCGCATCAGGAGAAACCGCATGCGGCGTTTTAATAGGACTTTACGTAAGTGTTCGTAAAGTCCTATCAAAATGGGGGGACTTTGCGAACACTTACGTAAAGTCCCTATCGTTTAAATACAAATGAATTTCCAAAACCAAGTTGTAACCTAAATGATTGATTACCAATTACTTCTAACATTGCAATATCTTTGTTTTTATCATTTTTAAAAATAAAACTTTTTGAATCATAAGATTGTAATTTAAAAATATCGGTTCGCGGCACTCCATTTTTCACTTTTTCAGAAACAATCAACTCTAATTGATGATTTTTTAATAAAAATAACAAGGTTGTCGCACCTGTTGCTTCGCCTTTAAAAAAGGTTTCGCGTTGACCAAAAAGCAATGGCTCTTGGTCTTTTTGGTTAAAATTCAAAACAATATGTGTTTTATTCGTATCACAAACCCAATTCCCCGCCATAAAAGCAATGGCAGCCCATTGTTTTTGCCCTTTCAACCGCGCTTCGTGTTGATGTGACGACAGCCAAGCAAGCAATGCCGACACCATTAAAACAAAAAAAATGGAAATCGTTACAGGCAATTGCAACAGGGGCGGGCGGCGTTTCGGACGCATTGGCGCGTCAAGTCGCTTTTCCAACCGTTCCCAAAGTTGAGGCGGCGGTGTTTCATCCAATAAAGCCGTTTCTTGTTGAAATAATTGTTCAAAAATATCTGGTTCGTTCTCTTGCATTTCAATAATTTGACATCATTTTTCGTAATTTTTCTTTTGCCAAAATGAGTTGTGATTTGGAGGTATTGATGCTGATATGTAACATATCTGCAATTTCTTGATGTTTAAAACCTTCAATCACATAGAGATTGAAAATCGTGCGATACCCTGTGGGCAATTTTTCTAATAATTTTAAAATATCTTGCACTGCCAATTGTTGTTCTACGCCAATTGAAACGCTCATTTCCAACGTATTTAAATCCGCCGCATCAGGCTCGACGGTCAACAATTTGTTTTTCCGTAAAAACATCAAGGCTTCATTGACCACAATACGCCGCATCCAGCCTTCAAAACTGCCCACAGACCGAAACACATTAATATTTTCAAATATTTTAAAAAAGGCTTCAATCAATACATCTTCAGCATCTTCGCGGCGCGGGATGTAACGCCGACACACGCTAAACATTTTAGCAGCATATCGGTCATATAACCATTTTTGCGCCACTCTATCCTGCTGTTGGCATCGGGCGATGAGTTCTTTTTCTGTCAAAATCAACGAATTGAAGCTGTTAAAATCGAAGGATTACACGCTATTTCTATGGGAATGATGCCAAAAAAGTGGTTTTTGGTGTATGATTAAGCAGTTGATTCAAATAAAAATACCAGATACTCATTGTATAAAGCCTTCATATAACCAATCTGCCACTTCTTGCCGATGTGCGCCTGTGCGAATCCGTTCCAAATCTACGGTATTGCGCAAATTGCCCATTTCCACATAAACCGTTGGCACTTTACATTCACGCATCATGTGTAAATCTCTGGAACTCAACGTGCCGCGATATTTGCGTTTCCCTTCATGGTTGTCTTTGAGGTTTTCTAAAATATTCAAACCCATTTGTTTACTAATTTTGTTACCCGTTTGGTAGTACAAAAAAATATCGGTTTGCAAGGTTTTGACCCGCGAATCCACATGCAAAATGATTAATCGTTGGTCGGTAATCCCTTCTTTTTTATACTTTTCATATAACGTATTGATGGCATCTGAACGCTGAAATAAACGCGGTTTATGCGCCGCAGGAATCCGCAAATCGGGATACGTGCGCTCATCCGCATCGCAAGTCAACATTTGACCATCCCGAATCCCATCATTTGGGTCTCGCGTGATGATGAAAACCGTACCGCCATGCGCTATCAAATTCCGCGCAACGCGCAACGAGACATCATATGCATATTCATCCTCACACATTGTCCGCCCTTCCCGTTTGAACATCGCACCGGGGTCGGGTCCGCCATGACCACTTTCTACATAGAAAATCTTGCCTTTCAACGACTTATCTTTAATCGACACCTCTTCATATTTTTTGCCAAAAATCTTATAAATATTTTCTTTTTTCGGAGCTTCGGGTCCCGCGACAACCGTTTTAGAACCTGTATTGGTATTGTTATAAGCAGATGGGAGCGTTTTTGGAGTGGTTTTGGGCGTTGCTTGACAATGCAGCCAAGCATAAGGAACCCACAAAATCCGCGTATCCTGATAACTTTTAGCGCGAATTTTACTTTTAAGCAAAGCTACATTATACGTCTGAATGCGTTTTGCGGTCTCGACGGCTTGAATTTTGACCGAAGTACGAATCGTTTTGCCATCAAATGGAAACAATAAAATGGGCAAAGCATATTTTTTGCCTTTACTCAGCGGCTCCACTTTTTTAAGTTGATTGATTTTCAAAAATTGTTGAACTGTACAATCATCCTGTTCCAATTGATATTCGGTAAATAACGCATTGATTGTCAATGCTTTCGTTAATGGTACTTGCAAGTATTGAGGCGCAACATCGGGTTTAAATCCAAGGAGCGTAAGGGGAAATAGTAGGAGCAATCCAAATCGAAACAACTTCATGTGGCGTAAATAGTTGATAAAGGGTGCAGTTGATTTTTGGCAAAAATACGATTTATTTGCTTGTAAATAAATAGAAAAAATTACAAAAACTTGTGGCAAGCAAGTTTTTCCACCAATCTGCGTTTCAATTCAAAACAAAATGGTAACACAACGTGCGGCAAGTTGGAACTTGCCGCACGTTTTTCCACCACTCTTCGCTTCAATTTAAAACAAAATGGTAGCACAACTTGCGGCAAGTTGCAATTTAAAATCATTACTTATGTTACGCAGTCCTATTTCGGAAGGCAAATATAATTTTGTTTTTTGGAAGAATAAGTTTCGGAAACCTTAAAGGTTTCCGAAACTTATTCTTCTTACCGAACAATATTTTGTCTTTAAAAAGCAGTGCGTAACATGAGTCCTTATAATGCCAAAATATTTGCCATTTTGATAACATCTTCATCAATGGGTTTGCCTTTTTCAATCGCATCTGCAAAAGTCGTATAAACGATTTTATTATTAATCAAACCAATCATCACATTATTTTGCCCATCTAACAAGGCTTCCACAGAGCCATGTCCCAATCGAGTTGCTAAAACCCTGTCGGAACAAGTCGGCGAACCGCCGCGTTGCAAATGCCCAATAATCGCCACTTTGGTATCATAATAATCAAATTTAGCTTGTACTTTTTTCGCAATTTCCGTCGCGCCGCCCAAAGGATTGCCTTCTGCGACGATGATTAAACCAAACGGTTTTTTGCGTTTCGCGCCTTGTTTCAAGGTTTTGACCAAACTTTCTATGGTAAAATTGACTTCTGGAATAATCATACCACTCGCCCCACAGCCAATCGCCGAATGCAAGGCAATATAACCCGCATGTCGCCCCATGACCTCCACAAAAAACAATCGATTGTGCGAATCCGCCGTATCACGGATTTTATCCGCCGCTTCCATCGCCGTATTGATAGCCGTGTCGAAACCAATCGTAAAATCCGTCCCGTACAAATCGTTGTCAATCGTGCCGGGAATGCCAATCATTGGAATATCGTACTCTTCCGAAAAGATTTTCGCGCCCGTAAACGTTCCATTCCCACCAATCGCCACACAGCCATCAATGTCATTCGCCACCAATGATTCGTACGCTAACCGCCGTCCTTCCACCGTCATAAACTCTTTGCTCCGCGCCGTTTTCAAAATCGTGCCGCCGCGATGAATGATATTGCCGACATCCGAAGTCTCCAATCGAGCGATTTGCCCATGAATCATGCCGTCATAACCGCGCTGAATCCCATAAACGTGCAAATTATGATAAGTTGCCGCCCGAACCACCGCCCGAATCGCCGCATTCATACCTGGTGCATCGCCGCCTGACGTGAAAACAGCGATTCTTTTAATGCCTTTTGCCATAGTATCGTATATGATTGATATGTGATTTGTCGTAATAAGTAGTTGAGTCGAAAGAAACGATTAAAATAGAACTCATTGATAATCAACTAATTGGTATCGTATTAAGGTCGGCGAGGTTGCAACCTCGCCGACCTTTTGGATAGGTTTTTTCAATTGAAAATCAGCAAATTAACGTGCGTCAAGTTTGAAACTTGACGCACATTTTGTATGTTTAATTTATTCAACTACTACTTTGAATGCAACAAATCGCTTTGATGTTCCAAATGAAATTTGACCAGATTATCAATGGGTTTTTTAATTACAATCCCCATTTTTAAATTATGTTTTTCCAATGCCATCTTCAAAATATCTTGAAAATGGTACGCTATCGACCCAATAAAATTGATAGGAATGCGCTGACAACCTTCATATTTCAAAATATGTCGAATAATCAACTCTTTAAAAGACGCACTAACCAACTCTTGAATGAAGAAGTGTTTTTTGTGTGCAGATATAAACGTCGCAAAAGAAGCTAAATATACATTTGCACCCGGTGCATACATTTTATTTAAAATTTCCCTTTTGCCTTCAGGGTATGTTTTTTCAAAATCCCGTTGAAGGTCTTCGGGCAGCTCGCGGTAAAAATAAGCGCGAATCAACCGCTTGCCCAAATGCGAACCAGAGCCTTCATCGCCCAACAAAAATCCAAGATTGGACACATTATCGACTACTTTTTTGCCATCATAAAGACACGTATTCGACCCTGTGCCAATAATGCAGGCGATACCGGGTTTCACGCCGCAAACCGCCCGCGCACAAGCTAATAAATCATGATCGACTTCGATGATTGTTGCTTTGGTGAAAATGCGTTTCAAACCCGTTTGTATGATGTTACAACGCATCGCATCGGAGCAACCCGCGCCATAAAAATACACCCATTGGGCTTTTTCACAAGCCACTTTTTGGGTAAAATCTTTTTTCAATTCCGATTCGATGCGGTCTGCATCATGAAAAAAAGGATTGAAACCCATCGTATTATGCAATTCGCGGCTGCCGTCAGCATGTATAATTTGCCAATCCGCCTTCGTCGAGCCACTGTCCACAATTATCAACATAGTGCGTAAATAACGTTTTAATTATTTTCAAATGAGTTAGAAGCGCGCAAAGATAGTGTATCTTGTACATTATCTATACTTTATGTGAGATAAATTTAAACACATAGGACACATAGGAAGACAACATAGTGCGTAAATAACGTTTTAATTATTTTCAAATGAGTTAGAAGCGCGCAAAGATAGTGTATCTTGTACATTATCTATACTTTATGTGAGATAAATTTAAACACATAGGACACATAGGAAGACATAGAACACATAGGGGCAATCTTTATAAACTGCATTTTTTTTGAAGTTCCATCTAAAAAGAACCGCAGCTATAAAAATTAATTCTATGTGTTCTATGTCCCCTTATGTGTCCTATGTGTTTAAATGGTGCTATTGCCCGCCATTGGCTTTTAATAAATCGGGTTTGAGTTGCAAGGCTTTTTGGTGTAATTCATTGGCTTTCAATGGATTGCCGATATTGCCAAACGCGCTGCCTAAATCAAAAATCGCTTGTGGATTATTCGGTTGTAAATCCACAGCGCGTTGAAAATACTCAAACGCCTTTTGCGCATTGCCGAAAGTGCCATACGCTACCCCCAATAAACGCACCGTTTCAAACTCATTCGGACGCAAAACCAACGCTTTTTCCAAATATTCCACACATTTTTTGCCATCTTGCTTGACTTGCCCATAATATTGTCCCGCTTCTCGATAGGATTTCAACAAATTGTTTTCAGCATCTTTGTAACCGGGCGCGAGTTGCAAGGTTTTTTGAAAGGCTTCAATCGCTTTATCAAAATCTTTCAAGTAAAAATACGCATTTCCAAGCAACAAATACGCATTTTTATTCAAGGGATGGATTTCAATCGATTTTTTCAAATGTTGAATCCCAATTTGTAACATCGCGGCATCTGGATTTTTAGGATTGTCTTTAAACGCTTTTTCAATGGTTTGACCACCTGCGGAACATTGGACTTTGGCACTTTTTTCAGAAACGTTCACATCCGTCGTAAAAAGCGTATAATCATCTTTCCAATCAAAATTTCTCGTAAATGTTTTAATTCCAAATAAAATTGCAATGATGCACGTTATTGTTAAAATAAGATTTGTTTTATTTTTAAAAAGATTCATTAACAAAAAGCTCACCACCAAGCAAAATCCAACACTTGGCATGAAAACAAAGCGTTCTGCCATATTCGTACCCACTGGAAACACAATGTTGGAAACAATAAACAGCGTTCCCAAATAGAATAAAATCCCAAAACCATCGATTTCGCCTTTGAAAAACCGTTTGATTCCCCAATAAACCAACCCAAGATGCGCCGCCAAACTCAATAAGACCATCGGATGTCCAAAACGCATGGTATCAATATATTTTGGATAATAATCATGCGTCAATGGATGTGGAAAGACCAATAAAACAATATATTTACCCAAAGTATAAAGAATTGTTGCCATTTTTTCCATAAAATCAAAAGGCACGTATTGTCCATTTTCTAATTTTAAAAACGGATTATTTAACAATTCCATTTGTTCACTGCCAAATTGATTGCCAATCGCACTTGCCCGCAAACCGAGAAATAGAGCCGTCGCTATCCCAAATGGCAACATCGGCACTATCATTTTTGAAACATTTTGATTTAAAAACAAATAATACATCATCGGCACTATCATCAAAAATGTAATCGCGTTTTCTTTCGACAACAAAGCAATAAAGAATAAAATTCCGCTAATAGCACTATAAGCAATCTTTTTTTTGGTCAAAAATTCAATCGAAAACCAAACCGCGCCTAAACTCCCCAATAAAGTCATGATTTCATCCCGTCCTTTGATATTCGCCACCACTTCGGTATGAATCGGATGCACCGTAAAAAGCAAGGTTGTGATAAAAGCAAGCATGCCTGACACTACTAAATCCGTTTGTTTTTTATAATTCAATAATTTTAACAACAAAAAGTATAAAACAACGCAAGTCAGCGCGTACCAAAGTACATTGAAAAGGTGTCCAAAAAGGGGATTTTTGCCAAAAAATTGGTATTCAACAGCGAACATCATCAAGGTAAACGGTCGATACCGCCCGCCTGCCACTAAATTGGCTTTGCCCGCTTCTTTGAAAAAACCATAAAAAGTATCATATTTCAACAAGCCTCCCCAACCTGAAATCCCTTGTTGTGTAAACATATTATCGGTAATCACAATCGCATCATCTTGGGCATAATTATGCGTTAACGTATTGGCATACAAGCCAAAAGCAATAATGAAAATCAACCATGCGTGTAAAATCGGTTGAGTCCAAAACGACGCGTTAGGCGTAGGCGGTAAGCGCCTTGAATCTGGCACAGCCGAAGGCAACAATATTGCGGATGGAACGGTCTTTTTTGGCTTACTTTTCGACATGTTGGCTTAGATTTGAAATAAAAGAATTAAAATCGCACAAATTTGGTCAAAAATACAGAACTTTGCCAAATCTTTGTACAAAAAATACAGCGATACACCTTATATTACCTTATTGCATCCAAAATCATCATTACCAAACATGAAGAAAATTTTTGTTGCTTTTTGCACCGTTCTAACATTCAGTTCGACGCACGCACAATCCTTTCAAGCAACTGCTGAAACGCAATCGCCTGTTTCAATGCGAGATTTGCCCACTTTTAAGCCTGTTGCGCCGCCTCTGTCGAGTCAAGATTGGCATTTTGGCTTTCAACTCAGCCCAACTCTTAGCTGGATGAATAGCGATAGCAAATATATTCAAAGTGTCAGCAAGCCTATCGGTTTGAAATTGGGGGTCTTGGCGGAGAAGCATTTTGCCGATAATTACGCGTTGACGACGGGGATTGGATTCCATTTCAACACAGGTGGTGGCTTGAAACACGATTATGCAGGCACGTTTTGGACTAATTCTTATGGCGATTTCAATCCAAGACCTGCTGCAACGGATACTTTTGTCGAAAAGACTTTATTGAAATACAACCTTCAATTTTTAGAAATTCCACTCGGTTTGCGGATGCGTACTCAAGAATTTGGCTATATGCGCTATTTCTTAGAGCCGCTTTTGACTTTTGGCATTCGCACCCAAGCACGCGGAAGCATTGTTGGAAGCTCTAATAATGGCAAATTTGACCAAGAAAAAATTAATATTAAAGAAGCAGTGAATGCGATAAACCTTTCTTGGGGTTTTGGCGGCGGCGTAGAATATACGATTAGTCAAAATACCGTAGTGGTGGGCGGTTTGTACTTCAATCGCGGTTTTACAGATATGACTTCCGATAGCGATAGCAAATTGATAACGGTTGCAGGTGGAGCGCGTACCGCAGAGGAGGCGAAAAGCGTCATCAATAATTTGACGATTCGTTTAGGTATCATGTTTTAAAAAAAGCTTTAAAAGTCGTTAAATTTAAACAATTGACAACAACGTTTGGAGGGTTTTAACCCCCCCAAACGTTATACTATCTTGATAATCAACATTTTAAGATTTACAATTTTTTGTTGATTTTTTAATTCCAACTCATTCAAACGAAGTCCTTTTTTGATTCAACTAAGCGTTTATAAAAGATGTTTCATCCTGCAAAATTATTGTTATTTGGCGAGTATTCGGTTTTGAAAGGTTCGCGGGCATTGGCAACACCGTTGAATGCGTTTCGAGGCAGTTGGAAATATTCGATTCAGCCGCATTTGCAACACGATTTGATTCAATTGGGGCAATATTTGAAGGAAAAAGTGGAAAATGCAGATGCTTTTTTGAATACCGATGGCTTTTTGAATCATTTATCAAAAGGCTTATATTTCGATTCCAATATTCCACGCGGTTATGGCGCGGGCAGTTCTGGGGCGGTTTGCGCGGCAGTCTATGAGCGATTTGGGATTTTCAAAACCCAAAATATAGCGGTTTTGAAACCGATTTTTGCACAAATTGAAAATTATTATCATGGGAATAGTTCGGGTTTTGACCCACTTATTTCTTATTTGAAACAACCTGTTTTAATTAATTCGGATAAAACATTGCAAATCATTGATTTAAAAGAAAATACAGGGGTAAAAATGTTTTTAATTGATACCAAATGTCCGCGCAAAACAGAGCCACTCGTGCAACTTTTTTTAGAAAAATGTCAACAAACGGATTACAGTACCGCAATCTCAACGCAAGTTGTGCCTGCGATGAACGAAACATTAAACGCCTTTTTGCAACAAGATAACGATATTTTTTTTGATAATTTACAGAAATTAAGTGCTTTACAATTTAAATATTTTAATGATATGATTCCAAATGATTTTCAAACGATTTGGAAAGATAGTTTGAATCAAAAGGAGTTTCAATTGAAATTATGTGGCGCAGGCGGTGGCGGTTTTTTGCTTGGTTTTGCGAAAACTGAAGCTGTGGTAGAAGCTTTTGCCAAGCAACGTGTGAAAATATGGAACTTGTAGGGTTTGTTTTTTAAAACACATAGGACACATAGGCTGCATAGGACACATAGGCTCATAGGACAATAGGACAATAGGCTGCATAGGGAGAATAGGAGGTATTCGTTTTTGGGATGAGAAACTTTAAGAACTAAGCATCAATGTCTTTGTAAAGATTGCCCCTATGTGTCCTATGCAGCCTATGTCTCTTAGGTGTTTCAAAAACTTTTTTTAAATTTTTTTTTGTGAATCGTTTGAAATTTCCATAGTCGTTATAAATTTACACCCGAAAACGAAAAACAGAAAAGCTGTTTTATCATTTTCAATGCGCTAAGAATTGATTATCAATACCTTAACCATTTTTTTTAAACTTATTTCTTAACGAAACCCGATTCTTCAACCGAAATGCCGCCGTCAAAACCATTTTGATTTAGGATTAAAAAGACGATTGACGGGTCAATAAAGGCTTCAAAACAAGCATAACAGCTTAAAAAAGGCTCAACATGGCAAAAAAAGTCGCAAAAAAACGAATCGTTAAAGATTACGACAAATTACCGAAGGAAACCATTATCCAAGTGAAAATGGAATATCCAAACGGTTTCGCGCATAAACTCATCATGTACACCACCCCAAAAGGCGATAAAGTATCTGCATTGCCGTTTGAAACGGAAGATGTATATTATTTAATCCGTATGACGGTGCAAGAAGCGCGTCAAATCATCCGCGATGATGAGGATTATGATGAGGATGGCAAATTGCGCGAAGATTTCAACTTGGATGAGTTGGACATTGCAGGTCTGGCGAAAGAAGATGAAATCTCCACTAACAACGACGATGACGATGATGAAGAAGATTACATCCGCGTCCGCAGAAGCCGCCGTCGCAATGACGACGAGGATGATGACAATGATGATTATTAGTGCAATTCCGTTGTCTTAGAATGCAGATGTCAAACAATGGAGTTGGGAAATTTATTTCTTGACTCCATTGTTTGACATCTGCATTCCAAAAAAATCCGTTAAAATTCGCCTAATCCGTGTCATTCGTGTTCCATTGTATTACAAAAGTATCGTACGCGAAGTATCTATTTGACGAATCAAAAAAAAAGAGGTACTTTTGCAGCCAAAAGAGCTAAAAAAATGATTCAAACGGACATTTTAATTATCGGAGCGGGTCCTTGCGGCTTATTCACCGTTTTTGAAGCGGGTTTACTCAAATTGCGCTGCCACCTCATTGATTCGTTGCCGCAAGCAGGCGGTCAATTGACGGAAATATATCCGAAAAAACCCATTTATGATATTCCGGGCTATCCGTCTGTGTTGGCAGGCGATTTGGTCAAAAATTTAATGGAGCAAATCGCCCCTTTCAAACCGACGTTCACCTTTGGCGAAAGGGCAGAGCAGATTGAAAAGTTGCCTGATAATCGATTTAAAATCACCACTATCAAAGGGACGCAAATCGTCGCACCGGTGATAGCAATTGCAGGTGGTTTGGGTTGTTTTGAACCGCGTAAACCACCGATTCCCAATATCGTCGATTTTGAAGATAAAGGTGTTGAATATATCGTTAAAGACCCCGAATTGTACCGCAACAAACGCGTTGTAATTGCAGGCGGTGGCGATTCGGCTTTGGATTGGACGATATTTTTGGCAGATGTGGCGCAAGAAGTCACGATGATACATCGGCGTTCGGAGTTTCGCGGTGCGTTAGATTCCGTCGAAAAAGTCATGGATTTGAAAGAAAGGGGCAAGATTAAAGTCATCACCCAAGCCGAAGTGGTTGGACTACAAGGCAATGGTAAATTGCAAGAAGTGGTCATCAAACATGATAAATTGGGCATGATTCGCCGCGAAACCGACCATTTTGTACCTTTATTTGGGCTTTCACCTAAATTGGGTCCGATTGGCAATTGGGGTTTGAATATTGATAAGAATGCGATTGAAGTCAATACGCTGGATTATGGGACGAATGTGCAAGGCATTTTTGCTATTGGTGATATCAATACAT
The DNA here is from genome assembly GCA_013298955.1 of Chitinophagales bacterium. Classification (GTDB taxonomy): domain Bacteria; phylum Bacteroidota; class Bacteroidia; order Chitinophagales; family Saprospiraceae; genus JAAFJT01. The sequence continues at coordinate 44,836 of JAAFJT010000015.1, forward strand.
ATGCAGGAAAATTGAAATTAATCCTTTGTGGTTTCCACGAAGCGACAATGATGGTGCAATCGGCTTTCAAAATCGTGTATCCCCATAAAAAGTTATCTTTTAAATATACGACCGTTACAGGTATTGATGGCTTATAACTTTAAACAATGATATGAATTGGATTAAAACCATTGGTTGGCTCATTCAGAAAGAAATGCGTTTAGAGTGGCGGCAAAAGTACGCTTTGGGCGGCATCATCCTCTACGTTTTTTCAACGATATTCATCGTTCACCTCTCCGTTTTGAAGGTGAATGTCAATGTTTGGAATGCCCTTTATTGGATCATTGTCCTATTTGCCTCCATCAATGCGATTGTTAAAAGTTTTATACAAGAAAATTCAAATCGACAATTGTATTACTACACGTTGACGCATCCGACCGCGATTATCCTTTCTAAAATTATTTATAATACACTGTTATTATTGATAATTAATGTTTTAACCTTTTTTGTATTCAGTTTGGTGGCGGGTAATCCTGTGGTCGATATGCCGCGTTTTTTAATCGCTATCTTTTTGGGGAGCATTGGATTTGGGATAACCTTTACATTTCTTTCCGCAATAGCGGCGAAAGCCGCTAATGCAGCAACATTAATGGCGATATTAAGTTTTCCAGTCATATTACCTATTTTGGCAACCTTGATAGAATTATCATTTACAGCGATTCGCTTACAAGATACAGCTGTGATTGGACACAATATTCAAACATTATTGGCAATAGACAGTATTTTATTGGCATTATGTTTTGTTTTATTCCCATATCTTTGGCGGGATTAACAGATACTTGATATTGACGATTTCGTCGGAAACCATGACTAATCATATGGGCAATATCGGTCAAGAATTAATCTGCATCTCATAGCTCTCGGCGGTGAATAACCTGCCTGTTCGTCCTAGCTGCGTTTTTTCGGGCAGTATCGAAAACATACGGCAAGTTGCAAACTTGCCGTATGTTGTGGTGCATTTCACTGAGTTCAACCAATAAAAAATTAATTCCGTTGTTGTTCCCAAGCCCAAGCCGATTCCATAATTGCATCCACTGAACGCGTTGGAGTCCAACCTAATTTGCGTTTAGCGCGGTCATTATTCGCGTAAATCGCAACCACATCACCGGGACGACGCAAGCCAATTCGATAATTCAATTTTTTGCCTGTCGTTTTTTCAAACGCATGAACGGCTTCTAAGACACTCACGCCTTCACCAATCCCGAGATTGAACAATTCATTATTAGAAGTATTTTTTTCATTTATAACATATTGCAATGCTTTGGTATGTGCATTAGCTAAATCCATTACATGAATATAATCTCGAATACAACTCCCATCTCTCGTTGGATAATCATTGCCAAAAACAACCGTTTCAGCGCGTTTGCCCATCGCCGTTTCCGTGATGACAGGGACTAAATTGCTGGCAATATTGCGCGAAGATTCTCCAATCAATGCCGATTCATGCGCACCCGCAGGGTTGAAATACCGCAAACTCACGCAATTGCACCAATGATGCACTAAAGAAAAATCGGCAATCATGTCTTCTCCGACTTGTTTGGTACGGGCATATGGACTTTCCGCATTTTGGCGCGGCGTTTTTTCGGTCACGGGCAAGGCTTGTGCATTGCCATACACCGAACACGAAGACGAAAATATAAAATTTTTAATTTTAAAAGTCTCTACACATTCCAAAATATTCAAAAGACTCAACAAATTATTTTTATAATAACGCAAAGGTTGTTCTACCGACTCGCCCACCGCTTTGAGCGCGGCGAAGTGGATAATGCCCACAATATCGGGATGCGTTTTAAAAATTTTTTGAGTTGCCTTCAAATCACATAAATCTGTATTGTAATTCTTAACAGATTGACCTGTAATCTTTTGAATACCTTTTAGGACAGAAACATCCGAATTAGAAAAATTATCTGCGGAGATAACCTCAAAACCGTTATTGATTAAATCCACAATCGTATGGCTGCCGATATACCCGCAGCCGCCTGTAACTAATACCTTTTTTTTCATAAGGAGGCTTGTAATTTGTTAAAACAAGTTTTTGGTTGGTTGATTGAAATAAAGAAAGGGCAAATGTATGTAAAATGTTAAATTTTTACAAAAATCATTCAAAATAGGTACAACAATAGAACCTTTGGAGGGTTTGAAACCCTCCAAAGGTTGTTGTGGTGGTTTAACATTAGCTTTCTAACAACAACCGCCACCATTATAAAAATAAGTCGATGGCGAAATAAATAGGTCGTCCCGTCCTAATTGCGCCAAAGCATTCGCCGTCTTATCGCAAACAGCTAACGGTTGATTAACCAGTAGCGTGTGACCTTTGTTATCATCAAAAAAGGCTTCTTTTCCGTAATAAATCGCCGTTTTGCCTGTAAAAACACACGCGCCATCCGCAGGCATGGGGTCTTTAATCGCACAAACTTCAATACTCTCAATAAAAATTAAACTTTTTGTATCATAATGATTCGGTGAAAGCAATCGATACGCATATCGAGCGCGTACTTCCACTGTCCCAAAACCCACTTCCGTAATCATATCAATATAATCTTTCAAGGGAATCGCCCCACTCAAACACTCCGCCCGCAACCGTTCATCGTGTAAAAGCGATGTTGGCATCCCTGTTTCGCAAATCGGGTCACTCATCACAAGCCTTCCACGAGGTTTTAAAACGCGATACATCTCACTCAAAGCGCGTTTTAAATCATCTCGTTTGAAAATATTAAACAAACAGTTTTGTGCAGCAACATCAATTGTAGCATTTTCAATCGGCAAATGCAGTGCGTCTCCCTGTCTCAAACTTACAAAATCCGATTTAAACCATGAATTAGATTTTTCAGCATCCTGTAAATTGATTTTGCTGGCTTCTAACATTTCATCTACGGCATCTACGCCGATAATCGCCCCATTTCGACGGCTGAAATACGCAAATTGCAATAATTCCATCCCGCCGCCCACACCGACATACAACACAGTCGGGCTATCCACCAAATCACGCGGATTCACGGTCGTGCCACAACCGTAATTCATTTCCTGCATTTTCACAGAAACGGTTAAGTCAGGCAATCGCCAAATAGGAGTTGTCGTGCAGCACAAACCGACATTCGGCGTAAGTGCGGCTTCCCGATAAAAATCGGCTGTCGTTTGTAAATAACTATCAGTTGTCATTTTTAATTATTTGTCAATCAATGTACTTAAAAAAAACAAAAATGTGAATTGCGGCAAAGAAACAAAAGTTTTTTTCTATTTTTAGTAGTTTTGCAATTTTTAAAATCAATAGCCAATTAATTATGAATATTCTGATTATCGGTGGTGGTAATATGGGCTTGACCTACGCTCAAAGTTTTCTCCGCGCTCACATTACGACGCGAGACCAATTGATGATTCTCGAACGCTCCGCAGAACGAGCTGACGAATTGAAAACCAAACACAAAGATATTTGTAAAACTTTCATTCATCCTGAAGATTGTGTTGCAAAAGCGGATTTAATCGTGCTTGCCGTCAAGCCGCAAGATACGACTTCCTTGTTTGAAAAACTAAAAGTTTATACCAATAAATCTCAAGTTTTTCTTTCGATTATGGCGGGTGTTAAAATTAGTGCTATTTGTAAGTCATTGAATATCAGCAAAGTGATTCGCGCTATGCCTAATCTTCCCGCGCAAATCGGTCAAGGTATGACCGTTTTTACTTCAACGGATGAAGTCACTCGTTTAGAATTAGTAACCGTTCAAAACTTGCTCAATACGACAGGGAAAACGATTTACGTAGAAAAAGAAAGTTTAATAGATGCCAGTACCGCGATTTCTGGAAGTGGCCCCGCTTATGTTTATTTTTTCATGGATGCAATGATGCAAGCAGCCCGACAAATGGGTTTTTCTGCAGCCGAATCCGAATTATTGGTAGGGCAAACCTTCATTGGAGCGTTGGATTTATATCAAAAATATGATGATTCTTGTGCAGATTGGATTCAGCGCGTTGCCTCCAAAGGCGGTACGACGGAAGCTGCCTTAAAATCGTTCCGCAAAAATGAATTACACCAAGATATTATTGATGGCGCAAACGCAGCTTTGCACCGCGCTATTGAGTTAGGCAAATAATTTTAAACGTGGATTTATTGGATAAATTGGATTTTTTTTAAATCCAGAAAATCCAATCCATCCAATAAATCCACGTCTAAAATTTGGTTTAATAACAATATGTTTGTAACTTTGTATTCGTTTTTTATAAAACCCAAATCGGAACAAACATATTTCTAAGATGAATATTACACAATTCAGTTTTATTTTTAATATTTTCATTGCAACAGCGAGTTTTGGGCAGAATACAGCCCTTTTAGGCAAATATTTCCATGTAGGCATGGTAATTCCGATGGTGCATATCCGCGATAAAGGACATTCCCCCTTAATTTACTCAGGTAATGGTCTCAAATTTCAACTTGGTTTTGAATATCATCGCCTTAATACGGTTGCGCGTTCCCAATTTTCATACACGTATAGTCCTATGCGTCCATCAAGCAAACCCACTGCACGCCCGATGTTGTCCAACTCTGAGTACAATCGAATTCAATTGAGTTATGGTTATTATATGAAATGGCAAAAGGACGCTCCTTTGCTCGATATAAATAGTCCTTTTACTGCCAAAAACTGGTTTGGCGCAATGCTAAATGTCGATTTTACTTTTAATGATTATAATTTACCAAGCAACAATTTGTTTGGATATTATGGTGTTGCCTCATTGCTTGCATCAAGCAGGTTTCAACAAGCATTTCAAAAAGATTCAACAAAAAGTTTTAATTATGAAGCAACCATTCCTGTTTTGAGTTACTCGGTTCGCCCTAATTATATTGGTATGATGCCTTTGGAAGATGGCACTTTTAATTTTAAAAGTATCCTAAAACAAGGCAAATGGAGTACTTTAAATCAATTATTTCATTTCTATAATCGTTTTGAATTGCAAACTCAAAACAAATTTTATATTGCCAATCGATTCAAATACGAATGGGAATTTCGGAACAATACCAATCAAGAAGCATTTCGTTCTATTACAGGCGGATTTGGGTATGAAACGTTGTTTAAACGATAGACTGAATCGTTTGAAAATACCAAATAAAAAATATATCAAGATTTAAAAAAGTTTAAATACAACAACCTTTGGGGGGTTTGAAACCCTCCAAAGGTTTGATAATCAATTGTTTGTAATAATCATTATATTGATTTTTATAAATTATCACCAACCTTTATGTTCTCGCTCTGGGAAAGCCAATTTCAAATACTCGTAAAGTGCCTTCATATCGGTACCTGACAAACGATGTGATTTGCCATTTATCCATCGAATCGTTACATTTGGAGATTTGCCATGTACGAACCGATTAATAAACACATGATTTTAAAACAAATTCGTAATACGCTTCATATTGTGGCAAGATATGTTCAATATCAAACTTTTTAGCTTGCGCCAAAGCGTTTTGACGAAACTTTTTGTGTGTTTTTTCATCACTCAAAATCTCCCAAGCGTACCGCGCCATCGCATCTACATCGCCTACATCCGCCAAAAAACCTGTTTTTCCATGAATATTGACTTCTGGCAAACCGCCCGCATTCGACGAAATCACAGGGACTTCACACGCCATCGCCTCTAATGCCGCCAACCCAAAACTCTCATTTTCAGATGGAATGATGAACAAATCCGCAATGGCTAACAATTCTTCTACGGCATCTTGTTTGCCCAAAAAGCGAATTTCATGGCATAAACCCACTTGCCGACACAACTCTTCTAACCCTTGTCTTTCGGGGCCATCTCCAATTAACAATAATTTGCAAGGTGTTTTTTCATATAATTTTTTAAAAACATAAATTACATCTTGCACCCGCTTCACTTTGCGAAAATTGGAAATATGAACTAATATTTTTTCGCCATTAGGCGCAATCGCTTTTTTGAAATGATCTTTATTACTCTTTTTAAACCGTTGAAAATCAATGAAATTGTGAATTACTTTGATTTCTTTATGAATTGGAAATGCTTTTAAAGTCTCTTGTTTCAATTGTTCAGAAACTGCCGTTACGCCATCCGATTTATTGATAGAAAACGCTACGACAGGCGCGAAAGCCTTGTTTTGACCCACCAAAGTAATGTCCGTACCATGCAAAGTCGTCACCACAGGCAGGTAACGTCCCTCCGTCAACAAGATTTTTTTAACCAAATACGCCACCGTCGCGTGTGGAATCGCGTAATGCACATGCAGCAAATCCAAATTTTCATATTTGACCACATCCACAATTTTGCTTGTCAAGGCTGTATCGTAAGGCGCGTATTCAAATAACGGATAATCTGCATTTGAAACCTCATGGTAAAACAAATTCTGTTGAAAATGCGTCAATCGCGCAGGTTGCCGATAGGTGATAAAATGGATTTGATGCCCTTTCCGAGCCAAACCCATGCCCAATTCTGTTGCAACCACACCACTCCCGCCATAAGTCGGGTAACAAACAATACCTATTTTCATAAGATGTAAATCATTGATAAATCGTAAGATGTAATCATAGAAAGTAAAAATACAAATAGTTATTCAGCCTCATCCGACATTGCCCATCGAAATGAGGTCATCGTATTTCAAACAAATATTAAATCCGCGTTCTCTAAAATATAATTTGGTCTCTTCGAGGCTTCGATTGCTTGTCGCTAAGACGAAATCGCCGCCCCATGCACCTAAAGATTTAATTTCGCCCCAAAAATCGGAAAAATACAACTCTTTTGCCCTATCCATCTTCAAAATGCGCGCAATTAACGCTTCATGTTCCCGAATGAGGTAGTCAAAACCGATTAAATCGGTCGCTTTGGTGAAAAAAAACGTCAAATCCGAAATGCGTCGAACATAATGCGGCGTTTCCGCAGCCGACTGCACCGCCCGATACCGTTGAATCCCTTCCCGAGAATTTTGTTTCTTATTCAAATAAACAAAATATAAATTTTCTTTAAAGGGTGGGTTAAATGTGCAAGTCCAAATCGAAGGATAATCGCCCATTTTGCGTTGATAATACACAGGCGCGTCCGAACCTGCGCACGCAATGTCGTAGCCCGAGCCGCCCAAAGTCATATCCGACAACACAAAAGGGTCGATTTTGAAATATTGCGCCAAGCAATAGATTAAAGTCGAACTCGTCCCCAAGCCCCACAAGCGCGGAAAATCCAATAAAGTCGCCAAATGTGTCCCAGATTCAAACAAAAAAGGTTCCTCTTTGCCCCGCAAGGTGACAATCGCTTTAAAAAATTTACTCAATTGTTGTCCAATTGCCGCGTCTGAAGCGCGTAATAAATTGCCTGTTTCGCACTCATAAACCCCGCGAAACCAACAATTATCATCCCAATCATAGCTTTCCCATAAGAATTTGCCCGTATTATCGCGGGCAGGATCGGGGTGAACATAGAAGGCTTGTCCTGGTTTGGTGGGCAATGCCAACGACAATGCCCCATCTAATACGAAATATTCGCCTGTCAACAACAGTTTGCCGCGTCCAGTGATAAGGGTGCGCATATGGGAAAGTTGTGTTTGAATTATTTTTTTAAAAATATCCGAACCCCTGAAAAGGATACTGGTTTATCAACAAAATGTTGTAAAGCAGCTTGTATTTCGGGTTCCGAAGCCTGTAAATGATTCAAAATATTGGTTAAGTGCATTTTCATATGCCCTTTTTGAATCCCTGTCGTCACTAAGGAACGAACTGCGGCGAAATTTTGTGCCAAACCTGTCGCCGCCACAATGGTCATCAATGTTTTTGCAGTAGGGTTGCCCAACATCGCCAAACTTAATTTTGCCAAAGGATGCAAGGTGGTCAAGCCGCCTACCGTCCCAAATGCCAAAGGAATTTCTAATTCAAATTTAAACATATTGTTTTTAATTTCGCAATGACTAAGGCTTTTGTACCTGCCCGTCCGCGCTGCGTGTGCATGTCCACAGGCTTCTGTAGCGCGAAAATCATTGCCCGTTGCCAAAACAACGGCATCAATTCCGTTAAAAATGCCTTTATTATGCGTCACAGCGCGAAAAGTATCGATTTCGGCAATCCGAATCGCCTTTCTAAACTTTTCCGCTAAGGCTGCGCCGCCCGTTCCAAAACTATCCACAGGACACTCGACCCATGCTTTTGCCAAACAATTTGGTGTATAATTCGACAAAATTGCCATGATAATTGTTGGTTCAATCCCTACTTTTTGTTTTAAAAAATGGGTCAAAATGCGACCTGTTTCTTCTAAAACCGAATTTATAAAGTTCGCGCCCATCGAATCGCAGGTTTCAAATCGCAATTTTAATTGAAAATAATGCGGTTCGCGGTCCGAAAAATCTTCCAAATCAATCCCTGTAATCCCACCACCGCGTTTTTGCATATTGGCAGTCAAGGCTTCCGTTTCGTGCAAAATCGTGGTGGTCAATTCGGGCAACAAGGTTTTTAACACCCCTACATCGCCCGTATAATTGAAATGCAATTGTCCAATTTTCTCCGTTCCCATGATTTCAACGTGAAAACCGCCCCGCGTTTGCCAAAATTTCGCCGCCGCCGAAGCTGCCGCAACCACAGAACTTTCTTCAATAACCATTGGAACACAATAAGTTACGCCATTGATTAGAAAATTAGGCGCGATTCCATAAGGCAATAAAAAATTAGAAACCGTATTTTCACTGAAACCATCAATGATTTTTTGCAACGCAGGGTCTCGATGCGCCATATCGCAAAAAATTTGAGCCGCTTGTGCGTCGTTGTGAAAATATTGTTGCACCAACCACTCCAATTTGGCAGTTTTGGTTCGTTTAGAGAAACCTTGCATTTTCAACAAAAAGTTTTTAAAATAAGAATTAAGCAATCACTTCTACCGTCCAAGCAGCAGGTTTATCTGCAAAAAGCACTTTCGTTTTCGCCCAAGTACGCTTAAATAAATCCGATTGACGGTATTTTTCCAAAAAAAGCGCATTTTCCCAATGAGATAATGTAAACAAAACGCTTGATTCCGTCGCAGAACGCCATAATTCAAGGTGCATACAACCTTCCGAAGCTCGAATTAAACTTTTTGTTTGATTGAAAATCATTAAAAACCCATCGACTTCCTCGTTTCGGAAAGTCATTTTGACGACTCGTTTGACCATAAATTTAGTTTACACTGCAAAACAACTACAAAATATTTACTTTTTATATTCTTTTGTTATTTTGGCATTTAAAATATTTATAAAAAATTCTTTATCGTATATGTATATAATTGATTCGATTTCAGCCTTTAATTTGGCAAATTCTGCTTTTTCATAAGGCTTCACATGCAATATTTTTTTTAAGTATTTAATGAAATTTTCATAATTCTCTCGCGGATATCCAATATCGCTGTGCCGCAACAAATACATTTTAGTACTTTCCAACATGGATTCTAATAAACTTGTTTCACTATTTTGATAATAAATTTCTATCAATAAACAACGGGCATCCATATTAAAAGTCGGTTCATTAAATTTTAGCGGCAGCAAAATGTGCAATGCTGCATCATAATTTCCTTGTCGATAATGCCACACTGCCCGATAATAGTCGTACCAATGATTGGGGTCATTTTTAGGCAAAAAATCTTTATATTGGTTCAAAAACTGCTCTGCCCAAGCAAATTCGCGCACTTTTATCGCCATTATAGCAATATTTCGATATGAAACAGCCGATAAAACGCCATTTTCTAATAAAGCTTCATTGGCTAAACCTGTTTTGTACAAGCTAAAAACTTCGTGATAAAACTGTTCATCCCGCATATTCACCCGCCGAATGCAATAATTAATAGCTGAAAGATACAAAACCCGCAATTCTAACTGCGTAAATAAAGTGGCTTGATTTTCTAAAATCTGCTTCAATCGCCTAAAACTTTCCTCCGCCCCTATTTCCAAAGTATCATCAAAACAGTGATAAACGTAGTATTGTGCCGCCACCGCAGGTAACTCATGATAAGGCATAGATTCGCTCAAAACCGCTTTCAACAAAGGTTGATGATACGAATAAGTATGGTCTGCAACGCGCAAATGCGACTGAATCGCGCTTGCATGCCGCAACGTTTCTGCCAAATAATACGCATCTAAGGCATCCGAAAGCGGTTGCAAAGGTAAAGGATTTAAACGTTTTCCCCGCGATAACACCCGATATTCAGCCAATAAAATATCATATTCCGCCCGATGAAACGCCGCATTGCGCAAGGTTGACTTTTGAAGGGTTGCTTTGGTAGCCTCCAATTCTTTTTGTGCAAAGCGATGTAAACCTCTATTGTCCAATGCTTTATGTAGTAACAAACGATTCATTATCACTTCTTTTTCTAATTCATCTTGAATCAAGTAGCTGCGAATCGTTTGCAATAAAAAAGACATGGCATAATCCATTGGTGCCGATTGATACGTCTTATCGGTTGGAAAAAGTACTTTAAAAGCCAAAGATTTGTCTAAAAAAGGTTCTGTCGCATCCAAATATTTGTTGATGTAATCATACAAAGCAACAACTTCCTCCCGACGATTGAAATACGGAGAACGAACAAATTGTTTTAAAGCGCGTCTATCTGATTTGGTCAATTTTTTGAAAATATGGATTAAATCCGATTTTATCATTTATCAAATATTTGATTTTTTTAGCTGAAAATTGGACGGTTAATTTAGAGCAAAAGTAGTTTAATTTGTTGATAATCAATTTGTTTTTAAATATTTTTTTTGAAAACAAATTAAATTTGTAATTTAGCGTTACGCAATATCAGTGTAGCTTTGCTGTTGTAATACCAGTTTTTATTTCAAACGAATGTTTCTACCTATAAAACATTTAAGTAATAACTTCTAATAAATTTGTTTTTATCCGCCCGACATCTAAACATAAAATTATAATTACTTGGCATCTTTTTTTTAAGAGATTTAGAATCAACCTTTTGTGCAATGTTCAACCACGTTGCCTTAATGTTTATGTTATTGTAGCATCAACCTTCAAAACAAGTCATCGCAAGCATTTTAGGAGTGCAGTAGCCCCAAAAAACCTTTTACAACCTTCAAAACATTAAAAATATATAACACTTACGGATTCGTTGCCCTAAGTTGAGGCGTGGCTGCTTGGCTTAGGCAACGAACCTCCCGTAAGGTTTTAAGGAATCAATTGTTTATTTTTTAAGTTTTAATCGGTCACGCCGCAAATCATCGCATTCATTGTATGATTGGCGGCGTTTTTTTTTATTTTGGAAAACTTTTTGGATATGTTTTGAAAACCGACTACATTTAAGCCATTTTTCGGCAATTGCAAATTATGTAGTACATAAAACCCTAACTCGCGCCATGAGAGAGGGGGATAGCGCGGGCAATTTTTTTTAAATGATTTTTTTGCAAAAAATCATTTAAAAAAATTGCACACGCTGGAAAGTCTTTTTTTCTTGTATTTAAAAAAAAAGATTTTTTAAAATGTTGCTTCTGCTGGATGTCTTTCTTTTGTTTAAAAAACTTATTACATCATTTTATGATACAATCAACTGCCCTTTTGACTGAAATCAAGGCAAAATTGGAACAAAATCGACTTTTTTTTGCAGAACCAGAAATTTATAATCAAAAAAGTTTGGTCGGTTACGATAAGCAATTTCGGTTACAATGGTTTGCTACTCAATTAAATACGTTTATTGCGGTGACTGCTTTTGATGACGAAGAGTTGGTTACAGAATTTTTAGTGCGGGAATATGCGGATGAAGTTTACAATTACGCGTTGTTGAATAATCGTGGTTGGAAGCCCGGTTTTCAGTCGGGGGTGGTGGCGATTCCAGTCGTCATTGTCAAAAAAGCGGCAATTGATGCGCGTGTTTTTTGTCAAAAACCTCGAAAAGCGAAAAAATGGGGCGGTTTTATGATGCCTATTGTCATTGAACGCATTTCGGGGGATGTGTTTTATGTTCAGGAACGCCCATTTGTGGGTCGATTGTATTACACTTATTTGAAAAAAATAATGGATGTGATGATTGTTGAATCTGTTGGATTGGCGTTTGAAAAATTTAGAAAAAAATAATCAAAATCAATAAATTATAGATGATTATTTAAATTAATTTAAAAAAATGATTTACATTATAGTAGATTTAGAAGCAACTTGTTGGGAAGGAAAAGCCTTAGCTCCCAATGAAATTATCGAAATTGGGGCGGTTTGCGTCGATGATAGCAATCGGATTTTAGGCGAATTTGATGTCATGGTACGCCCTTCGATTTGTCCGATTTTGTCTGAATTTTGTACTCAATTGACTTCAATTACGCAGGCAGATGTGGAAAATGCACCGCATTTCCCTAAAGCATTACAACAATTTCAAGATTGGATTGCGCAGTTTGAAGACTCGTATTGGCTCTGTTCTTGGGGTTTTTATGACAAAAAACAGTTTAAACAAGATTGTATTTTGCATGGTTTGGACACGGATTGGCTGAAAAATCATATGAGTATAAAGCATCAGCATCCTAAAATTTCGGATGGGATTACGGCGCGTCCTTTGGGCATGCAGGGTGCGTTGAAATTGGAAGGGTTTAAATTGGATGGAACACATCATCGCGGCATTGACGATGCCCGCAATATGACTAAGATTTTTAGGAAATATTATGGAAAATGGCAATTTTAAGGATAGCAATATCAATCTTAGATTTTTGTCTTAAAATATTTGAAAAAGAAGACTTTGCCCTATACCTTTGATTCAAAATGAATCCTTTATAACCTTTGACTAAAATCTTCTGCAATGAGAATCAAAAATTTAAAAATTAAAAATATAGGTCCGTTCAAATCTGCCGAATTAAATTTCATCGAAAACGACGAGGAATTACAAAATCCACCTGTTATCATCATCACGGGCGAAAATGGGAGTGGGAAAACGATTCTTTTAGATGCGATTCGAGCATTATTTATAGGGCATTCTGCTAACATTGAGCGAGAAATAGCCTCTGCATCTGCGTTTTCAATTGTATCGGATATTGTGTTACATGGTAAAAATATTCACTTTGCGTCCAGTCACAAGACAAGCATCGGCAACCGTTTTGACACGAATCAAGGCAATATCAACGCATTATTTCAAAAAACATTTGGCTCTAACCTTAAACCAGATTTTATATTTGATTATTGGACTTCCAAATTATCAAGCGATATACGAGTTTGTTGCGTCAAGTTTATGCGATTTGCGTCAGCAATAACATTCCGATAGAGCAGTATGCCTCCATTCAAGGCGTATTATTGATTGATGAAGCCGAAAATCATTTACATCCCAAGTGGCAAAAGGTTTTTTTGCAACATATTTTGAAATTGTTTCCTAAATTGCAAATCATCGTTACCACACATTCGCCATTCATTGTTGCTTCGGTCGAAAATGCAAAAGTTTTTGTCTGCAAAAGCCAATTAACGCATTCGGTGGTGGAAGAAGAAACCGAAATGTTTGCAAATCAACCGATTGAAGAAATAATGAATCCTTTGTTTGAAACACATTGATTGATTCAAACAATTGTTTATCCATATACCATGTAGATACGCACGGACGTGCGTATCCATACCGAAACCATTGATTCTCAAAATTTTAGCGAATACTACGTTCCTCTTTTGAAACATCCCAAAAAAAATCATTTTTTTGAAATTTAGATGTATTTAAACATATTGATAATCCTTATTCATTGATGTTCAAAGTATTACTCGAAAAAATGGTTTTTGAACGGTTTTACATCCTTAATGATGTGATTTGGTTCAATAATGAACCAAATCACATCATTAACGATACAAAATGATTCATTAATGAACGGTTTGACATCATTAATGATGTGTTTTGGTTCATTAAGGAACGGTTTTGCATCAATAATGATGTGTTTTAGTTCATTAATGAACGGTTTGACATCATTGATGATATGTTTTGGTTCATTAATGAACTCCTGTTCTTGAATTATGAATTAATCAAACACAAACTTGTGCTGGGAATCCATATTTCTGAAAATTTATTCAGATTTAGATTATAATAGAGGCATTTAGCCATCTCATTGGCTTTCTTAGAAGTTTGTAGCGCAATAATGACCATTGCTGGCGGTTGATATATTGTTGGTTCTTGTGTTACAAAACCATTTTTTTTACTTTCGGTCATTTCAAATTTACAGGTAGTCAATTTAACTTGTTGTCCAACTTGTAAGGCATTATTATCTGCTGGATGTTTTAGTTGAAGTACCTCTTCCAATAAAAAAGCTTCTTTAAATTCCCAACTTTTTTGACCAACAAACCACCGACACCGATATTTGAATTGTTTTTTTTCTTTTTCCGAATTCAACTCGATGCCTTCAATAACAAGATGAGGCGTTTGCTCACTCAACACAAATCTGACAATATCTCCTATTTTAAATAGCGTATTTGAATTTTTATCATCCATATTTCAAAGAATTTATTACATTTGTGACTCATAGTAATGGCTACTATTTTTTGGACTTATTTGAGCATTTGGTATAGGTGCAAACTTACTAATCATGTAGGTGATTAGGTTGAATATTGTTTAATAAGGTAAAGAAATTATTTTCGTTGCTCCAAAGTTCCATTTCGCTATGTTGCCTCGCGCAAGCGTGCATTTAATAGAGAAATAGATTCGAGCTGCAAAGGTAATAAATCTTTCTGATAGTTTGAACATTTTCATAACTAAATTGTAAAGGCGTTGATACCTAACCCATAGATGCTATTTTGAATTTTTGAGGAATCGTTTAATTTGAAAAGAATGTATCTTGATTTAGTTATCGCGTCATGCGGAATTCGAGTATTCGGATAACACCTTAACAACTTCGGTTGTGTACGCTCCAATGATATTAGGAACAAATGATTTGTAAATAGATACTTATCTTATAACACATCATCTGATTTTAGTAAATCGTATTAAGCGATAGTCCTGCCGCTAGAAAGTAGGAAACAATTACTACCTTAGATAGTGGTAGCCGTATTTGACGGATGTTTTGAAAGCCTAATTAATTGATAATCAATTAATAAAGTCTATAAACCGTTACAAAAATATGGCTACCTTATTTTCTTGCATCAAAACAATTCACATGTCAGCGCAATCGTTTAAAAAAAACACATGGTTAAAAGCACGGGGCTACCTTCATTTTACCAATAAAAAAATGAACCTTGCGCCGCTTGAGAAGCGCATAAAAGACCCTGCTTTTGTAGCAAAGTATGCTTTTTTTCCGCTTTTAAAAAAAAATATAGTGACACGGCGGTATAAAAAAATGGCATATGATGAGCATGGAAAGCCCATTAGAAAACATTTCAATGCCGAAAAAAAAGAAAGTAATCGCAAAATTCGACCGATTGAATATGCCACTCACTTGGACAGTATGATTTTCGCCTATTATGCACAAGAGATTTTACTGCCTCAATATGAAAAAAAATTACAATTGACAAATGGTTTGTCCGATTGCATCACGGCTTATCGCAAAATAAAGGTTGAACCCAATAAAGATGCCTGTAAAAGTAGTATTCATTTTGCAGCAGAAGTTTTTGAGCATATTCAACAAAAAGGGACTTGTGTTGCACTTGCATTTGATGTTGAAAGTTTTTTTCCCAGCCTTGACCACGAAATACTGAAAGCAGCATGGAAAAATTTATTTGATAAAACATTGCTTGAAGCCGATCATTTTAAGGTGTTTAAGGCTTCCACTCGCTATGCTTACATAGATAGGGACGATTTAAGGGTGCCGTCTGAAAAACGACAAAAGCGAAAAATGGGATTTGATGAGTCGTATTTGGATAAATTGCGACAACAAAATATCCATGCTTTTTTTGAATCGCCCAAAGCCTTTCGAGATGCCATTAAGAATGGTGCGGTCAATATTCGGGTGAATCGAGCGCAAAAAGGGATTCCTCATGGATTGCCTATTAGCTCTGTTTTAGCGAATTTATATCTGCTTGATTTCGATACAACGGTACTGGACAAGATTGTGAAACCTTTTAATGCGTTTTATAGACGTTATTCAGATGATATTATAATTGTTTGTGAATCAACTGATTATAAAGCGGTTATTCAATTAATTGTTTCAGCTATTGAAACCTATAAGTTGAAAATATCAGAATCAAAAACAGAAATTTGTTTTTTTAATTTTAATGAGCAAACAAATCGCCTTGAAGTTTCTCGAAATATCACCACAAAAGCAGGAAAAATAATTTCAAAACCGAATATGCCATTAGTATATCTGGGTTTTGAGTTTTATGGTCATAAAACACTGATAAAATCTGCAAGTATCGCTAAATTTTATCGGCGTATGAAAAAAGCGATTCGGCGAAAATGCAGACATGCTGCAAAAGCTGCTTTAAATCAGAATAAAGAAGAAGTATTTTTACTAAAACGCAAACTAAAACGACTTTTTACGCACCATGGCGCAACGAAGCGAAGCATAAAAACGAAGCAAGTAAGCTATAAAAAGGTAGGTACGCGATTCAAACCACAGACCGAATCAAAAGACAAAGATTATTTAGGCAATACGTTGACATATGCTTATCGTGCTGCTAAAATCATGAAAGTTCCTGCAATTAAGCGTCAGTATCGCAGGCATTTTTCGATTTTTCAAAAAACGATAGAAAAATATGAACAAATCACTTAGTACATGACAAAAAAAGGAACTCAAACATATAATTAATTGTTATTCAATCGTTTTAATATCGTTTTTTTAATCCTTTAAAAGATACAAAACATGGCTAAAAAACTCTTGCCAAACCGTATTTCTAAAACCGTACAGCCTAATGCGTTGACGAAAGTTCGCCAAGCGGCTCAATTAATCCTTGAAGTGATTGGGGAGGATACGCCCATGTCTGAGGAGGAATACAAATCCTTGCTCAAAATTACAGCTTAATGGCTTTTTGAATTAGGAAAGCAAGCATATACGTCTCCTAAATGATTTGTGACAATAAACTTGCGTCAAGTTTTAAATTTGACGCAAGTTATGCTCGAATTGATTTACAAATTGAATTGTGAAAAACGTTTATCAGTTCAATTTTGCCAAACTTTCTTCCAAAATCGCCACGCGTGCTTGTCCATCTGCCCATTTTTGGCGTTCTTTTGCCAAGACAGCCGCCGCCGCATTTGCCACAAATTTTTGATTATTCAG
>JAAFJT010000150.1 GCA_013298955.1 Chitinophagales bacterium
TTATCAACAAACTCATTTTCGATTTCCTCCTCTACTGGTTCATTGTATGTATTAATAAATTCATTTTCTTCAATATCTATATTTTCCTCTTGTGCAATGATTTGCACTTCTTGCGAAACTTGATTCAATAAATTTTTAGGCAAATATTTCGCAAGTAAATCATGGCTTTCTTGTACCAAAGATTCATTTTCAATATCTTTGGCAACTCTATTTAAAACCCCACTTGGACTTTTTGCAATGCCCCATTCGTCAAATAAAGTTTGAAGGGTATTCGCAATATTGGCTTTTGTCGTATCAGAAGGCACTTGATTGGGCGATAAAATGGATAAAATCAACAACGCCAAACGCAATTCTAATGGATAATCGCCCATATCATGTATCAAATTATCATATTCTTTTTCCTCCAAATCGCCAAACGGATTGCTATCGTCTTGATACACCTTATAATTTTCATCTTGTATAAATATCTCTTCATTTGCTTGAATATCAGCCAATTGGCGTATCATCCATGAATCATTTAAATTCAATTTAGGATTCATCAAATAATCATAAGGCATATAACAATAGCCTTTATCGCCCCAATCGGTTCCCCAAGAATTGCGCACGATAAACAATTGGTCTTTTTCGGAGTAACCGACACATAACATCGCATGTGCGCCATGATCTTTGCGAGAAAGCTCACTGGATTTGGGCATTGCAACGCGTCCACGAATGTTTTCATCAAAAGAATTGAACAAACGCGTCCCAAAAACAATCGGATACCCTTCTTGCAAACATGCTTTCCATGTATTCAAATTCGTTTCTACATGTTGCGCCGATTCTATCAAAAATTGTTTGCCTTCTTCGTAGGCTTCTGGATGTGGGCGAGCATTTTTCAACGATTCGTTGTAAAGCCAAGTCGATTCCGAACACGCGCCATGTTCAAATAAACTTTTGATTGCCAAACCAATATTCGAGCCTTCATCCTTTATTTGGTTCGGATTCGACATCGCTCGCGCATTGTAATACACAAATAAACGACTCACATCAAAAGCATTGTCGCCAAGATGCTGTTTTGCCAAATATTCATACGCGCCCGCCACCGCATTCGCAGTGCAACTGCCCACTTGACCTTGATTTTCAACAGGGGTTAAATATTGCCGCAAATCCACTGCATGAGGCGGTGGAGCTGCAGGTTTGGAAGCGGAAAGGGCTTTCGGAGCAACATTCGGCACAAATGCTTTATATTGTGTTTTCTCCGATTCGGGCGTTGGCACATAGCCTTTGAGTTCAATAGTAGAGCCGTCACTGCGCTCAATTTTGTAATCTTCTTGAAGGGAATCGAATAAACCTTCAAATAAGTCACTCAATAATTTGAGAATTTTTTCAAACATTTGGTGAAAATGATGATTATGAATGATATGTTTTAGCGCAACAAAGATAGAATGTTTTTATATTTTTTTTTAAAAAACACATAGGACACATAGAGGAAAATAGAACACATAGGGGCAAATATTTAGAGAGGCGTTTAAGTAGTTGTAAAAATGTAAATTATTGATAATCAACAAATTAATGTGCGTCAAGTTTCAAACTTGACGCACATTTTGCGCATTTAACTTAGTTTAAAGAGTCAATCTATGGTTTTGAAACTTTTTGCATGCAAAAAAAGTGTTCCCTACGTGTCCTATATCCCTTATAGTGCGTGTGTTCCCCTATGTGTCTGGCACCTATGTGTTCTATGTCCCCTATGTGTCCTATGTGTTTAAAAAAAGGAATAATTATTTGTGGAATTTTCCCCATTCCTGCATTTATAAAATATACATCAAAAAATGATTTCAATGAAAAAAATAATCGTCCTGCTGGCAACTACTTTTTTACATACGTTGTCAGCCCAAACGCCTGAAAAATTGGTTAAATCGACTGTTCAAAAAGCCACTGTTTTCCAACAAGGGGCGTTATTGACAGCTAATGAAGCGGTTTTAGTCAATTCGGGCATGACTAATATTGTTTTTGAAAATGTGTCTTCGCAATTATTGCCCAATTCGGTGCAAGCCTCTGGCAAAAATGATTTGATTATCATGGACGTTCAGTATCGGCTCAAATACGCGGAAGTCCTTAAAACGGATGTCAAACTCGATGACCCGAAAGTGGTGCTTTGGCGGGCGCAAACGCAAGCGGCACAGGATTCGTTGGAAGATATGGCATTTTGGCACAGCGATATTCAACACCGAAACCAAACTTTGCAAACAGAACGGAACGTTTTAACGGGGAATCGAATGATGCGCGGCGATTTTCAAAAAGATTCATTGCCCATTTTTGCGCAAACGATTGATTTTTTGCGCGCTCGCTTGATGAATATGGATGATGAATTGTTGAAATTGGAACGAGAAGCGTATCAATATAATCGCTTGCGCCATCAATTAGTGTCACGAATCAACCGTTTGAACTCATTAATTCAAGGTTTGGGCGTGCCTGTCAACTCGAATCCAACGAAACCCGTGTCGCAAGTCATCGTGACGGTCATGGCGGAACGCACGATGGTGGCGGATGTAACGTTGATTTACTTCGTCAATGCCGCAGGTTGGACGGCTTCGTATGATTTGAAAGCGTCGAAAGAATCCCAAAACATTGATTTAAAACATCGTGCAACCGTGTATCAAAATACAGGTTTAGATTGGAAAGACGTATTGATAACGCTTTCGACTGGGAATCCGAGTCAAACGAATGTCAAACCGACTTTAAGCCCCGATTATTTGGCTTTTCAACCCATTGTTTATGAACAAGCAAAACGTCGAGGGGCGGATTTTGATGGAAAAGGCAAAAAAAATCAATCGATGGTTTATGGTTCTGTTGCGAATGGAATGCCTAACAAGCCTACAACTAAAATGCCCGCGCCTATCATGGCTCCCGCCGAACCGCGTGCTGATATGAATGATGAAGACCCGCGTGCGAGTGTTAAAGTGGAAGAAAAAGAAGGAGTCATTGATTTTACCCAAGTGACCCAAAATATGATGCGGGTGGAATACGAAATCAAGTTGAAATACACGATTGAATCGGATAATAAACCGCATAATGTCGTGATTCAAAGTAAAACCATGCCTGCGCAATATTCGTATTCCGTGGTTCCGAAATTGGATTTAGATGCGTTTTTGATGGCGCGGGTGACGGAATGGGAGGATATGAACTTGATTCCGGGGACGGCGCGGGTTTATTTTGATAATTCGTATATTGGCGAAAGCTATATCAATCCGCGCAATACGAATGATACCTTGCAATTAAATTTGGGTCGGGATAAAAGCATCGTCGTCACGCGCAGCAAAGTCAAAGACAAATGTAAAGATAAATCATTCAGTGACAATCATTTATTGACGCGAGTATATGAGATTAAAATTCGGAATACGAAAAATATTCCGATTCGGATGGTCGTCGAAGACCAAATGCCTGTTAGCAAAGAACCGACGATTAAAATCGAATACCTCGAAAATAGTGATGCCAAATTCAATGGAGAGACGGGTAAATTGTTATGGGATTTTAATTTAAAACCGCGTGATGCTAAAAAATTGGTATTCAGTTTTGAAATCAAATCGCCCAAAGATAAACCGTTGAGTAACATTTAATTATGTGTTGTAAATTGGAACACGGATGACGCGGATTGGGCGAATTTTCGCGGATTTTTTTTATTTTTCTGCCGATTTCGTAGCTTTTTTTTATTTTCCCACAGATTCTGTAGTGTTTAAAAAACGTTGCGAAATCTGAAGGAGAATAAAAAAAATCCGCGAAAATTCGCCCAATCCACGTCATCCGCGTTCCAATTCGCTCTACACAACAATCTCTAAATTATCATTTTCCAATGAAAAAAATATTCTTTTTCTTAACCATAGGCATTTTGAACCATGCCACTGCGCAAACGCAACCTGAAAAAACGGTTAAATCGACGGTTCAAAAAGCGACGATTTTCCAACAAGGCGCGTTATTGACTTCCAATGAGTCTATCGCGGTCAATGCGGGCATGACGAATATCGTTTTTGAAAATGTGTCGGCGCAATTGCAAGCCAATTCATTGCAAGCGGCGGGCAAAAATGATTTGATTATCATGGACGTTCAGTATCGGCTCAAATACGCGGAAGTCGTGAAAACGGATGTCAAACCTGATGACCCGAGAGTGATTGCGTGGCAGGGAGAACTCCAAAATATCCAAGATTCGTTGGAAGAATTGGTATTTGTGCGCAAAAATATCCAAAATCGCAACGCTACTTTGCAAAATGAACGTTCCATCGTCACGAATAATCGAATGATGCGCGGCGATTTTCAAAAAGATTCTTTGTTTTTATTCACGCAAAGCATTGATTTTTTGCGGAAACGCTTGATGAATCTGGATGCAGAAAACTTGAAATTGGAAAAAGAAACGGCGCAAGAGGCGCGTTTGCGCAATAAATTCAATGTGCGGATTATGAATTTAAATACTTTGATAGCGGGTATCGGCATTCCTGTCAATACGAATCCGACGAAACCCGTGTCGCAAGTCATCGTGACGGTCATGGCGGAACGGGCGATGATGGCGGAAATCAGTTTGAGTTATTTTGTGGCGGGTGCGGGTTGGACAGCCTCTTATGATTTGAAAGCGTCGAAAGAAACGCAAACGATTGATTTGAAACATCGTGCAACCGTTTATCAAAATACGGGTTTGGATTGGAAAGATGTTTTATTGACGCTTTCGACGGGCAATCCGAGTCAGGAAAATGTTAAACCTGCTTTGTCACCACAATTTGTGGGTTATTATGTCCCGACACCCGGCAAGGATTACGCAGAGCGTAATAAGATGAGTATGGGTTATGGTGTGTATGGAAATCAACAAGTTGTACAAAATTCCAATCTTGGAATGAATGGGGGTGAGGTGACAATTAGCATGGAAACACCCAAAACAGGGATTGGAAAGACTAATGATGGAGATGGCGTAGAAGATTTTACGAAAGTAAGTCAAAATATGATGCGGATTGAGTATGAAATCAAGTTGAAATACACGATTGAATCGGATAATAAACCGCATAATGTGGTGATTCAAAGTAAAACCATGCCTGCACAATACTCGTATTCCGTCGTTCCGAAGTTGGATTTAGATGTTTTTTTGATGGCGCGGGTGACAGATTGGGAAGATATGAATTTAATCGCAGGGACAGCACGGGTTTATTTTGATAATTCGTATATTGGCGAAAGCTATATCAACCCGCACAATACGAATGATACTTTGCAATTGAATTTGGGTCGAGACAAAAGTATCGTCGTGACGCGCAACAAAGTCAAAGATAAATGCAAGGATAAATCCTTCTCTGACAATCATTTATTAACGCGGGTGTATGAAATCAATGTTCGGAATAGCAAGTCGATTCCTATCCGAATGGTGGTGGAAGACCAAATGCCTGTGACCAAAGAAGCTGAAATTAAAATCGAATATTTGGAAGATAGCGGCGCGAAATTCAATCCCGAAACAGGCAAATTATTGTGGGATTTCAACCTCAAAGCGAAGGATAATAAACGATTGGTATTCAGTTTTGAAGTAAAATCGCCCAAAACGAAACCATTAGCGGGGATTTAAAGCTGTTTCCGCTTTGGAAAAGGTTCTAAATAAGATGCTTATGATTTTAAGGATTGTAAGGATTTTTGGAGTGATACTTTGCGTTATTCAACTGAAAACATCCTTCTAATTTGGAAAAGGTTCGAAATAAGA
>JAAFJT010000152.1 GCA_013298955.1 Chitinophagales bacterium
CGAAGTACCCAATACCAGTGATTTTATCATTGCGTTTCTTAGACAATTAATTGAAAATCAAGATGTTAACTGTCGAGTAGGAACGATGTTTGAACGATTCAAAGCCACTTTTGTAACCACCGCGCCTATACCGCAATATGGTATTTTGCCGAATGCAGGCAGTGATGGCGGCGATTTCATTTTTAGAAAGCAGCCTCTGTCCCTAAGCCCTTTTGTCCGAGAATGAGGATCATAGCGGATACAAGATGGGGTGATGGATGTACGGATTCAACGGATTTTCACCCGATTTTCACGGATTTCTTGATTTTGAAAAGGTTCAATACGCGATTTTATACTTTGCGTCGGTTGATTTTGGATACTATTGGAACGCGGATGACGCGGATTGAGCGGATTTTCACGGATTTCTTGATTTTGAAAAGGTTCAATACGCGATTTTATACTTTGCGTCGGTTGATTTTGGATACTATTGGAACGCGGATGAAGCGGATTGAGCGGATTCGCACGGATTTTTTTTTTGAAGTTCCGTGCAAAATTTAGGAAAAATCCGTGAACATTCGCCCAATCCGCGTTATCCGTGTTCCCATTGTATCGCAAAAGCATCCGACGCAAAGTATAAGTAAAAAATCCGTATGAATCCCGTGAAAATCCGTTCAATCCGTACATCCATCACTCCTTTTTTTGTTGTTCCGTACCTCAGTAGATAGGTAAGTAGTTGAAATGAAAGAACCTTTCAATTTCAAACAGAAGTAGTTGAAAAAAGTGCGGCAAGTTGTAACTTGCCGCACTTTGTGCTTGATTGTTGTTTTTCAATCCTTTATTAATTTAAAGATCTTTAATATCAACCCACGATTTAAAGCGCAATGGTTCAATAAAAGCACTCTCCAAATACACTACATTCACTGCTTTATCGCTCGCTTGCCGTTCTACATAATTTTTAATGACATTTATCAACATGTCAATCACCAACATCGTCAAGGGGTCTCCATCCTTATTCGGATTCAACAACTTATCGGCTCTTTGGTGAAAATGATTGTTGCAATGCACTTGCGCCCCCTCAAACATCCGATTATACGTGTTGGAAAACGCAGCAGAATTTTTAACAATGCGTTTACGTCCCGTAGCAGTCGTAATGTCAATTTTTAATTGGTCTAAAATCGCATCAAATTTAAATTGACTTTGTTTATAGGCAATTTTCAATTGATTCATTTCGCTCAAATCCGCCCCTGTGGGCGATGGAAAAGCCAATTTCAAGGCTTGGATTTTCGTTTCCGTTGCTTGTTTATACAACTTGTAATCTTTGATGAATTTGGTATTGCCAATCAAAACAATAAATTCATCCATTTTAGGATTCGGCTGTGCCAAAAGAGAAGTCGCCATGCTTAAAAAAGCAGCGAGTAAGCAGAATTGTTTCATTTAAAAAAAATTTGATAGTTGAACTTTATTAAAGTGATTGATGTAATCAAAAAGTACTTTTGTCATCTATGAATGGCTTTTTTTGAAAAAAAATGTTTCTGCGAAAAAAAAGCCCGAAGCTCTTTGCTTTTTTATTCATGTCCCATTTCTACGGATAACAAAATAATTTTATCTTTTTCGAGCTTTGCTTGAAATACTATTTTTTTTTGAATAATATCAAGGGTTTTAAATGCTTGGATTTTAGCCGAAAGCGAATGATTGATTTTGTCTAAGGCGGGTGTAGGCAGGGCATTCCATTCCTCAACCCAATCGGCTATGGGCAATTCGGTCTTGGATGCCAAAAAAATTAAATAATCTTTCCCAACCCGATTATCGGATTCGATATACCAATCTTCATTCGGCAAGGTAAAAGAAGCATTTGGATTCGTCAAAAAAGGACTGATAGCGGACTGTGCAGGAAATAAGCAGTCCAGTTGACCCGTCAAATCCGAACTCAACACATATAAATACATCGGTTCGGAATGATCCATCACCGCTTGATATTTCGCACCTGAACGATACGGCTTTTCCAATTGAAAATGCGCTTCAAAAGGTTTAACCCCCTGCTGCACATTCGATAAAAGTGGCATATTTACCGCATTCGGTATGGATTTGAGCAGGATGGAAGCCTTTAAAAAAGTATCTTTGGGGAGTGTCAAAGCCGTTTGTCGCAGCGGCATACAATCATCCAGCGTGATTTCAAACGCATATTTTAAAATCGTATCTAAATCTTTATATCGAATTTTTGAAAACCCAGATTCACCCCAATCCGTTCCCCAACTATTCATCACTTCGACCGCCCCACCGCCTTCAAAGGTGTCGTCATAACCCGTCAAACAAACTGCATGACCACTGCCCGCGTAGTTGGATAAGTCGCCCGACCAAACTTTTTTAGCTTGTTCAAACGATTTGTAATGCCAAATTCCTATGACCACTGGTTTTTTATTAGCCAATGTTTGCTTAATGGCGTATAATTTCTGTTTTTTAGGATCCGAAGCGCGAAACAAACTCATAAAATGCGCTATCTGAACCCCTGTTGAAAACGTTTTTTCGGCATCTGTGGGCGCGGAACAGGCTTCTCTAAAATCCTGATAACGGGGCAAAACCGTCCCTTTCAACGCCGTCAAAACCTGATCCATGCCCGTTTTGGAACTACAATCGTTGTCTTTTTTGGGTTTGAGGCGTGCATAAATATAGGTTGGCGAAGTGGCGATGTCATCTATTGCCTTGATATTCAACTTTTTATCGGTGAGTGCTTCGCTTACAATGGCTTCCGAAATCGTGCATGCCGCGTAACCCACTGCCCAACCCACACAATTGGAATAAATACCCTGTTGTTGCGGCGTTGGACAATAGGCTTTCAAAGAGACTTTGGCAGGCAAAGTTCCCCCCCGATTTCGAGCTTGTTTGCGAACAGGGATTTGAGCATTCAACGCGTCATTAAATGCTAAACCTGTTGAATAAATCGTTTGAGCAAAAACGCTTTGTGCAAAACCAAGCGTCAACAATAAGTATAAAGATTTTTTCATTGATAAAATTCCGATTTGAATTAGGATTGTTGGATTTTAAACAAAGTATATAGTGAAAATTCGCCCCATCCGCGTTATCCGTGTTCCAATTGGATCGCAGAACCACCCGACGCAAAGTATATATACTTTGTGTCGGGTGGTTTTGGATACAATTGGAACACGGATGACGCGGATTAAACGAATTTTCACGGATTTTTTTGGAAATTCAGTGCAACATTCGTGAAAATTCTAAAAAAATCCGTGAAAATTCGCTCCATCCGCGTCATCCGTGTTCCAATTGTATCCCAAAACCACCCGACGTGGAGTATATAAGCTATCAAGACCGGCTTTTCAAAAAAAATGAATAATTGGCTTCGCTTTATGAATGGATTTATGTAATCAAATCGTACTTTTGTCATCTATAAAAATTCTTTTTTACTTTTTTTTTAAAATAATTCCGAATGCGCTTTGCGCACCATGACATTTGGGCATTTCCATACATTAACCGCAAACGACACAGAGAATGAATCCGTTTTATATTAATGAAAATTTATATTTAGGACTAAAAGAAGGGAATCGTCAAGCGTATAACTACCTATTATCCCGTATTGAAGCACCGATTTATGCCAAATGCAGAGAAAATGGGTTGACTAAATACTACAAAGATATTCGGCAGCACACGCTTGTCATATTGTTGGTCAATTTGGAAAATGGTAGTTACGAATTTGACCCCGATACATCGCCTGTAACCTATACGATTGGGATTGCCTATAATGTGATGCGCAATCAAGGACGAGATAAGCATGTGAATTTATTGGATATTGGAGCCTTTCACAACGCCTTTTGGACTCAAAATGATTGGGCAGGATTGAAAGAAGAGGTGGATTATTACTTATCGTTTTTAGGGGAAACGTGTCAAAAATTGATTCGACTCCGCAAATTGGAGGGCTATCCGTATCAAGAAATTATAGACCGAAACTGGATGCCTCAATTGGGTAGTGCCAGTGCTTTGGGCAATAAATTTTCAGCGTGTTGGAATAGTTGGATGACCATCATTCAAAGATTGCAATCCTAAAAACAAACGCTTATCAATTGATAATCAATTGATTATTAATTATACAACCTTTGGAGGGTTTCAAACCCTCCAAAGGTTATATAATCAATTGATAATACAACCTTTGGAGGGTTTCAAACCCTCCAAAGGTTATATAAAGGTTGTATGCTAATTAAAAATAAAGGTTCCGATGAGAGACAAAATTATTGGTTATTTAGAAAATGAATTATCGCCGCAAGAAGTGGCAGCCTTTGAGCAGGCTTTAACGGTTGACCCCAATTTGCGCGAAGCATTTGATTTTGAAAAAAAAATGCACCAAAAATTGACTTTATTGCATTTCAATTCAAAAGCAACTGATTTTTTAGACGATTATGACCGAATACAGCGCGAAAAACGCTGGTTGCGTTTTGCCGCAGGGACAGCCATTGTATTACTGACATTAGGATTATTATTCAATTATAATTCGTTGATGAATTGGATAAAACCCCAAGTTCCAGCCCCAAAAGTCCCCAACAATATGGTGGCAGATAAGCCCGTGATAACGCCGATTCCGCCGCAAATGCCTAAACAGGCTCCATTGACAACGCCCAAAAGTGCGCCCACTCCTAAAACGCCTAAGATGTCAGTCGAAACGGTGGACGTTATCCAAAAATTGCCAACGAAAGTAGGTTCCTCTAAACCGAATGATTCTATTTTCCTAACGCCCCAAGTCAAGGATGCTGTTGCAATGAACCAACCCTTAGATGGTTCAAAAATTGCATTGGATAATTTGTACGATTTTAAAGGTGATAATAGTTTGATTTTCAAACATTTATCTACCATTGATTGTAAAAATTATACGGTTTCGTTTGTGATTAAAGCAGATGGAACGGTGGAAAGTCCGCAGTGGGAAAGAGGCGATAAAAATTGCGAAATGGCTCTTTTAAACCAAATTAAAACCATGCCGCTTTTGAAAAAACCCATTTATGATGGGAAAGCAGTGGATTATCGGTATTTTTTCACCAAAAATTAGAATTGAGTGTATAAGATACTTGGTCGTTGGAAAATTTATTCACCGACTACCAAGTAGCTCATACGCTCCTTAATTTTTCCAAAACCAAATACACCGCAGGGCAAAACGTACTATTTTTAAGTGTAATTTGTTTTTTTTTCAATAAAACATCCTCATTCGTATAGGGAAATCGATGACAATCCGACGGACGCGCTTCATATATCGAACAATAATTATCTGAACCCAAAAACGGACAAGGCGATTGCTTCACGACAAAATCCCCGTCTTCATCGCGGCGCAAATAGGTGTCTTTCAACGCCGATTCGCTCATTTTCAAATATTTTGCAATCCTTTTGACATCAGGCGGCTTGAAACGCGGCGAATAATTTTTACAACAATTCGCACACGCCAAACAATCAACGGTTTCAAAAGCCTGTTCATGTGCATCAGGCAATTGTTTGATGACTTTTTTAAAATCCGCCTTTTGAAGAAACTGCTTGAATTGAGCTTGTTTATCAAGCGATTTTTGTTGCCAATTTTTTAAATTTTCTGATTCCATTGTGCAAAATTACAATTTTGAAC
>JAAFJT010000151.1 GCA_013298955.1 Chitinophagales bacterium
TTTCAACGTTAAAACAAGCACATTACACATAACAATCTAAATTATATATTGGCAATTCAAATAAATATTAAATTATTATTTCCTTTTTTTTAAAAAAAGTAAAATTTTTTATAAGTTTTTTGCGTTTTTACTTGCACAGTTCAAAAATAGTTTGTAGCTTTGGGATTATAATTACTTTTAATTTGTTTTCGTTTTACTTTCAGAGAGTTCAATCAAACCTTATTTACTAACCAAAACCAATTCCGACATGAATATCACGTTTGAAGAATTGAGGAACATCAAACATCGGTTGCCACATGGCAGCATTCGCCGCATTGCTAAGGCTTTGTCGAAAGACGAACAAGTCGTGCGTAATTTTTTTGGCGGTAATCGCTTTAAAAAAACAATGGTGGATTGGCACATTGAGCCAGGCCCAGGTGGCGGTATTGTATCGGTAAAAGATACCTCTATTTTGGAGATGGCAAAATGTATTTTAAAAGAATGATTTAAGGTTTTTCCAACTAAAAACAATTTTTAAACGCCGCTTACAAAATAAAATCGTAAAGCGGAACAGAGGACGCAGATGAAGTCATCATGCGTCCTCTGCATTTTTACTAAAAAGAACTCCAATACTTTTTTTTTGACAAAAAAGAAATACTTTTGCGCCAAAAGAAAACAGACAAAATGAAAAAAGGAATTGTCATCCTATTGCTTTTATCATTGCTATATCAACTGGTTGGTTATATGGCATTGTTTTCTATGGTGAAAAAATGGCATCATACTCACGTACATCAAGTTTTAAAAGAACAAGATTTAGCATCTAATTTGGTTATTTTAAAATTTTCAGTATTAAATTTTGATTTCAATAAAGATGAATTGGAATATCAAGGGCATTTTTATGATGTTGTCAAAACGGAAATGAAAGGTGAAACGGTTTATGTATCCTGTTATGATGATAAGGCGGAGGCACAATTAGCAACTCATTATAAAGAAATTATTTTAAATAATCTTACCCAAGACGTTGATTATCAACACAAAACGCAATTCCTTTTTAAATTTTTTATAAAAGAATTTTGGTTTGAAACACTCATAGCGGATGACGCAGACATCGTATGTAGTTCAAAAAAAACCAAAATCTTTGATTTATACTTACTATTTGCTTCCATTAAAATACCTTGTTTAACACCGCCTCCAGAATTTTATTTTGCATATCTGAATTAGGATTTTTAGGATTTTTCAAAGGATTATTGGGATTAATTTTTTAGGATTCAAAGGATTTAAAATCCTAAAAATCCTAATTCAAAGGCTTAAAGCATTCAAGTTGCTTTAAAGCCTTATCTGTGCGTGTTTTCACCATTTTAAGAAATTATCAAAATGAAAAAAGTATTCATATTTAATATATTGATTTTAAGGATTTTAACTTTGCAAGCGCAAAATCAAGATTCGATTCAAATCAATGATTTAGAAATGGTTATCATTTCAGCAAACAAGGTTGCTGAAAATAGAAGTCAAGTTGCGCAACCGATTCGCGTCTTGACCAAACAAAATATTGAATTATTGAACGCTCAAAATACGGCTGATTTGATAGCTTTATCGGGCAGCGCGATGGTTCAAAAGAGTCAACAAGGCGGCGGCAGTCCGATTTTGCGCGGTTTTGAGGCGAGTCGCGTCCTATTGATGGTCGATGGAGTGCGCATGAACAACCTTATTTATCGGGCGGGGCATCTTCAAAATATTTTGACGCTTGACCAAGCGATTTTGGATAGGGTGGAAGTTTTGTACGGACCCGCTTCGACGGTTTACGGTTCGGATGCTTTGGGCGGCGTGATTCATTGCTACACGCGCAAACCTAAAGCGGCTGAAAGTGGACTGAAAATAAACGGCAATACTTCTACACGATATAGTAGCATCAATCAAGAAAAAACAGGACATGCTGATTTTAATTTGGGTTGGAAAAATGTTGCTATGCTTAGTTCCTTGACTTACAGCGATTTCGGTGATTTGAAGATGGGTAAAAACACACAAGCCTTAGATACGTTATGGGGTTTACGTAAATTTTACGCGGAACGAATGAATGGAAAAGATTCTTTGATTGCCAATACAGACCCCTATGTGCAAAAATATACAGGTTATAAACAATATGATTTTTTGCAAAAAATCTTGTATCAGCAAAATGCACACATCAGTCATTTATTGAATATTCAATTTTCTAATTCGACTAATATTCCGCGTTATGACCGCTTGACAGACCCGAAAGGGGCAGGTTTAAACGCCGCAGAATGGTATTATGGTCCCCAAAAACGATTGATGACGGCTTATGAATTGAATTTAATGGATTTATCAGGCTTTTTCAATCAAGTAAAATTGAATATAAATTATCAAGATGTGGAAGAAAGTCGGCATAATCGCAATTTCGGAGCTACTTTTAAAAACAGTCGCATTGAAAAAATCAATGTTTACGGAGCAAATCTTGATTTTTATCATGTAAAAAACGAACATCAATTCAGAACGGGCATTGATGCACAATATGGTGTGGCAAAATCGACGGCTTTTAAAACAAATGTGAACGATAATACGACGGCGGCGCAAAGTACGCGCTATCCTGATGGCGATAATAATCAACAAAATATTGCTATTTATGCAACACATACTTGGAAAATCAATCCGCAATGGGTTTTAAATGACGGTTTGCGGGCGGGTTCTGTGCGTCAAAAATCGACTTTTGTGGATAGGGCTTTTTACCCCTTTCCGTTCAATGACGCGATTCAAAATATGACAGGTTTGAGTGGCAATTTGGGTTTGATTTACATGCCTTCACCGATTTTCAGGGCTACAATATTGGGTTCGACAGGTTATAGAGTGCCGAATGTGGATGATTTGGCAAAAGTTTTTGAGTCTGCAAAAGGGACTATCATCATTCCAAATCCAAGTATCAAGCCTGAAAAAACGTATAATGTAGAGGCAAGTTTTGCTTTGAAAAGTGATAAAATATTGTGGGAGAACAATATACATTTTACGAATTTTATAGATGCGATTGTAGCTGATAAATTCCAATTCAAGGGTCAAGATAGTATCTTGTATGATGGCGTAAAAAGTCAAGTCATGGCAAATCAGAATAAAAGAAAGGCAAAAATCTGGGGCTTTTCGTCGATGTTGAAAGTGCAGTTGTATGAAGGTTTAACATGGACGGGTGCGTATCATTACACACAAGGGCGCATTATCAAGGCGGATAATACGGAAACGCCGTTAGACCATATTCCGCCTGCGAATGGACGTTTTGCTTTGCAATATACTCATAATCAATTATTTACAGAATTTTTTATTCAATATAGCAATGCTAAATGGATTAGTGATTATTTTTTAAATGGAGAAGACAATGAGCAATATGCGACCAAAAATGGGATGCCTGCTTGGTGGACGATGAATGTTCGGGCGAGTTATGAAGTCTCGAAAGGGTTAAAATTGCAATTGGGCATAGACAATATCGCGGATGTGCAATATCGCGTTTTTGCCTCTGGGATTCATGGCGCGGGTCGAAATCTATTTGGCACTTTGCGGTACGCTTTTTAAACAAATTGTAATATAATTGGAACGCGGATGACACGGATTGGGCAGATTTTCGCGGATTTTAAAAATAAAAAATAAAAAATCCGTGAGAATCCGCCCAATCCGTGTCATCCGTGTATTGAAACGCGGATGACACGGATTGGGCAGATTTTCGCGGATTTTAAAAATAAAAAATAAAAAATCCGTGAGAATCCGCCCAATCCGTGTCATCCGTGTTCCAATTGTATCAAACCAATTACATTTTATAGATAATCCAATCTTTATTTTCAATGACAATAGGCAAATTTAGCAAATGATTTTTGAAGGTTAAAATATGGGTAACGCCTTCTTTTTTCAATTGTAAAAAATCATCTGTCGATTTAGAAAGCCAATGTTGTTTTGCTAAATCATTGATATTCAATTTATTATGATAATCCTTAAAATCAACACCATACCCTTTTTGAACGCGCTCATACCAAGCCGCAATCGCCGCTTTTTGATGTGCAATGGATTTATAATCAATCCAAACGCTGCGTTCACTCCAATATTTGAAATCTGTATTGTCAAAAGGAATTAAAAAAACAGCATTGGTATCGGTTAATATTTTAGCTTTCAAGGCAATTTGGCGCGAAGTAGATTGATTTTCAAAACAAAAAAATTGATACGGTTTGTTTTTAAATAACCTAAATTGAGGTATCATTAAAAAAATGCCCATACTGGCAATCGCCACCAAACCAATTATAATTTGTTTTTCATAATCTTTTTGTTTGAAAATTAAAATTTTATTTTGCAAAAATGCCATAATGCCCATTACAGAAAACATTTCTAACCAAATCGTTGTAGCAAACCATTGAGTACTCAAAAAAAGCGGTTGTTTTAAAACATAAACGCCTATCATATACGCAAAAATGCCCAATACGACGACTTCATAAAAACGCGCTATAAGGGAGTGATTTCTACGAAAAAACAAGTAACCCCAACTGAAAATCGGCACTAAAATCAAACTATTTTTGATTGGAAAGGATAATGGAAAATAATGATGTGAAGCTCGAAACTGCATGATTTCAAACCATTTTTCAGTATCAATCACGCCCACATTATAACCATTTTGTATTTTTAAAATCCAAATCATACTTGCCAAGAAACACGCAAAACCCATCAACGTTATTGGAACTTTTTTTATAAAAGACTCCAACTTATTTTTTATATTTTTTAAAATCAATAACTCTTTTAGATGATTTATAAACACCATACCGAGTAAAATCATCCACAATTGCGCTCCAATCAAAGGATGAAAAAGCGTTGTTATAAATAATAAAAAAACCGTCCAAAATACTTTTTGTTCCAAAAAAAAGAGTATCGCCCATAATCCAAATACTTGTGCTACATAACTTGGCACAAGCATATTATAATACAACTCATTGCCTCCCAAATGAATATTATCTAAACATAACAATAATATTACAAGAGCTATCCATTTCAAGCCTTTATTTTCAATCCAAAAATCGCTCAAACGATTCAAACCCAACAACAAGTAAAAACTCAACATCGCGTGTCCTAAAAAAAAGAACACCTCTACCCTACTGCCCAAAAAGGCAGCAAAATTTGCAAAAATATAGCGTTCATTGGGAACGTGATTTGCGATATGATTTATATAAAAATCACTTTTATATAAATCATTGTTTGCCAAATATTTTGCATAACAGAGGTCTTCAACCAAATCATTTTCTCCGAAAAGGTAGCCCATCCGAAACAACATCAGCGCGTACAGCGCGAAAATTCCTACTTTTTTCAAGCGATAAGTTTGTATTTTTTGAAATAATCATCATTTTTGCCCAATCATGGCAAAATTAACATTTATTGAGGAAGAATTTATCCAAAAAAAAGTGCCTCATTGGGTAAAAAGTTGCTTTCCTGTGTGGGTATTGCAAATCATTTTAACAATTATCGTTTGTAAAAATGCTTTTTTTTGGGATACGGTTCAATTAGCAGGTTGGCATGCTGATTTTTATTTTGAACATCATTTCCAACAATTTTGGTTGCCCGATGTCATGGATAGCGGACATCCGCC
>JAAFJT010000153.1 GCA_013298955.1 Chitinophagales bacterium
TCCCGCAAGTCGTCAATAGATGGATAATTTGAATTATAAGATAATTTCATATATTAAATTTCAAACTTGAATTTTTATGGATTTATTGGATTGTGCTAAGTAGTTAACAGACAACAACGTTTGGAGATTTTAAAACTCTCTACACTACTGAGTTGTTAAAGATCTAATGTGTAAATAATTGATTACCAATCTATTTTTCCCCGCAGATTTCGCAGATTTTCCCGCAGATTCTCGCAGATTTTCTTTTGGACTCTTTTTCTGCGAAAATCTGCGGAAAAATCTGCGAAATCTGCGGGGAAAAAACATATTATAACTTTAACAAATCAGTAGTGTAAAAACTCTCCAAACGTTATACTCCATAGCATGTATAACTTGTTTAATTTCAATTACTTACAATCCAATAAATTCAAGTCAATATTTTTTTAAATTAATTTGTGGATAAACATTTAGTTTAGAATTCCAGTCATCATGAATCACAGCCGCAGCACCAAGCGCAGATGCTTGTGCGATTTCAGCCGCAAAAATTTCTAAATCTGGAAAGCCTGCTACCAATAATAACATGAAAATTTCATTGTTTGCAAAGCCGCCATCTACAAATAGACGTTTAATTTTTGATTTTGAATCAAGTATTAAATGAATAGCATCTATTTGTTGATTTACAATTTCTAAGACCAAACGATGATACGCCATTTCATAATCTTCAAAACCTTGTAACTCATTGATTTCCAATGATTCCAAACGCAATGATGTTATAACAGTTGGATTATAACAAATCGTCTTGTAATAATCCAACGATACTTTAAAACGGGTTGCCAATTGTTTGGTTCTAACCTCATGATTGTAACCCGCAAAAAGACGTGATGCTTTCACAGGTCGCCCATTGTAAGCCAAATAACATAAACAATCTTGTTGTAATTCATTGTAAGTCAATGGATTATCATTAAAAGGATTCAATGCAATATTCCAAGTACCTGTTGATAAAAGTAAAAAAGGTTCTTTAAATTGTAACAAATACGGAATCAATGCCGCCGAACTATCATGTAATCCAATGCCAATCGCAATTTTTTTTGAATTTAAAACCGTTGAAATAGCAGCTTGTGTAGGATGAATTGTTGGTAAAAGATGCGTTAAATTTTCACTTGCAACCCAATAATGATATGTTTTTTGGTTAAAATCCCAAAAATTAGTATGACAACCAATACTTGTAATGTCTGTAAAACATTTTTGAGTTAACAAAGAACTTACATATTGTGGCAGGTGCAAACAATATTTTACTTTCTCAAATACATTTGGTTGCTCCATTTTGAGCCGATAAAGTTGCATACCAGCATTCAAACTACTTAAAACAGGTGATGCCGTCGTAACCGAAACGTTTTCTTCGCCACCATATTTTTTGTAAAATTGGTTTTTCAAATCTTTCGGGTACGGTTTCAGATAGTTATATATAGGTGTAAGCGGTTTTCCATTTTCATCCAAATACACCAAAGTCGCCCCGTAGGTGCTAAAATTAATCGCTTTTATGGGATATTCGGATTGAATTGCTTCCCAAATAGCCGTAATCCATGCTGATAACAAGGCAATATCTTCACAAATATCGCCATCTTCATCAGTCGTTTCGGGCAAATTGACTGATTCTTGCCAAACGATTTGATAATTTTCGTCAAAAATAAAGGCTTTTTTATTCGTTTTGCCAATATCAAAAATAAGAACCATACGATTTCAGATTAGGACACGAATTTTACGAATTTCCACAAATCATTCGTGAAAATTCGTGAAATTCGTGTCTGTTTTAAAGACCTGTTGCGATTGTTTTTGCTCCGCGCTCTTTGATTAAGGCTGCTCTGATTTTTGAATTCCTAAATAAATTTAATGGGTCAATTGCCGCACCCGAACGCAAGCGCGCTTCAGCAACCAATGCACGCACATCTGTTTGATACGCCGTTTGCAAAATCTCTTGACAACGTACCACATCATTTTCATTTTGCGCTTGATTCAACGCTTTTCGATTGACTAACAATGATTTTGCATAAGCCTGCATAATTGCCTCAATGGATTGCAATAAATCTTCTAATGGATCTTTTACGTTATGTGAAGCGTCAATCATCCAGCCTAAATCGGTCGCATGATTCATGCCGCGCACATCCATTCCATCCACTAACTCATTGAAAATCAAGAACAATTGATACGGATTGATGCTGCCAACGGTCAAATCATCATCGCCATATTTGCTATCGTTGAAATGAAAACCTGCTAATTTGCCTTCCATCATCAGTAATGCAACAATTTGTTCAATATTCGCATTCGGCAAGTGGTGTCCCAAATCCACTAATGTAAAGGCTTGATTTCCAAGCTTTTGCGCGTACAATAAAGATTGTCCCCAATCGCCAACTGTCATGGAATAAAAATTGGGTTCAAATGCTTTGTATTCGATAAACATTTTCCAATCCGCAGGCATTTTTGCGTAAATCTCTTGCAAACTTCCTAACGTTCGTTGAAACGCTTTTCTGAAATTTAGCTGTCCTGGAAAACACGAACCGTCTGATAACCAAACCGTTATGGATTTTGAATCCAATGCTTCACCATGCCGAATCACTTCAATATTATGGTCAATCGCTTGTTGACGCACCATTTTGTCAGCGTGTTGCAACGAACCAAATTTATACGAATGTTTTTGATTGGCTTGGTCTTGAAATGTATTGGAATTGACCGCATCGAATTTTAAACCATGTTGCGCCGCTAATGCCTTGATTGCAGTTGGATTTTGGGGAATATCCCAAGGGATGTGCAACGAAATCGCTCCACTTGACGCATTTAAGGCGTGTAACAAACCGACATCAGCTATTTTTTCTTCCAAATTGCGCGGTTCACCGCCGCTTGGGAATCGCCCAAAACGAGTTCCGCCCGTTCCTAATGCCCATGATGGAATCGCAATTTGAAAATCTATTAATTTTTGAAGAATAGCGCGTTCTCCTTCGATTTCTGAACATAGAAAATCTAACCGTTTTTTATGTTTGGCGTAATGCGCTTCATTGTGCGCAGCAATATCGTGTTGATTTAATTCCATTTTTAATTTAATGTAAAATCTAAATAATTGATTATCATTTATTTATCATTTTTGAAATAGGATGCTGATGATTTGAAGGACAAAAAGAATATTGTTGAATATCTTTTTCATCCTTCAAATTATCAGCATCCTATTTCAAAAAATGCTAACGCAAAAAGCCCATCGCAACACCACCATCAACATTTAAAGCATTGCCCGTTGATTTGTTTAACAAACCACTTACAAGCACAAATGTTGCATTTGCAATGTCTTCAGGCAATATAATTTCGCCAAGAAGCGTCCGTTTCGCATAATAATTGGGCAATTCAGCAACCGTCACGCCATACGCTTTCGCACGACCTTCCGCCCAGCCACCTGCCCAAATATTGGAACCCACAATTACAGCATCTGGATTCACGGTATTAACGCGAATTTTATCCGCACCCAATTCTGCCGCCAAAAGGCGCGTCAAATGGGCTTGAGCCGACTTCGCAGAACCATAAGCCGCATTGTTCGCACCCGCAACAACGGCATTTTTAGAAACAATATTCACAATATCACCTCCAAAACCTTGTTTACGCATCGTTTCAACGGCTTCACGACTTACTAAAAACTGCCCTTTTACCAAAATATCATATATTTTGTCCCAATCCGCAACAGAATGTTCCGTCAAACCTTTGGAAAGGCTAATGCCAGCGTTATTCACGATAATGTCAACACCGCCAAATGCCAAAGCTGTATTTTCAAGCGCG
This sequence comes from Chitinophagales bacterium, assembly GCA_013298955.1. Taxonomy (GTDB): domain Bacteria; phylum Bacteroidota; class Bacteroidia; order Chitinophagales; family Saprospiraceae; genus JAAFJT01. Next base: position 3,796 of record JAAFJT010000153.1, read on the forward strand.
TCCGCAACAGATTTGGAATTCGTCACGTCTAACAAGGTGGTTGCAACTTTATCTTTGCCGAAACGTTTTAAAAATTCATTTTTAGCATCGTTCAAACGCTCCTCATTGATGTCGTTGAGCATGATACACGCACCTTCTTCCGCCAACTTTTTTGCAATCGCTTTGCCAATACCGCCCGCCGAACCCGTTATTAACGCTACTCGACCTGTTAATGGTTTTGGTTTCGGCATTCTTTGTAGTTTTGCTTCCTCCAAAAGCCAATACTCAATGTTGAATGCCTCTTGACGCGGCAAGGAAGTATATTCAGAAATCGCTTCTGCACCTCGCATTACATTTATTGCATTGATGTAATACTCTGATGCTAAACGCGCTGTCGTTTTATCCTTCGCAAAGGTGAACATGCCAACCGTCGGATATAAAATTACAACGGGATTCGCATCGCGTATTGCGGGACTGTTTGGATGCTTGCAAGCAGCGTAATAAGCCCGATAATCGTTGCGATAAGCCGTAAAAACCGTTTCTAAATACGCTTTATCCGTTGCTTTTTTCGGGTCTAAAACCAAAGGCGCGATTTTAGTTCTTAAAAAATGGTCAGGACAAGACGTTCCCATTGGAGCTAATTTGTCCAAATCATTGGAATGAATGAATTCTAAAACTTTTAAATCATCCGTAAAATGTCCTATCATCTTGCGTTCAGACGAACAAAAACCCCTTAAAATCGGTGCAATTTTAGCGGCTTTCGCTAACGTTTCGGAAACTTTCAAAGTTTCCGAAACGTATTCAGCTTTTTGACCACCAAAAACAGGTCGCTTTTTACCCGCATTCGATTCAATAAAAATAGCACATTTTTCAATCACTTCCAAACTATTGACATAACTTTCATACGCCGTATCGCCCCATGTGAACAATCCATGAGAACCTAACATAATTCCTTTTAATTTAATGCCTTTGGATGCGGCTTCCTGCAAACACGCCCGAAGTTGCAACCCTAACTCAAATCCTGGACGCTGCCAACCGACCCAACCAATTTCACCTTTAAAAACTTGTTCGGTAAGGCGTTTTCCATCTTTTGCGGCGGCAAATGCAATAGACGCATCGGGATGTAAGTGGTCAATGTGCTTGAATGGCAAAAAACCATGCAACGGCGTATCAATCGAAGGTGCTTTTGAATTTAAATCAAAAATACAATGATTGAATAGCGCGACCATTTTATCCTCTTGCTCAACACCTTGATAAACGTTTTCTAAACTGCGCAATCTTTTAAGGTAAAGTGCCGCGCAACCTCCTTGCGTGAGCGTTCCGAGGTCTCCGCCAGAGCCTTTTATCCACATGACTTCGACCGATTCGCCTGTTAAGGGGTCTTTGTCCATAATTTTCACGGACGTATTGCCGCCGCCGTAATTCGTTAGGCGCAAATCTGCGCCTAATAAGTTGGAACGGTAAATGAATAAGGCTACTTCGTCGCCTGCCATGGTTGCGGCTTTTGCGTCATCCCATAAGTAGCTTACATGATTCAATTTCAAATTCATTATAGGTATAATTAATTGGTTAACACATAGGTTACATAGCGTTACATAGTACACATAGCCTATTTATTTATGATATTTTAATATATTTAAAAAAATCACGCTATGTGTCCTATATAATCTATGTGACCTATGTGTTTAAGAATTGCCGTAGCCAACAATGACTATAGATAATAAA
>JAAFJT010000154.1 GCA_013298955.1 Chitinophagales bacterium
TAAAGGGCTGTTTTTATGGATGCACCAATCGGAAAAAGAATTGACTTTATTAGACCGATTGAAAATGTATCAACAACGCGCTGCACACAACGCATCGCCTACAGATGCTATGGGACAAAAAGATTATGGAATCGGGGCGCAAATTTTGCGGGATTTGGGTATCAAAAAAATCAAATTAATTACGAATCATCCTAAACGGCGGGTTGGATTGATTGGTTATGGTTTGGAAATAACGGATAATATTGCGCTTTAAAATATTTTGTCTAATCATCATAAGTTATTGATGTTTCGACAAAAGTATTAGCAACGATAATTTTGATTAATAAATCATTGATTATCAATTATTTATTAATCAAAATTATCGTTGTTTAACCATTCAATAAACGCTTTGAAACCTTTGTCAAGTACCCTATTGCTAAAAATTGAGTTGTTATCCGTGACCAATTGCGTATGCCAATGCACTATCATTCGCCTTCCAAATCATTAGCCCAACCCAAGCAAGCATCTGCAATTTTACTTTCTTCGCGGGCGAATTCGCTATGCGAGAGTTTGCCTAATTGTGCTTCTTTTTTAAGCGAATGGAGTTGTCGTTTGAAATGAATAATCATATTTTTTTCATCATTATCTATAAAGCCATCGGAATCAAATAATTGAATCGCATCTTCCAATTTATTTTTGCTCATTAATTTTTTAAAATCCTCCATTCGGAAGCGTTTTGCAAAACTTGGATTGCTGCGCAACCGCGCCTGAACCTCCTCTGTTTCCATCACGCCCGCCAAAACCGCTTTAATTTCGACGGCTTCAAACGGCGTAATCATACATTCGACCTGCGCTTTGCCGACTTTGAGTCGTTCGTCTAAGTAGGACAATTGGAAAAAATGCGGTTTATCGGAATGCAGGCAGCGTTTGCAGCAACACGGTACTTCCTGTTTGACCTGGTGCCACCAGCGTTTATTGACGACTTTCAACGATTCGACCACTTGAAATAACACTTTTTTGGCTTGAAACCCATCGCCATGAACGGCAATTTCAATCGAACCTTCAATATCGTAATCGCGTTCAAGTACCTCCACGTAACAATCCTGTATTGCCAACAACACGCCTTTGGACCAAATGACTTGTTGTTGGTCGGCATTGCGGGCGATCGCGGCGTGTTCGCGCACACTAAAACGCGATAAAATGCCTTTCGGCATAAAGTCATAAGTCAATCTAAATTTCAAAACGGATTCGCTTGACACCTTTTTGGGATAGGTAGGCGGTTGATTATCAAGCAATTGTGGGGCGATATACACGCCTTCGGACAACGGATAGCAAATATCAAACGCATCTTTGCCCATGAGCCGCAATAAATGGGTTCGTTCGGAGAAGGTGTATTGTTGCCAGCCGTCAAAAACATCCGCTTCGGTGAATCTGCCTTTGTTGACTTCTTGGATTTTGCGCTGCGTCAAAATCGAATACATGGCGTTGACTGCCCATTCGGGATTCAGCACCACAAAATCGCGCAATTGGATATCGTGTCGAAAGCGCAGGATTTGCCCCAAATCGTGGAGATAATCGCTGAAAACGTTCCAATTCGACTCGGCAGTTAAGCCCGATTTGGCGCAAATTTGATAGAACTGCAGCTCGGTCAAATGATTGCGTTTGCGGCGTTCTCGTTCCAACGCTTTTTTAATGGAGAGCCATTGTACGGGTAATTCGGCTTTCAAATGGGGCAATTGTTGAATCGTATCGCCCAAAGCGGCGCGAAATTGTTTAAATGGAGTCGGATTGGGGGCTGCCAAATTGACATCAAAACCTTTAATCGGGAGTTCGGGGAATTTTTTGCGCCAATCGTCTAACGGCAATTGTTGGATCGCGCCGTTGCCATGCGCGTTGTTCAACACGAGCACGGGATTGTAACTGCCATCGGGATTTTGCCCAAACAATTGGATGGCGTGCAGCCAGTAGCGGAAATTGTGATGGACTTCCTGTCTCGCATTCGTCAACAACACGTACACGCAACGACCTGATAAAAATAATTGATGCGTTTTGTATTGAATTTCTTGCCCGCCAAAATCCCACAAATGCGCTTTGTACGGGGTGGATTTGATTTTCCAATCTTTCTGAATTTGGATGCCTTCGGTTTGGGCGACAACGGTTTTGGGCACGACGTAATTTTCATCTATCAATTTTTTGAGCAAAGTGGTCTTGCCCGATTGCCCCTCCCCAACAATTAACACACGCGCTTCCCCGATCGCTCTTTTGCCCGATTGGTCTATGGCTGCGAAATATTCTTCGATGCATTCTTTGCCGTTTTCGACGATTTCTCGTGGTGGGCAAATAAGTGGGTTATTCGTGATGCAAATGTTTAATTGGTAATCTTTTTCTTGTAATTTTTGCCATTCGATATCGATTTTTTGTATCAAATAGCGAATGGGTGTTAAGTCATATAAATAATTGTTTGAAAGCTTTAATTGTCTTAACTTCGCCAACTGGGACAAGGCGCTTATATCCGTCAATTGATTGTTAGAAAGCCAAAGTGTTGTTAACTGCGTCAAATTTGCCAAAGGGGTTGCATCCGTCAATTGATTTTCAGAAAGCCAAAGATATTTTAACTGCGTCAAATTTGCCAAAGGGGTTGCATCCGTCAATTGATTGTTAGGAAAATAAAGTGTTGTTAACTGCGTCAAATTTGCCAAAGGGGTTGCATCCGTCAATTGATTGTTAGAAAAATAAAGTGTTGTTAACTGCGTCAAATGAGACAACACACCTATATTTGTCAATTGATTGTTATCAAGTACAAGGTGTGTTAGTTGCTTCATATTTTGCAAATGTGTTATATCCCTTAATTGATTATTAGCAAGTCCAAGCACTGTTAATTGTGTTAAATGCTCTAAATATATTGTATTTTTTAGTTGATTATTATTAAGCAAAAGAACGGATAGTTGAGTAAAATATGATAAAGGTGCTATATTTGTATCTGTCAATTGATTACTAGACAGCCAAAGTTCTATCAATTGATTTAAGTTTGATAATGGTAGTATATTTGTTACTTGATTATCAGAAAGATAACACCCTTTCAGTTGCTTTAGATTTGCCAGAGGCATTATATCAATAATCTTATTGTTGGAAAGTTGAAGAACTTCTAATAACATTAAATTTGACAACGCGTTTAAATCGGTCAATAGGTTCTCTCTAAGAGAAAGCTTCTTTAATTGATTTAATTTTGATAGAGGTGTTATATCTGTCAATTGAATGTTTTCAAGCCAAAGCAAATTTAATTTTGTTAAATTTGCCAATACGCTAATATCTGTCAATTGATTATTTGAAAGCCATAGCTTCTCTATCTTTGTTAAATTTGACAATACGCTAATATCCGTCAATTGATTGTTTGAAAGATAAAGTGAATGTAGCTCTGTCAACTGTGATAATCCGCTAATATCCGTTAATTGATTACTATACGCATCCAATTCTATCAAATGTGTCAAACTTGCAATTTCTCTTGGTAATTCTGTCAATTCCAGCTTAGAAAGGTCAAGTTCCGTATTGCCCGTAATCCGCGCCTCTTCGATACGGCGCAATGCTTCAGCATATTTTTCATTCATAATCCATCCTTTTTTTTGACAAAAATAGTGTATTTTGTGTTAATGTGTACGCGGGAAAAGCATTTTTTCAGCATTATTTTATTCTAAAATCAGCATTCCGAAGTTAAAAGTACCTAATTTTGACACAAGTTACCCAATAAAACCTTAATTTTGCATCATTATCGAACTATTTTCATCTAAAAAGAATCAAAATGTACCGAATCGAAATAGATATAGAAGAGCACGTTTTATTACAAGTCTTAACGTTTTTGAACGGTTTAGGCACTGCACAGAAATTGCGCAAAGTGTCGCAACCCAAAACGATTCAAAAAGCGTTGGCACCGCGTTTGCGCAATATCAAGCCTTTGCGTAAACAATTGACAATCAAAGACTTATTAGAAGAACAAATGCCTGAACCAACCAATCGGGAAGCATTAGAACGGTTGTTTATGGAGCTCAATATTCAACAACCAATTGAAGTTTTATTGGCAGGGTTAAAATCTTAAAAAATGAATCACTATTTGTTAGATACAAACATTATTTTATATTACATGCGCCGAGAAGCGGAGAAAACGCAAATCATTGACCGTCTTTATGCGCCTTTTGCCTCGCAAAATAAAGTTTTTTTATCTATTGTAACCGTTGCCGAACTCTACGCGATTGCGATGCGGCATCAATGGGGTACCAATCGTTGGAATACGATTACCGCGATTCTGCGCAAAGTGGTGGTAATACCCATTGATTCTCAAGATTTAATTGACCGATATGCTGAGATTGATACGTTTAGTCAAGGCAAGTTGGTTGGGCGACCGTTAGCCATGACTGCTCGGAACATGGGTAAAAATGATCTTTGGATTGCTGCCAGTGCTTCGGTATTGGGTTTGCCGCTGATTACAAATGATGCCGATTTTTCACATCTTGACCCAGCGTTTTTAACGGTTCATAAAGTGAATTTAATCGCGCCATAATCCATTCTTGTGCATTTCGTTGCAAAATCAAAAAACACCTGTATATTTGTGTAAGAAATCAGTCCTATTTAATCCAAAAATAAATGAGTATGAGTCAGACCTTAGCGATGAGCCATTTAAAATGGCGACTCATCCATACAATTACCTTGTCAGAGGATCTCGAATGGTTGCAATATTTGGAACAATTGTGTTTACAGGCAACGCAATTGCGGTAATCTCCGCTATCACCACAACCCAATAGCCTTAAAAAATGGGTAAAACCGCGTTCTAAAAAATTGGATATTGAAAAACTTAAAAAAGAACAAGGTTTTACTCCATTTAATCAAGTCGAATTTGAGCAATTGGTGCGCTCCTTAAACATTCAAGAACCGATTGAAGATTTAATTAAAATGATTTAACGCGCAGGCGTTTTCAAACAAAAAATCAATGAAAGATGACAGCCAATACAAAGTATTCTAATTATTTGAAGGAGCGTCAAAGATTGTTGCAAGACAACTCAATACCGCATTTGCCTTTCGCACTATCTCGCATAGAAATCGTTGATTTTCAAGGCATTAAACATTTGGTTATTTAAGATATTCCATTAGATACGCAATGGATTTTCTTAACAGGTGAAAATGGTTTTGGCAAAACATCTGAATATGAAGTCAATCCATTGCCAAGTGAACAACGAATTAAATTGGAAATTAAGAAAATTTTGGCAAAATTGGTGAAACAAATAGATGATAATCAACCATTTATAGGGTTTAGAAGAGCTATTTTAGAAAACTTTGATACGTTTATTATTGAAATTGATTTACAAATCATTTCGTACGCCATTGGTGCAATAAACGTGCGTCAAGTTTCAAACTTGACGCACGTTTATACTCGAATTGATTTACAAATCATTCAAAAAATGTATATTAATCAAATCGTTCAAGGAATTAACAGTAATTATTTTCGCCGTTTCCACTGTC
>JAAFJT010000155.1 GCA_013298955.1 Chitinophagales bacterium
CTCTTAATTCGCACGACGAACGGTTGCAGGACAGATACGCCTCCATTTCGATTCGGAGGATTGTATTTTGTAGCATTCCTGCCCACAATTCTTTTCGTACAAATCCAGCAAAAACACTGCGAAAATCTCAATCCTTCCACAATTCTTTAACTGAAAGCCAGTTGCATATTATGTATATACAAAATATTGTTGCCAACGATCGCACTGACGCATTGCCCCGCAGTGGAGCCGTCGCGGGTGGGTTTTGCGGGGCATTGTCGGCAGTGCCACTGTTAGCAGCATATTTTTTTAAAATATTATTACTTACCGAACTGCAAACCGACCTCAAACCATTCCGCGATTTTTTCACCCAAGCAACCACGACTTTTCAGCCTTCGCAAAGATACAAGATTTCTGAATTCCTTGCATCTTTTTTTATGAATTTTATTCAAGATATTCAACTCTTTTAGAATCAACTGTTTACGCAGGACGTTTTTTCAAAGGCTTCGCCGTTCAGGTGTCGCAACCGAGCAACCCATGAACTTTTTTTGGGCTTCCTCGAATCGCTTCCAACGGAACAGAATCTGAATTTTTTCAATATCGAACTGAATTAAATCTATATAACTTATTTTAAATCAAGTACTTATGTAAGATAAATTTGCCTTATTTTTGGATTTCTCAAAGAGCAATCGCAAAATCCAATTTTCCACTTACACCTTCCGAATCAAACCTCCAAAATCCAACATTTGTAGGACATTCTTGCCCAATAATTTTTCTAAAAACCTTACACAGGATCAATTTTTACGCGACAAAGGCACTCGAAAACCACCTCAATGACGCACTTTTGCAGAACCTATTTGCCCCCAAATCGTCTCGAATGAATGAGTTTTGTAATACATCTCGCCCCAAATTCCATTCGTATAAATCCAACTTTTCCACTCCGAAAATCCATAATTGAACCACAAATTATTAGCAATAAGCCAGTTGAATATTATGTATATATAAAATATTGTTAACAACGATCGCACTGACGCACACCCCGCGCCGTCGAGCCTTTGCGTGGGGTTGCGGCGCGGGGTTGTCGGTCAGTGCTTTGTTTTCAACCGTTTTTTTTGAATATTATTATTTCCCCGATTGAAACCAATGCCTATCAATACAGGAGCGTTCTCTTTTGAACTCAATTTTTTAAATACAAATCTTCTAAAAAAGAGACGATTTGATTCAAATCTAAACGCTGGGAGGACATCAAATAGTTCGTTAATAAATCGCCACGAGTCCCAAAGATAAAAAAGTTATCAGTTTTTTGATTATCAAAAACACGCCAAATAATGTATGCATTCACGCTATCGGCTTTGATAAGCGTTTGTTGATACCCTTTTTCGACCCTGAAATTGGAATCCCATTTGTAAAAATCAGAAACCAGTTCATAAGAAGTCTTTTGTGCCTTAAAAAACGGATAGTTTTTTTTAGGGTTTCTTGCAATTGCAAGCGTTGTATAAGTCGAATCGGCTCTTGTAAAAAAATATTGCCGACCGGTCGCATCATAATGCCCCTGTTTCCAATCGCCTTTCATTGCAACACTCCCACGAGGAATCATTGTAAAGTGAGTGGTATCTGTTTTCTTATTATAGCTTACAGAGGTTAAAACGGAACTATTCGCTCGTTTTTGTGCCATCCCACTGGTGCCGTTCGCTAAAAAAATGAACAGCAACACGATTTTAAATAATTGCATAACTAATTGAATTTCAATTTTTTGAAAGAAGTCTTTTAATTGAGAATGAGCCCTTTTTTAATAAAGGTCTCTAAAACTCATTTCGGATGCTAAACCGTTACTGGACCTATTTGCCCCAAATCTTTTCGGATGCGTGAATTTTTGGACCCTTCCTGTCTCCAACTCTATTCGTACAAATCCAGCATGAGCACTTCGAAAATTTCCAAATATTCACAACTCCTTGACAATGAGCCAGTTCATACTTATTTATAGATAAAAAATGGTTGACAACGATGGCACTGACGCAACCCACCCGCGTCGAGCCTTTGCGTGGGGTTGCGCGGGTGGGCTGTCGGCAGTGCCCTTGTTGGCAACCGTATTTTTAAATATTATTACCTCCCCAAGCTAGTTAGCTCATTTGTTAGCTGTAATTGACTCCACAAGTGACGCTAAATGTTTTGGGTGGTTAATTTGAATGCAAAGTTTATTGTTTAAACTTGTTTGGATTTCTCCACGTTCAATGTAATCAACAATATCGGTAAATTGTTCTATCGTTGACGCGATATCCATTAAATTTTGCGCCCCTTTATTGCTGTGTCGCTTAAAACGATCCATCAATGTATCGATCACAGAATGATTACCCACATAGCCGCACAAAATAACAACGCCTTCGCTTTGCAACAATGTTGCGACCTGTTTCACTTCAATGTCATGGCGAAATTCGCCATCTGAAATAATTAAAAGCCTTTTTTGATAATCCTTAAATCGGGGATCTAAAAAACGAAGCGATGCAAGGCTCACAGCCTCAACCATTGGCGTACCTCCAAACATGTATTCCTTTGAATAAATAGTTTTTTCAGTGGTATCAGGTAACACATTTGCCATATCGCTTATATTTCTTACAACTTCTCTTTTGCTTGCTAACTCTAACCAGTTTCGAAAGCTATCACTTGAAATTTTCTCAAAGGCTTCCGAAAAAATATCAAACACATTTTTTTCTACAAACGGTTTGAGGCTTTTCCAACCTATATTTTTAATCATTTGTTCGGTTAATGCTCTTATCTTATCAATATCTAATCGAGAAAAGTGCACATATTTGGCTGCAATAATGTCTATTCGATTGCTCAACCACACCGTTTTAAATTCCTTAAATACATCCTTTCGGAGTTCGTTATAGATTAATTCGGCAAGTAAACGCATTTTAGCTTTATCAAAATGATTTAAAATGCTTTCGAGTGAGAAACCCAAGGCATTTCTTTGAAGCATATATTGGATTTGACGGTTCGCAAAATCGGTTATACGCTTTTTAATCAGTTCTTTGTAACGTTCTTGATTCTCTTTAAAGATACTTTCAGACGCGCTTATAACATCTTTGAGCAACTTTTTGCTTAAACGTTCTGCCTTTTCTTTGATAACTTTTACTTCTAACTGATGACTGAAAAAATGGGCAATTTTGCGTAGGATTGACCTGCCCTTCATTTTGGAATCCAATAGGCCATCTTCGATGCTCAATCGCAATATGGTCTCGGTATCTTCTTCGATCTGAATATCTTGTAAAAATTCTTCCGATTTTTCATTCCAAAAGAAATGGATTTCTTGCTTAATTTTAGCAAGTTTCTCTTTGCTTGGCACAATTTCACTTAAAGCAAGGATGTCGCAAATGACCCCTACATATTGAGTTGTAGATGTATTGTTAACTTCTGTTTCATTCCCATCCTTCAATTCTACACTAATCAATTTAAACGGCAGAATAAAACCAATCCCTAAACAAAACACATAAACCTCTTGCCTTTCTCCGTTGCCATAAAGAACTCTTAATCGTTTAAATTCGTCATTTAAAGCATCTTTTATCACTTCAATTTTGGTCTTATTCTTTGTCATATTGTTCCCCCAATTTTTTTGCATGGAGGAGGAAACATCAACGATGATTCCAATTAAAACTTTATTATTGTCATTTACCATAATTTAATCATCATTTAAGGGGCTAAATATCATATCTATCAATTCATGGATCATTTCTGTCTGATTCAGTTGAAAGAAAAGTTTTGGAGCGCGTGAGACGACCCAATTGCTTTTTTGGGCACTTTCAAGGATTTGTGAATAAAAACGACTTGTTTTTTGAAATTCTGACGATAGTTTGAATAACAATTGAACCTCTTTTGTCCAATTCCTATTTTCTTGTTCATAAAGCGTATGTTTATCCAATATATCGAATTTGTCAACCAGAATACAAGCGATTTGAACATTCATTGCTTTCAGTTCCGCCGTTACACGAAGCAAATCTTCAGCGGTAGCATCATCAAAATGCCCATTGGTGATGACAAAGAGTAATGGATACTTATAAAAACTTCTTTGTAAGAGTTTTTCAAATTCCTTTTTTACAGTTGTTAAGCCTTCATAAAGACTTGACCCTTTCAGACCAATATCCAACAACTGCCCATCAATACTTTTTTGATAAAAAGACCAATTCCGATTCAATGCGCTTAAACTTGGAGTCATTGGTAACGAATGTCTTAAAGCCGTTTCTCCAAAAATATTTCTTATTTTATCGGTTGAAATGAAAGATGAGGTATTTTTGTTACTAGAAATTCCGAAACTTTCAAGGATTTTGAAGGTTTGTTTTTTAAAATTTCCAAACCCATAACCATAAAGAAATAAATACAATTTATCCAATACTTCTTCGGCTTCTTCACTTTTACAAAAAGCACTAATTCTGAATACCAGTTGTTGAATAAAATAATCCAATTTTACAGGTTTTGACATTCCAGAAATAGTATCTGTAACCATTGACTTGGATAAATCCAACAAACATCCTACTAAAAGTGGAGACTTTTCTGAAATTTCAGTAGGATGTTCTTCATAAATGGCATAATCCAATCTTAAATTCTTTTTTTCACCCCAAAACTGAGGATAATATTTCTGAGCGATTCTGGGATATTCTGCAAAGAGCGAAGTGATGTCGTCCCAAAATTTAATTTGAATTTCAAAACCGCCATTCTGTTTTTCCTCATCACTTATTTTTTTGATAAAATCTTGAAGATTCTTGTCTCGCTCCGTTGTCGTAGCAAAAATATAGCTATGAAGTTTGGGCTTAAAACCTTTTGCCAATTTAATTTCATTTTCAATATCTTTTTGCGTCAATAGCTTTTCTTTTCGCAATTTGCATTGGATACCATAAACCTGTTCAGATTTGTTAGGGCTACCAACGACATCAACACCATTTTGGCTTTGTCCAGAACGCCCATAAACAGAAGCATTATCATCTTTCCAGTGTTGAGCAAATAAGTCTCTAATCATATCTTGAAATTCTACGTCATCGGTAGGTTTGGGATATTGTATTGTCGTTAGACTCGGCATAATTTTAGGATGCGTTTCTTAATTTTATTTTGATTTATCTTTTAATTTCTTCATGTTGTCATTTTGTAAAAATTCAGCACAAATTACCGATAATCAATAATTCTTGCAGGACATATTTGCCCTCAATTTTGATTCGTATGTATGGATTTTGCAATACACCTGCCCCGAATTCCATTCGTACAAATCCAGCATGAGCACTGAGAAAACACCTAACTCTACCACAACTCCTTGACTGAAAGCCAGTTCAATATTATTTATAGATAAAATATGGTTGCCAACGATTGCACTGACGCAACCCACCCGCGTCGAGCC
>JAAFJT010000156.1 GCA_013298955.1 Chitinophagales bacterium
TTCAAAATCTTGCACATATGGAATCGAAGCATATTGCGGCGTATTGACTGCAACGCTCAATACATTTCCATAAGTCACTTCATTGCTGTAAGAACAACTGACTTTTAAACGATACTGAACCGAAGCGGATAAGCTTGGGGAGGCATAAATCGTCGAAGTTGCGCCTACAATATCCGTCCAAGTGCCGCCTACATTTTTTTGCCACTGATAAGCAATGCCTAAACCAATACTAACGCCTGTTGCAGTTGCCGTAACGCTGCTGCCCGGACAAATCGCGGTAGGTGCAACAACACTGGTTCCTGCACTCGGCGCGCCTGCACAAGGAAACGTAACCGAAAAGTTATCAATCCCAATATCATCATTTCCAAAATCAGAAGTGGCTTTAAAACGAATCACGGCGGTTGCAGCCGTGCTGTTTAAAACAAGGGCGCGGGATGCCCAAGTCGTTTGCGCTCCATAATTGGCTAAATCGGTGAAAGTAGCACCACCATCTTCAGATAATTGCACTTTTAAAGCATCTACACCAGTTGGGTTGATTTGGTCAAAAGCCAATTGTTTCGGACCTGCTGCACTCAAATTAATAAAAAAGTCTAAAGTACCCACTGCACCATCTGCTGCATTGTAACTATGAAAACGAGCCGAACGGCTTCCTACGGAACCTGACGGGGTATAAGCACCTGTGGTTCCACTCCATCCAGACACCGTTATTGGAGCATTATCTTGTCTCCAAGCGGCATTGCCCGTTGCGGGTGTCCCCAACCAGAAATTATCTGGAGCATCTGCACTAAACGTTCCCGTAGCGCATTTGGTAACCCAAGCCGTTTCAAAAGAATTGCTGTAAGGAACGGTTGCATAGGTTTGAGGACTGATGGAGGTTGCATTAGAATTACCCGAAAGATTACTATTGCTACAAGTAGAACGCAAACGATACTGTATCGGCGATGTGACCACTGCGGTTGTATAAGTAGTCGTTGTCGCGCCAGAGCCACTGACTGCATTCACCCAATTGACACCATTATCCGTAGATTGTTGCCATTGATAAGTGATTCCTGGCGCACCACTCGCACCTGCGGCATTTAAAATCGCACTATTGCTGCCACAAAGATTGGTGATGGCAGGCAATGTACCTGCATTCGGTGTTCCAGAACAAGGCAAGGGCGTAAAAACCGCCCGCATTTGCGGATGGCGCGTTTGGGTTGCAGTCAAGGAATCGGACATCCAAGTCGTGCTGACCATATATCGGGTCGTATTGACAGCGTAATCTCTATTATCATAAGTCCAGAGGAAGCCACTTGCTTGGGCAGCTGTTTGGGCATATTCAACATAAACGGCGATATTATTGCCCGCATAAGTGAAATTGGATAATAATGGGAATTGTTTCCAACCCGTTGTCGTCCCAACAATCGCTGATGGGTCTCCATTATAGACCAACGTAGCCGTTCCAATGGACGCATTCCAAGATATTAAATCGGCTGTTAAATCCGTTGCAGTGGTATTTGCAAGATAGATTTTGACCGTCGTGCCTACTAAGGCATCCACAGAAGTGCCAGACCGTAGAAATTCTAAAGCCGAGATAGCAGAACCTTGGCTTAATTGACCAGTTGGTGCTGCGGCGCTGCCCAAATAGATATAAGCATGTCTTGATTTCTGGGTCGCTGCGGTGGTAACATACATTGGGCCATATAATGCGCTTAAAGCGAAATTATCCCCAGAACTAAAAGTTACGGTTTGTTGTGCATGGAGCGAAGAACAACCCATAGCCATTAGCGCGGACATTGCCCAAAATTTCATTGTTGTAAACACATTCATTCTTGATAATTTAATCAAAAAAATTGGTTAGAAAATTTAAATAAATTTTAATTTGCTCTGTATTGGTGAACCAAAGGCAGCGGCATTTTTGTTAGAACAGCTTAATAAGTGCTGCAATTTACATCAAAATATACAAAAAAAGGTATTTTTATAAACAATTTTGCGTTTAAAAAAACGCTTTGTCTTTCGACAGGGTAAAATTAGGAAATAATATTTATTTGTTATTTTTAAATACGCAAATTTTTTATCTGAATTAGATTTTTTTAACCAACCCATTTTGAAACATGCCCAAAAAGAATCAACCTGCTCGTTTAGTGGGTCGGAATGGCGAATTAAATTTGAAAAAAAATAATATTCAGTCTTTTCGGCTCTTTCATTATTTGCAAGCCATTTCGTGGCAATTGTTTTTGAGTTACGCGCTTGGTTTTTATGTATTTGTTAATTTTTTGTTTTCATTAGCGTATTTGGGTTTTGACGGGGCGCATTGTTTGAATGGGCTGCCTATACAACAGCAGGCGCACCCCACTTTTACAAGACAACTTTTGGACATTTTCTTTTTTAGTACGCAAACCTTTACAACCGTTGGTTATGGACATATTCGCCCCGAATGTGATGCGTCGAATATCATTGCATCCATCGAATCGTTCATGGGTTTGATGTTTTTTTCGGTGGTGACAGGTTTGTTTTATACCAAATTTACCAAACCGTTGGTCGAACTCAAATGGAGTGATAAAGCGGTTTTTGACCGTTCAGGGGATGGTTATGCGTTCAAATTTATGATTGCCAATGAGTATGAAAATAAATTATTGGATGTCGAAGCGAATTTAGATTTAATCAAATTGGAAACCGCGCCTGATGGACGGTATAAGAAAAGTTTTTATCATTTAAATTTGAAACGGGATAAAGTCCCTTTTTTGTCGGTTCCATGGACGGTGGTGCATGTGATTGATGAAAATAGTCCTTTGAAAAAGATGACCAAAGAGCGTTTTGAACAAGCTCATATTGAGTTTTTTGTACAAGTAAAAGTGTATGATGATGTTCATAATCGATTGTTTTTCAAAGAGTTTTCTTATTTTGGGGCGGCGGAAGTGGCTTGGGGACACACCTATCAAAATATTCAAACTTATACCGAAACGGGCGCGTTATCGTTGGATATGGCGCGATTTGGCTCTACGATTGAAGTTCCCGATTTCCCAATTGTTTTGTAATTGTGAGTTAGAAAAAATATACGTTTTAAAAAGTTATGTTAAAATGTAAACTTACACTTTCCATTTTCATCCAAAAGACTTAACTTTGCGTCTTCGTTTTCAAATTTGTAATTTCCAGCAATTTACTAAAACAAACAGGCTTCTATGAGCAAACCTCTATTCTTAATGATTTTGTTGTGTACGCAACTATCTTCTTATGTGCATGCGCAAGGCAATACGCGCAAACCCGACTTAGAAATGGGTATTACATCCGACCATGATACGTTAAAAGCGCAAACGCATATTGTTATCAACGTGAAAGTATGGAATCGCGGTACGGCGGATGCAGACCGAGTGGTGGTCAATGCGCCGATTGTGCGCGGTTCATTGGTTTATGGCGGTTTAAATCAAGCAACGAAAGGCGATTATTCCGTTTGGGGCGGTTTGTGGGATATTGGGCGCATTGCCGCAGGCGATAGTGCCATTTTGCAATTGCGTGTTTTCTTGATGGATGCTACTCCGTTCACGCGATTGGTGCAAGTTCAAGCGCAATCTCCAGAAGACCTTGATTCAAACCCCAATAATAATACGACAGACGCGCCGGTGGAAGACGATGAAGCCCTTTTGAAACTACCGAATAAGTTAAAAGATTGCGCCAATGATGCAACTCCACCCGCGTTACTCTATTGTCCTGAAACCGTAAATGTCACGACGACGGATTCTTTGGCAACCGCTTTTTGGCGATTGCCGCTTTTTAGTGACAATTGTGATAATCAAGTTGGTTTAGAATCCCTTCGTCGTCCTGGTGATACGTTTCGATTAGGGACAACCAAAGTCAGTTATTTTGGTAAAGATGCTCATAATAATAAAACCAATTGCACTTTTGAGGTGGTTGTGACCAAAACGGCTGGTACGGGCGTTGATTTAGCCTTGACGATGGCAACAGAGGAATCTTCCTATAAAATTTTTGATTATATCAATTATACGTTGCAAGTTAAAAATGTAGGCGATACCGATGCCAAACCTGCGGTTATCAATTTTAAATTGCCCGAAAACACCAATTATGGTGGTAAAAATGTGGCAACTTTGGGCGAATACAACTTGTTTTTCCAACAATGGACTTTAGATTTGAAAGCTGGTGAATCGGCAACCTTGAATTTACGCGCTTATACGTTGAATAATAACAATGCGCCCATTCAAGCGGTTGCCCATGTCTTTTCGTCGAATCCGATTGATAAAAATGTGACTAACAATAAAGTTACGGTATCGGTTCCCGTTTGGAAAGGCGGTACAGACACTAATCAAGGCGAGGAAACGGCTGTAAGCGTGAACAGTATTTATCCAAATCCCAGTTCGACCTTTATCAATGTGGAATTAGTGAGCAAGATTATTGGACAAGTGGATATGGCTATTTTTAATCCAATGGGTGAAAAGATGCATCAATTATCCAAAAATGTCATTAAAGGCGTGAATCGTTTTCAAATGGATGTTGTTAATTATACATCGGGCGTGTATTTTATGGTACCTGTCATCGCAGGAGAACGCACGACTGCCTTTAAATTTGTTAAATTTTGATAAATTGGAACGCGGATGACGCGGATTGGGCGAATTTTCACGGATTTTAAAAAAATCCGTGAAAATTCGCCCAATCCGCGTCATCCGCGTTCCAATTCGCCCGAAATGTAATTAAAAATTGGCTCTTACTTGGGCGCGTCCAACATGTATGATGTTGGCAATCCCCGTTTTGCGCCCTTCATAACTGAGATTCCATTGAATATTGCGTTTAAGCGTTTTTTCTAAACTCATTTGCCACAAATAGTTGTTTCCGTTTTGCAAACCTTCCAATAAAGCAAATTCAACAGGAATGTTTTTTACACCCTTATAACGCACGTCAATAAAAGAAAATTTGCCACGCAATTGCGTCGAATTGGCTTGATTATAGGTTAATTCTAAGGAAAAATCATGATTGGTGGCATTTTCGCCATCCATTTTAGCCGAATTGATGCCATGACGGTACTTATAGGCAAAA
The DNA here is from genome assembly GCA_013298955.1 of Chitinophagales bacterium. Classification (GTDB taxonomy): domain Bacteria; phylum Bacteroidota; class Bacteroidia; order Chitinophagales; family Saprospiraceae; genus JAAFJT01. The sequence continues at coordinate 5,026 of JAAFJT010000156.1, forward strand.
ATACCGCGAAAACTGCGCCCTACCCCACTCTTTCCAGACGCAAGCCAAATCAATTGCGGTTCTATTTTTTCAAACAAAATCGTATAATTACGATTCAAAAAGGCTTCGGAACGATTGGATTGCTCGCCTTTTGCAAAAAAACCTTGAAACGTAATTTGATGGTTTAGATTCCAACGCGGGCGCAAAAAATATTCTATTTTGCCGCGTTCTTCAAAGCCTGTTGCCAATACAATGCGGTTTCGAGTATTCAGTTGCCCCATTTCGACATCCATGACAGGATGACCGCGATTGAAAATCAACGTATTCCGAATATTTTGACTCAATGC
>JAAFJT010000157.1 GCA_013298955.1 Chitinophagales bacterium
GTTATGGGACGCGTTTCCTGCCAAAAACGATTTAGGCGGTTCGGATACGGGCATTGACCTCGTTGCAAAGACGTTTGAAGGCGATTATTGGGCGATTCAATGCAAATGTTACCTCGAAACGACCGTCATGGACAAACCAAAAGTGGATTCGTTCCTCGCTACGTCAAGTCGAACGTTCCAAAACCAATCTATTGAAGTAGTTGCAAAAGCGCAAACTGAACTGGTTTCGGCTTCGCCAAAACTTTTATTTTGCTGAAACAGAACCTTTTTGTACCTTTGTTATATTCTTCATCAATCAATTGACATGAGAAAATATGAATAATATAGAAAAATATTTAAATACGGTGATACAAGGAGACTGTTTAGAAGTGATGAAAAAATTTCCTGACAACAGTATTGATATGATTTTGTGCGATTTGCCTTACGGCACGACACAAAATAAATGGGATAGTGTCATCCCCTTAGATAAACTTTGGGCAGAATATGAACGCATTATTAAAGAAAATGGCGCAATTGTGTTGACTTCACAAGGCATTTTCACTGCGAAATTGATATTAAGTAATGAAAAATTGTTTAAATATAAAATAATTTGGATAAAATCTAAGCCAACGAATTTTTTAAACGCTAAAATTCAGCCACTTAGAAAACATGAAGATATATGTATTTTTTATAAGAAACAACCAACCTACAATGCACAGATGGTGCATGGAGAACCGTATGACAAAGGTATCCGAAAAGACCAATATTCTGGAAGTTATGGCGATTTCAAACCAAGACATGTTAAAAGTAATGGTGAACGATATCCTAATGATGTTGTTTTTTATGAAACAGGAAATAACGGAAATGGTTATGATGACTTTATCTATTGCAAAACAGCCGAAAGTGAAGGAGACGTTTTGCATCCTACTCAAAAACCGATTGAGTTAGGCAGGTATTTGATTAAAACCTATTCCAATGAAAATGATATTGTTTTGGATAATACCTGCGGAAGTGGCAGTTTTTTAGTAGCTGCTTATTCTAAAAATAATAATAAAAATATTTGTAATTAATTGGATATCAATTTATTAACCACATAAAAGCAGTAAAACTGATTTAAGAGACGTATAAATTACTTATGAACGATTTAAATTTATCATATCCTGATATTGCTTACAAAGTTTTAAAAGAAAAGAAAGCAAAATCAATGCATTATCGAGACATCACTCGTAAAGCCTTTGAATTGGATTTAATTGAAAGCGATGATGTTATCACTGCAGGAAATATATCAGCCGCCATTAATAGCGAAATCAGAAAGTCAGCGTTGAATGGAACGGAATGCCGTTTCGTAAAGCATGACCGTGCTTATTATGGACTGGCTGAAAATGAACCCGTTGGTATTTTTGCAGATATTCGTAAGAAAAATAATACTGTAAAAGAGCAACTTTTGAAAGCTATGCTTGCGATGCATCCTTCAAGATTTGAGGAATTAGTTGGTGAAGTACTCCGAAAATTGAATTTTGAAAGAGTGGAAGTCACTGGCAAAACAGGAGATGGCGGAATTGATATTACAGGAGAATTGGTCGTTGGCGGTGTTATTCGGAGTAGCGTTTGTGTCCAAGTGAAACGATGGCGAAATAATGTACAACGCAGCGATATTTCGCAATTGCGTGGTAGTTTAAGACCTCATCAAACAGGGCTTTTTATTACAACTTCCGATTTCTCAAAACCTTCAATAGATGAAGCGAATGATCCTTACAAAGCACCCATCTCTTTGATGAATGGGAAAGAATTAGTTGAATTTATGTGTGAATTTGGTATTGGTGTTTCATTGGAACGAGTTACCATTTTGGAATTAGAAGATGAAAATGCACTTTTAGAATTTCAAGGTTCAACTGAAATTGATGAAAGTCAAGGATTAGAAATTTTTGCGACTTATAAACAACACAAGCATTTTGCTGTTTATTTTTCTGAAACTAAAATCCTTTTCAATAACGAATATTATAAATCACCATCCGTAGCAGGTGTAGCCATAACAGGTTCTCAAATTAATGGATGGCGATTTTGGAAATATATTGATAAAAAAACAAGTAAAGAAGTACCTTTAAGCAATATAAGAGAAAAGTAATATGGAAATCAATCAAGAATTTGGAATAAAGTTTTTTAACAATATTGGTGAGAGACCTGTCGTCTTTTGTACAAACTGTGGTCTGTATCATTACGAAAGTATCACAGATGAAAACAATACAAATGGGCTTTGGCTTTTTCATGATACTGAAAATGAAGAATATTTCTTGGGCTGTCCGCAATGCGAGACAGATGCTTACTTATTGAATTGTGAAGAAGAAGAAATTGAATTCAGTTGAAATACCTATTTTTGATGCGGTCATTTCTAATTTTCCATTTATTCAGCAAGAAGATATTCCAAATGATATTTTGACCAACCATTTTAAAACAGAATTTTTAAAAACACAAGAGGCTTTTTTGAAAAATGGAGTCTTTAATATCAACGAACAATCGGATTATTACATTTATTGTTTGTATAATTCTTTGAAATTCTTGAAACCGAATGGACATTTGGCAGTTATTACTTCAAATGCTTGGTTAGGCAAAAATTATGGACAGCAATTTAAAAAATTTCTATTAGATAATTGAAAAAAGAAAGCCTTATTGGTACACGCTTAAGCCAGAACAACCTGCTAATATTTTCATTTCCATCAACCCTGATAAGAAATTATTTTTCAGTTACAGCCCTAACCCGATTCATCTGAATCAAAGATTAGTTGCGATTCGCTCGAAACCAGAAGATGCACTTTTGATTACGGCTTTGCTCAATTCAATTGTGTCGTTACTGATTGTGGAATTGAATGGTGTTTCTCGAAATTTAGGTGCATTAGATTTGAATGCTGATTTTTTCAAAACAAAAATGAAAATTTTGAATCCTGCATTATTAGGAAAGAAAGAAAAATCGGATATAATTGCTAAATTTACGATTTTGAGCACCCGAAAAATGGAACAATATGATAAAGAATTTAAATTGCAGGATCGGATTAAATTTGATACAGCTATTTTAAAAGGGTATGGATACAAACCATCTCTGCTACCGCGACTTTATGAATTATTGATAGAAACGGTTGGAAATCGAGTAGAAATGAAAAATAGATAAGCCTCTATAAGGAAGATCTTTTTTATTATGTATATGGTTTTTTGCACAGTCCCGCGTATAAAACGTTGTTTTCCAATGATTTAAAGAAAATGTTACCGCGCTTGCCGTTATTGGAACGGGTGCAAGATTTTTGGGCATTTAGCAAAGCGGGTCGAGCGTTAGCGGCGTTGCATTTAGATTACGAAAGCGTACCTATCTATAGAGGTGTGCAAGTGACGGGCGCGGAGCAAGGCAATTACGCCGTCGAAAAAATGCGCTTCCCTAAAAAAGACCAAAAAGAAACGATTCATTACAATGCTCAAATCGTGGTGTCGAACATCCCCGAAAAAGCGTATCAATACGTCGTGAACGGCAAAAGTGCGATAGAATGGGTGATGGAACGGTATCAAATCACGACGCATAAAGAAAGTGGCATCCAAAATGACCCCAATGATTGGGCAAAAGCGGTCGGCAAACCGCGTTATATTTTGGATTTGTTGTTGAGCGTCATCAACGTGAGCGTGCAGACGGTGGAAATCGTAGAAAATTTGCCAGAAGTACGTTTTGAAGTGTAACGTCACACGATTTTGTCATTCCGTTTGTCATTCCGTTTGTCATTCCGTAGGAATCTTTTGCGTCATAAGTTTCCTACGGAATGACAAACGGAATGACAAACGGAATGACAAACGGAATGACAAAGGCGCGGTACCAAAGTTTCCTATATGTAAAAATTCTCCCTTCACAAGCGAAGGCGATTAATGATAGAGTTGCTGCTAAAACGTTTAAAGTCATTGCAAATACAGATAATAATATTTTTGCATATATAGACACAAATACGAGCCGAGCCAATATTGATCCAATCAATGCAAAATTAAGAAATCAAAAAATTGGTATTCATGTAATGAGCTTACAAACGATTTGTGATTGCTTGTGAAATCAATGATTTTGATTTTTTTGTAAACGTCACTTTGCCTACGCTCAAAATTCATAACTGAACGGTTCATTTTTAGTGTAAAATACTGCTATTTTAGCAGCTAATTTAATTTTAATTGCTCTATTTTGGGCGGATTTGAATGGGATTTGTCATCGAAAAATGACAAAAAAAAGGCTCCTTTTGCGTAAAAAAAGACTTAAAAATGCTGGTTTTACAAGTCTTTTCACTACCTTTGCAACACTATTAGAAAACGTTCCAATCATTCAACTAATTTGTATTTAAACCCACTGTAAATGTCTGATAATCAGCGAATTATACCAATTAACATCGAAGAACAGATGAAGTCGGCGTACATAGATTATTCTATGTCGGTCATCGTTTCTCGTGCCTTACCCGATGTGCGCGATGGTTTGAAACCGGTGCATCGCCGCGTTCTTTTTAGTATGTCAGAGTTGGGCTTGACGGCGGGGAAAGCTCATAAAAAATCGGCGCGTATTGTCGGTGAATGTTTTGTTGCAGGCACATTGGTCAGCACGCCGAACGGTTTGATTCCAATTGAACAATTGGAAATTGGGCAACAAGTCTTTACGCAAGATAATATTCGGACAATTACCGAATTGTATGAAATGCCCATTCAACCTTTGTTGGAAATCAAAACGCGCAGTGGTCGGAAGAATATTTGTACAAGGGGACAAATGTTTAAAGTGTTAAGTGTTGATAATCAATTGATTTGGAAAAAAGCGAAAGATTTGAATTTGGGGGATGCCTTAGTTCAACGAGATGTGTTTGGGGCTAACGAGGTCGCTCCAAAATCGTTTTTGACGAAACAACCGATTCTAAATTCGCTTCAGTCCCTTTTGGAAACCGATTTGGAAGTCGAGGTGCTGGAAAACAACGAGATTTCTTATTCCGAAGTGGTGGAAATCGGCGCGGCGGCTCCTGCTATCACCTATGATATTCAAGTCGAACACGACCACGAGTTTATTGCAAACGGTATGTTAGTTCACAATTGTTTGGGTAAATATCACCCACATGGGGACACTTCTGTATATGATGCGATGGTTCGGATGGCGCAAGATTGGTCGTTGAGATACCCGCTTGTGGACGGGCAAGGGAACTTTGGGTCAATGGAAGG
>JAAFJT010000158.1 GCA_013298955.1 Chitinophagales bacterium
TATAATTTTCTAATCTTAATATCATGTACCAAATTTAATTTCTCAAATTCTTTCATCTTATGGATTGCCAACGTATTAGCAGTCGCTCTATCATTGAACATTAAATCAAAATAGACTGCATAACCGCGTTCCACCACATTCGTACAACCCAATGAAATGCAATTGGCAAACATATTTTGTTTCAATAAAGTCTCTATTCGCGCTTTCGCTGAGGCAAAATCGGGGTAAATCCCTTCTTGAACGATGAATTGTTCCCCAGAAACATCCACCCGACCACATGGATACGCATTGAAAATCCCATCCGCCGCCGAATACACGTACAAACCGACTGCATTGCCTGTTAAAACAGGTTGTTGCGGCTGCGGTTGTACGGCACTTTTAGGTTGCAAAGCATTTTCTGCTACTGGGTGCGGCAATTCGTCATCATGATAGGCTTGGGTATTTTTGCCTTTGACCATTCCTTTTTCATATTCGGGATAAGTGACATATGCACCATCTTCGGGCTGCATTTGACGCATCGCTTGTTGCAAACTATCCATATACTGCCGATTCCCATCCAAATTAATCACCGCTTTTTGTTGTGCTTGCGTATATAAAAGCCCTGTCAACACCAAACAAGAGGCAAAACTAACTGCCATTTGCGCACTATACGGTCTGTCTTGAAACCGACTCGTGACCTTGCGGAAAAAACGAGTGGGCTTTGCCAAGACTTTGCCAATCGTAGAAACAGCCGTTTGGGAGATTTTGGTAGCTGCAGCTTTGTCTGCTTGTTCGGCTTGATTCAAAAAGCTAAAGGCACCGCGTCGATGTTCAAAAACTTCTTCCCGTGCAGGCGTGATGAGCATCTCCAAATTTTCGGCTTCATCCACTCGCATTAAACCAAAACCATTGCGCACACATTGTTGTTTAAGTTCCAATAATTCAATATCTTGTACATTTTTAAAAACATCATGTGATATAGCAATCCATTGTTCATCGGCAAAATATTGTTTAAATTGTTCAATGGCATAAATGCGCCGATAGCGGGGCAATCGCCGACAAAGGAAAATAAAACCCGTTGTTATTGAAAATAAAGAGACTATAATCAATGCCGTTGTTTGAAATAAACCAACGCTTCCTAAACTCCAACGTCCTGATAACCATGCCGCAAGGATACCACACATCGTCACAAGGCAGGCAACTGAAAAAGCATCCCAATTCAACTGCTTTTGTTGCCGTGTGAACACGACTTCGTAGGCTTTATCCGCAGAAGTTGCTTCAAAAGTGGCGACAAAAGGTGTTCCATCTGGTTTCGGAAAGGTCAAATGACCATCTACGATATGCCCTTTTTGCGTCATCAAGTCGAAATTCGTAACAGTTTCGCCTGAACGCGGTCGATATTTATAATACGTTTTTAAAAAAGCGAGTGCCGCTTGTTTGACTGTTTCCTCCGTTGAATGTTTCATTCGCGTTGATTTTGATGATTGAGTACAATTGGAACACGGATGACGCGGATTAGGCGGATTTTCACGGATTTTTTATTTTTTAATAATAAACAAAGGAAGCTATCAAAATGTAAATAATTGAAAATCAGCAAATTAACTTGCGTCAAGTTTGAAACTTGACGCAAGTTTTGTGCCTTTAATTTAGTTTAACTACTTATTAAAAATAAAAAATCCGTGAAAATCCGCCCAATCCGCGTCCTCCGTGTTCCAATCGCTATACAACATGGTTCAATAGTTCATATAATTGAATGGTTTCGACAGCGGGACGCACATCGTGAACGCGTAAAATGTTTGCTCCGTGTAGGAGTGCGACCATATTTAAGGCAGTCGTGCCGTTCAAGGCTTGTTCGGGTGTGATTTGCAACGATTTCCATATCATCGTCTTGCGCGACAATCCCGCCAACAAAGGTAATCCTAAAATTTTGAAAACCGATAATTTTTTTAACAAAATAAAATTCTGTTCCACCGTCTTCCCAAACCCAAAACCGGGGTCTATGAGGATGTCTTTAACCCCTAATTGACGCAAATTTCCTACTTTTTGAATTAAATCATCCAAAATATCAAGGGCAATATCGTCATATTGGGTTTGTTGCTGCATGGTTTTCGGCGTTCCGCGCGTGTGCATGAGAACATAAGGAACGCCTAATTGCGCTATGGTTTCAAACATTTTAGGGTCTAATGTACCGCCGCTAATGTCATTAATCATTGTTGCGCCTTCGGAAACGACAGCTTTTGCCGTTTCGGAAAAAATTGTATCTACCGAAACAATCGCCATCGGAAATTGTTTAGCTACTGCGCGCAAAGCGGGCAATAAACGATTCAATTCCTCCTCCGCCGTAATTAATGGTGCGCCCGGACGAGACGACATCGCGCCTAAATCCAAAAAAGTAGCTCCTTCAACCAACATTTGTTCTGCAACTTTTAAAGTAGCTGTTGTATTCGCAGCGCGACTTGCTTTGTAAAACGAGTCAGGAGTGAGATTGATAACGCCCATAATCTTGGGTTGCGCCAAATTTATCAATTTTCCACCGCAATTTATCGTAAAAATAGGATGTATCATTAAAATATATTTATCTTTGATAGAATTTTATTTTATATACTAAATTTTGTACTTATGAAAAAATTAGTTGCAGATTACGCACGTTACAACCTTTGGGCAAATGAACGCCTCATAGCAGCCATTAAAGAAATGGATATTGCATTGATAGACAAAGACTTAGGTAGTAGTTTCCCCTCTATTCGCCAAACATTACTTCATATCTGGGATGTTGAGACCTTGTGGCTTCAACGGCTGAAAGGCGAAAATCCCACCGCATTTCCCAGTACAACCTTTACAGGTACACACCAAGATATTTACGATGGCTTGGTTTTCGCTTCTCGCGCCTTTATTCGACATATTGAGGATGTACCTGCGACTTCTTTTACCCATATGGTGGCGTTTAAAACATTCTCTTATGGGGAAGCCAAAGAACAAATTTATAATGTGATGCATCATTGTTTGAATCATTCGACGCATCATCGCGGTCAAATCGTGACGATGATGCGCCAATGTGGGGTCAAACAATTCCCGCCGTTGGATTTTATTTTCTATCGGCGCGAAAAAAATAAATAAGGTACAAAAGACCTTTCAGAGAGGGTTCTATTTGATTTTTGATTTTTTTTGCAAAAAAAATCAAAAATCAAATAGACTTTGCATGGTTTTGCAATACAATTGGAGCACGGATGACACGGATTGGGCGGATTTGCACGGATTTTTTTAATTCATCCTCTCAAACCCAAGCAAAATCAAAAAAAAATCTGTGCAAATCCGCCCAATCCGTGTCATCCGCGTTCCAATTGTATCCTAAAACCACCGACGCAAAGTATAGAACCCGCTACCCCTTGTCTCTAATTGTTTAAAGCTCAATTCAAAAAAAAGTAAGCTATTTATTCAAAACTTCTTTTAAATTTGCCTCTGATTCAACCATAGTCTTTTTATTCAAATCCAAAACTGAACCATATCAATGAGCGAAGGCGGCGCACAACCTAAAACCATGCAGTCGAGTCCCACAAGCGGCGGCGGCGGCAACAATAACAATAATATAGCCATCTTGATAGGTGTTTTAGCCGTCACAGGGGTCTTGGGCTATTTTATTTATAAGAGTAAAAGTGATGGACTTGGCACAACGAGTATCCCGAAAGCCATGCAAGTCACGTTCATTCCTGCGGATTTCAAACCCAATCTGGATGAGGAAACGACTTTACGTATCCTTTCCAATCCGCAAAAGTATAAAAAAGAGTTTGATAAATTGGTTTCTGATTTCAATGTGACGCTTTTAATGCACGTTGCGAATCGGATGAACCTTACGCCGCAGCAAAAACAAGATGCCGTAAGTACTTATAATCAACAACATCCGTATATACGGCAAATGTATTATAATGATTTCACGGCTTTGCAGGATACCACTTCACAATTGTATCAAGTTTGGTATGAAAATCATAATTCCAATGCAGTGGCGTTGATGAATGAAGTGGCGAGTAAATATACGTGTATGTTCATCGGGCAGGTTTTGACAACCGTTTTGCGCACACAAGATGGCAAACTCTCCGTCAAAGGCAATAAAATTGAAACACCTTGTGGTATCGCTTTGACAGAAGCCTTGCGTCCGATGGTGAAAAGGTTGCAAGATAAAGCGGCGATTGCCGATTTTAGTCAAGCCAAAGGTTTGATACAAAAACGAACGGAAAGTGCGATTCGGGAATTAGCGGTTACAGAAGTGCGGGATAAGAAGGGGATTAAGAAACAATTTCAAACTAAAGTTGCAGGTTTAGCGGTTTCTAAAACAGAAATTCAGATTACGGCTGTCAGTATTTTGAAAATTGGGTTTAATTTAAATCAATATTTCGATGTCGTAACTGACAATCAATCGAAAACGATTACCGTCACGATGCCGAATCCTGTGATTTTGTCGCATGAGGTGTATCCCAAAGTCGAAGGATTGGATATTGGCTGGTTGCGCGAAGTGAGTCCTGATGATTTTAATAAAAACGTGAATGATTTGCGCAAAGCGTTTCGAGATGATGCGATTCAAAGTGAGGCGTTTGAAAAATCCAAAGACCGCGCTCGAGAGTTGATGAATACGATGTTGTTGCCGATGGTGCAAGGCGTGAATAAAGAGTATAAATTAAAAATTAATTTCAAGCCTGCGCCCAATCAAGATTACGATTTGCCCGCAGACGCACCCGCAAAACCAAACGCGCCTGTACCGAATATCAAAAAACAACCGAGTAATATTCAGTAAAAACAGGGTTGGTGGAGAAAATTTTTGAAATAGGATGCTTATGATTTCAAAGATTGCAAGGATTTTTTGAGTTCTCATTAGGGAAAAAAGACCTTCCAGAGCGCGCAAAATTTGATTTTTGATTTTTTTTGCAAAAAAAATCAAAAATCAAATTTTGCGCGCTCTGGAAGGTCTTTTTTGGCGAAATATTTCCTTAATTGTTTACGGCTTAAAGCACCAGAATATCCTTGCAATCCTTCAAATCATACGCATCCTATTTCAAAAATACGCCCCAATTTTAACATAAAGAGTTGATTATGAATATTTTATGGCTTCCTTCTTGGTATCCAAGTGTGCATGACCCTGTGGATGGGTGTTTCATTCAAAAACAAGCAGAAGCCGTTTGTCAATATAGTCCACAGACGCGG
>JAAFJT010000159.1 GCA_013298955.1 Chitinophagales bacterium
CTATCTTAGGTATTCCATTGATAACAACCGATCATGATTTTACACACCTTGATAAGGTGTTTTTAAAATTGATTAAAGTGTGAGTTTTAAATTTTAGAATAAGTTTCGGAAACCTTGAAGGTTTCCAAAACTTAATTTTGTTTTTTTTAGAAAAATGCCGTTTGAGTAACGTTCATTTAAAAACGCAAAAAAGTTGTTGTTTTGGGATTTTTTGGATTAATTTTGTACGGTCAATAAGATGATTGAACTCCTTTTATCTCAATTAACACCTTAAAAATGGATTATCTCTTAGATACAAACAGACTCATTTATGTTACACAAAAAAACGTTACTGATTTCATAGTTTGTCATAAATAGGTTTCAATTGTTCCACAATTCGTTGTAAAACGGTTTGAAAACGGATGCTTGGTTGATTCATTTTAGTTAAAAAACCTTTCCAATCCAAGTGGCGTTGAGGATTTTCCATAAATGGTTGCGTAAATAAGACATGATTTGCTTCCGCAAGTGTGCCGCGCCGTTTGAAAGTATTTTGAATAGCCATCTCCAAAATCAAGAGGTCGAAATCTCCTTTTTGTAACAATTTGTACACGTCATAAAAATCTTTCATGCGACTATTTTGATCCGCTAAATCAATCATCGCTTCAAATTTTTCAGCAATGACGGATTCAACAGAGTATGCAAGAATCTCCGGTATGGGCATTGAAAGCAATGTTGGATAACTCATTTCCACAGGCGCAGGTGTAACCGCATCTCCAAAACCAATATCAATTTGTAAAAAATGTCGAATATTACCTAATCGAGCTTCTATTTTGACCCGAATACCTGTATATTTACCTTCTTTTTGAATTTCATGAGTGGTGATGGACTGTTCCAAAAAGAAAACACCATCCATTTCACAAGCGATTGGAGCAATGCTTTGAAAAATGCTTTTCAAGTGAGTCTGTTCACTTGCCAAGTTCAAGCCTAATAAATCTAAATCCATCGTCGGGCGACTCGCTTCCCGTTCAAAGGCATATAATAATGCGCCGCCTTTTAAACAAAAATGGGGTTTAAAAGGAGATATGGATAATCGGTATATCAACCTTTCGATAAAATAACGAATCAAAATCATTTGATACGTTTTATTTTCGGCTTGTGCTACGTTTTTCAAACGGGCTTGGATAGAGGCAATCGGATTTTTCATAGTAAGATTTTAATGAAATGATCTACTTTATTTTGAATTTTTAATTGTTTGGCATAATGCGATAAGCGATTTAAATTGCGGTCGGGTCTTTTCACATAATTTTTTAAAACCTCTTTCAACAGCTCAAAACCTAATTTATGCCGATGTCGAATGACATCACAAATCGTTTTTTCTAAATCGTACAAATGAATCCATTCATCCTCTATCAAAATGGTTGTCACCCCCAAATGGAAAGCAGTATCTTTCCAATAATACAAGTGGATTGGCGGATAATCGGGCAAGGCAACCCGCGTATCATCGAATAAAGCCAAATGAAATTCAGATGGAATCGTGGTGGTCAATTCATACTGAAAACAAGCCGTTTGCAAACAAAAAACACCATTCGGCACTATAAATGCAACTTCGACCAATTGATTGATTTCACTTTCTGCCCATTTATAAACGCCTCTTTTTAACTTAATTAATTTTTCAGTTGCCAACCATTTGTTAATATCATAATACGACAAACCATGAGTTAACAGCATCTGCACTGTAATGATGCTATTTCGTTGCTCTAATAGCGGTTCAATAGATGATTTTTTGCTCATTTTTGATTGATTTAGTCACAAAGTTACTTTTATTTTTAGAAATTAACAGCTTTTTATTTCAAAAAGCTGTTCATTTCTAAAAAATAGAGGAGCGAATCCATTCATCGGTGTACCATCATTTACTCAAACAAAAACTTGATTTTTTCTAAAACGAAGGCATCATTGGTAAAAAAAATCTTATATTTGTGTCAAAAAAATAAGTTCGACAAATTCAAACAATTTTTTACCAATCTTTAAATGTAAAACAGATGCGTGCCTTCATCACTGAAAACGATATTGAGCAAATCGCCCTCAGCATTCTGCAAGATGATTTAAATTACACCCTATTCTATGGGCCCGACCTCACGCGCTCTTATAAAGAGGTGGTTTTGAACGAGCGTTTGCGTCAAGCCATCCATTTACTCAATCCCACGATTCCCGCCGAAGCCAAAGAAGAAGCGTTTAAAAAAGTGTTGCGGACGGCGAGTCTGAATCTTTTGGAAAATAATGAAACGTTTCATCGGTTGTTGACGGAAGGCATAGATGTGAAGTACGCGATCGGCGCGGGCAAGACCAAAACCGATAAAGTTTGGCTGATTGATTTCAATAACCCCCGAAAAAATGATTTTGTAGCCGTCAATCAATTCACCGTCGTCGAAAATCATCAAAATAAACGACCTGATATTGTTTTGTTTATCAATGGTTTACCGTTGGTCGTCATCGAATTGAAAAATGCTGTGGATGAAAATGCAAGTATCAAAGCAGCCTTTCATCAGTTGCAAACTTATAAACAATTGATTCCATCGCTCTTTACGTATAATGCTTTTATGATGATTAGCGATGGTTGGTACGCCAAAGCGGGCACGTTGAGCAGCGATTACAGCCGTTTCATGGAGTGGAAAACCGCAGACGGCATTACGATTGTGGATACCAACAAACAAACCGAAATGGAACCTATGCTCAAAGGTTTGTTGAATCAAGAAACGCTTTTGGATGTCCTGCGTCATTTCATCGTTTTTGAGCAGTCCAAACAGAAAACCATTAAGAAAATGGCGGCGTATCATCAATATTATGCCGTCAATCGGGCGATTGAATCGACGATTCGCGCCTCCTACGCGCATCGCGCCCTCTACGAACCGCCTGTAACTTATGGTTTGAACAGCACCGAAACGCAACCGATGGGCGACCGACGTGCAGGTGTTGTTTGGCATACGCAAGGCAGTGGCAAAAGTTTGAGCATGGTTTTTTACACGGGGAAATTGGTTTTGAACCCGACCTTGAATAATCCAACCATTGTCGTTTTGACCGACCGAAACGATTTAGACCAACAACTTTTTGAAACCTTTGGCAATTGCGAGCAACTCATCCGCCAAAAACCCAAACAAGCTGAAAATCGCGCCGATTTGAAAACACAATTAGCGGTTGCATCGGGCGGAGTGGTTTTTACGACGATTCAGAAATTTATGCCCGACCGTTTGGGCGAAAAATATCCAGAATTGTCGAATCGAAACAATATTGTGGTCATTGCCGACGAAGCACATCGCAGTCAATACGATTTTATTGATGGTTACGCCAAAAATATGCGGGATGCGTTGCCGAACGCGTCTTTTATCGGTTTCACAGGCACGCCGATTGAGAGCGCGGATAAAAATACCAAAGCCGTTTTTGGCAATTATATAGATGTGTATGATATTCAACAAGCGGTCGCCGATGGCGCGACGGTGAAAATTTTTTACGAAAGCCGATTAGCCAAAATCGAATTGAGCGCGGATGACCAAAAAATATTGGATACGCAAGTGGATGAATTGACCGAAAATGATGAATGGAACGATAAACAAAAACGGTTTGCAAAATGGGCGAGTAAAGAAGCGGTCGTCGGGAGTGAACAACGATTGGCGCAAGTGGCGTTGGATTTGGTGCACCATTTTGAAACCAAAACGGCTGCGGTGCGCGGTAAAGCGATGATTGTGTGCATGAGTCGTCGGATTTGTGTGGCGTTACACGACGCGCTGATTCGATTGCGCCCCGATTGGTACGACGCAGCCGATGAAAAAGGCGCGTTGAAAATCATTATGACGGGTTCCGCAACCGACCCGTTGCATTGGCAAACCCATATTCGCAATAAAGCCAACCGAAAAACGATTGGCGACCGTTTGAAAGACCCCAAAGATGCCTTAAAAATATTGATTGTTCGAGATATGTTGTTGACGGGTTTTGACGCGCCGTGTTTGCACACCTTATATATTGACAAACCGATGAGTGGTCACAACCTCATGCAAGCGATTGCGCGGGTGAATCGGGTGTTTGGCGATAAAGAAGGTGGTGTGATTGTGGATTATATTGGGATTTTTCAAGATTTGAAAAACGCTTTGCGCGATTATACCGATGCCAAAGGCAAAGGTCAACTGACGTTTAATCAAGAAGATGCGGTTGCAAAAATGTTGGAATGGCATAGTATTGTTTCAGACATGTTTGGCAAATTCAAGTATCAACAATATTTTATATTGGAACCGCGTTATAAATTGCAATTTATTCTGGACGCGTCGGAACATATTTTAGGGTTGAAACTCGAAGAGGGTCGAACGGGCAAACAACGATTCAAAGATTATGTGACGAAATTACAACAAGCGTTTGGATTATCCACGCCGCATCCCAAAGCGATGGCAATTCGAGATGATTTAGCGTTTTTTCAAGCCATCAAAGCGCGTTTTTCCAAATTTGAAGAACAGACCAAAAAAGTGAGTACGGAAGAGGTCGAAACGGCGATTCGGCAAATCATTAATGACGCGATTATTTCAAAAGAGGTGATTGATGTTTTTGAAGCGGCGGGGATTCCCAAACCCAATATCGAAATTTTAACGGATGATTTTTTGAATCAAGTGCGGGATTTGCCGCGAAAAAATTTAGCGTTGGAATTGTTGAAACGGTTGTTGAATGATGAAATCAAAAGTCGGGCGAGTACGAATTTGGTTCAAAGTAAGAAATTTTCAGAAATGTTGGCGCAGGCAGTGAAACGGTATCAAAATGGGTTGATAGAGGCGACGCAATTGATTGAAACGTTGATTGACCTTGCAAACGACATCAAAGCGGCGGATAAACGGGGTGAAAAATTGAATTTACGGGTGGATGAATTGGCATTTTACGACGCGCTCGCCGCTAATCCGACGGCGGAAACGGTTTTAGGTGATGTC
>JAAFJT010000016.1 GCA_013298955.1 Chitinophagales bacterium
CTTCTTGATGCAACTTCTTTTGACGCGCCAAATCGGTGGTTGCCAATTGAAATTCTTGCGATTGAATCGCTTTTTGATTTAAAAGTTGTTCATTGAGTGCGTTGAGACCTTCAATTTGTTGTTGTAAATGAGCGATTTTCGCAGGAACGCCATTTTGATTCAAAAAATACTGATAATCTTTGGCATTTTGGCAAAAAATAGAATAAAGATTTTGCAAGTTGCCTAAATTCAATTGTTGTGGCGGCTGTATCGTTAATGCGTCTTTTTCAATCAACAACGTTTCTAATTGCAAAACAGCCTTCCAATCGGCGGTATTATCCAAGACTGCCAATAAAGTGCCAACTGAAACCGTATCGTTTTCACGAACCAACAATGCTTGCACGCGCCCATGCGTCGGTGCAAGCATCCGAATGGGTGGATTTTCAGTGGTTAAAACCACTCTTGCGGTGACGACATCTGGATATTTGATAACGTAACTCAATAACAAAAGGACGCTGAAAACAATGGCTACGACCATAATGCCATAACGCATCGTCCATGAAGGTGGATTGCCGAGTAGAAATTGAATGTCTTCGCGCTCATTGATGCGCCAATCGGTTGTGCGTGTTTGTGGCATAACGTTGTGTGTATAAGTTGTTGTTTGATTGGTTCGAAAAAACGCAACGCTGCTATCCTAAAACAACAGCGTTTTGATGCGTTATTCTCAATTGTAAATAAGTTTTTATAGAATGGGGCGTAAATGATAATGGTCAATTGCCTTTTGTTTTAAGGGATTGGTACTCCATTCTTCCCATTCGCAAGTATATGGATTGTAGCCACATTTAAGCGGCTTGGAATACATATCTTGTGGATCTTCCACATAAGCACGACAATCCGTACAAATATATCGAAACTCGCAATCTTTGCAAATCTTAATTTGGTCTTTATGCACAGTCCAATATTTTTTAAAATCGGGATGTTCCAATGCTTGTTGCAAAGTGGTGTCTCGAATATTGCCATAATGCTGCTTCATAGAAGGACAATTCTTGATATAACCTTCTTTATCAATACTGATTTTGCGGTTGAGGCAAGTATTATGTTTTTGAGCTTCTGTAAATGTCTTAATATTTACTGTGAAAAAATCTGACAATATCAATCCGCAATGATTCTGATTCATAATATTCTGTGTAACAAAAAATATATTGCCAAATGGGTTTGCTTGAAAATGAAACATTCCTGATGTTGGAGCTGCAAACACTGTTACAATTGCCAATCGCTTATACTTCAGACAAAGTGCTTTAAGGTAACTTTCTGTCAAATAATTATCATATTTTACCAGTAACTCCACAGATTGAATTCTGGTATTTTCAAAATAATCTAAAATACATTCTAATTTATCTAATTTAAGTTGAGAAAAAAATCTCAGTTGTAAGGCATGGCAAGCCAATACAGAAAATTGGTTTATAACTAATTGAATATCAAATGCTTCGACTAACTGTATATCAATAATACCATTAGTAATTATTCGCGGCTGTTCCCATGTTAAATTTAATTTAGGAAAGTTAATAGGCGAATTTGTAAAAAATATGAGTTCTTCTTTTGATAAAAAATCAAAATAATCTATAATACATGCCTGATTTTCTTCTCCATAAGTTTGAATAATTGCATTTAAAGTCATGCCATTACATTCCGACAATATCAAATATAAAGAATTTGGAATAAGGTGCATTTTGTTTCTTTGAACATCTACAATCAAGCTTCTTCCAATTCCCTGTACTAATAAGCAACAAGCAAATAAACTAAAAGGTTTCTGTTTCTGGATTGATTGAATCATAGTTAAATTGAAAAATTTTTGAAATAGGTTTATAAAAAATATCTGGTTTAAAAAAGGGTGTTTGATAAAAAGGAATATTTATAACATGATTCTGTTGCTGTACGATAGCATCCGTATGAGCCGTTATTTCCTTTTTTTTCAGAAAATGAAATATTAAAGGTAATTTAGACTTTTCTAACTCATTCATAAGGTTATGGTTTTATTTTTGTGAGCAAATATTGAGCGATGTGATTTTCGATGTAATAGTTGCAATTGTGTGAAACCCAGCCATATTGTCCAGTTGGATTGACTTCCAAGAAAAAATATTCACCAGAAGGCGTTAATATTAGATCAATAGAACCTGTATTAAGTTGACTCATTTTTATAAAATTCATTACTTTTTGAGTTATTTCAGCCTCAAATTTAAAAGGAACATTTCTATTAGGGCTTTCTTCGTTATAATTTCTATAATCAATAGTGGTTTGCGCATCCAATTGTGAAAATATTGCCATTGGAAAAAGTTGATTTTCTAAGAAAAAAATACGTAGCTCGACCTCTTTTTCTATATAAGTTTGTAGTAACATCGGTGCAAAATGAGAACCTAATGCTTCAAAATCTTTTGGACTGACGATTCTTGTACCAGTACTTGAATATTTGTTTTGATTGAGTGAAAAGTCTAAATGACAATTATGAATAGGTTTCGTAATAACGTTCTTATATTGACACAAAAAATCTACAGCTCGTTTTTTACTTGTAGTAATTAAGGTTTCAGGAATCTTAAAACCAGATTTTCGTGCATATCTCATATTATTGATTCTATTATTCTCAACCTCTTGATAGAAATTACTCAATGATAGTTGACTTGTGTGAAGCGTTTTTTTTATAAATAACCATTCTCCTTTTAAAAATTTGTGAATATCATTGTTGATATGAATTGCACTTGACAACTGTTTTATTGAAAAATCACCTCTGCGATACCAGATATACTTTATTCCCTCTAAAGATATATCTTGGTCTTTAAATTCGAAATCAATAAGTTCTTCAGTTGAATTTATTGAAATAGTAAGATCTTCTATTAGATTTTCTTCATTTATTCTAATAAAAGCCCCTCCGTTCCATTCTATATATTCCAATATAAAATTTGTTGGTTGCTCTCGCTCTTCAGATATAACTAAAAGCATAAGTAAAATTAATTTTGATTAAAAAAAAAGTCAACATTATTGTCTTTGAGATATTCCACTAATGAATTTAATCCAACACCCTTTCTTAATTCATCCACTTTTTTCAACTCTGCAACTTTATATAACTCCATTTTTTGCTTTTTCTCGTTCCATTTTAATTGAGTACCATAAATTTGAGGTAATCCTTTTTTCATAAGTATTCTATCCCGCAGATAAGCTACATCTGATTTATCAATAGAGTGACTATTTGCTGCCATTTCAATTATGGGGAAATATTTTTCTTGAATATTTAGTGGTGCGTGTTGTATTACTAAAAAGGGTATTTTAGTAAGATCTATACCAACCAATTGTCTCGTAGGATAACCATACTGTTGAATAATAGAATCTATTTGAAGGATATTAATCGAATCCAACAAAAGTTGTTTTTTCCATATATTAGGATAGGTAGCGATTTCGCTTAGACTCATTTCTTTTCGATATCTCTGGTCATTCGCTTCGATTACGAAGAGTCGCTGCATGAGCTTCTTATCAAAATGGGTTTGAACCGAATCACACTGATGGCAGAATGACTTCCATGCGGTAGGATAACTTTTGAAAAAACCAGCGTACTTCTCTTGATTCTTCCATATATTATCACATTCAATTATGTTGTCATATTCAAAAGCTTTTTGAACATACTTCGAAACAGTATCTTCAGGTGCTTTCAAATGAAGATAACAGATATAGATATTATGCCAGCGATGAATACTGTCCTCTGGTAGATCTAATCCGACCCGCGTAAGCCGTGCGGCATAAAGTTTATAGCGAACGCTATCTACCTGTCCTGTAAATTTAGGAATGTATTGAGCTGTTAGTATATTGTGCTGAACTATCAGCAGTAATAAGACTATTTTTATTTTCACGGTAAACATTTTCAAGTCAATATTTTTAAAACTTAAAAAACTTGTATTGGTTTTATAACAAAATAAATACAAGTTGAATTGAAAAAAAACAGTAGTTAAAAAAATTATCTTTTGCTAAATCATTGATATTAAATTATTATGCAGGAAATAAATTTTCTAACCATTATGTTTTTTTTCAATTCAATTTGTTACAATATATGTACACAATGGTCATAATTTACTAATTATCAACATTTTAAATATACTTTATTGACAATTGATATTTTTGAAATTATGTGTATATAATATCATATTTAGGCTATTTATTGTCAAAACGTAATTCACTTCGCTAAGCTAAGATTAACAAAAAGTAACTGAATCAACGCTTATGATAAATTTAGCCTTACCCTTTTTTGCCTTCACCAGAGCCTTTCCAACCATCATCGCAACTGGTCTCTCCTCCAGAGTTAGTATCAGTACCAGAAGCTCCGCCGTCAGTCCAAGTTGTTGGACGTGCGCCACCTCCTACTATTACATGTAATTGTTTTTTAGGGAGTTGTACACCTGTGAATTTCGCCAATGTCAATGATTCAAATTGTTGTTTCATTATTAAATTTTTAGAAATATTAAGCCTACTCTCTTTCTTATCGCCCATCAGGCAGGGTTTTCAGCATTCCCCTAAGTCTTTAAACGACGCATCTGTACCGCCGGCAAGGTAACTCAATCCGTTGTTTGCTAACCTGCTACAAAGTTGCGCCGTGTCACGGTCAAAAAATGTCCGTGTGAAAAAAAGATTTAAAAAATCGAAATCTTTTTTTGCGCCGCCGATGATTTTCTTCAATTTATCGCCCTTCACGACCGCAATTTCAAATTTCATCTGTACTTCACTCTTGTAGAAATAGTGTTTTTCTTTCTTGCAATACGCGATAGGCAATCCCATTGATTTCATTTCATCAATGATGCGTCGGGCTTGCCGTTCCGATACCTCCAATTTATCGCCCAACTCTCGAGGTGAGCCTGTTGCTTTTAACCGAATTAATAAATCCAGTTGCTTTAATTGCTTGATTTGTTCTAAAACGTACATCTTGAGTTTGGTTTGTAAGAATAAGGATATTGTTCCATTTAAAAGGTTGTGTAAGGAATGTCTTAATCAAGAACTATTTTTTTGTCACAGATTGGACCGATTGAGCAGATTTTAACAGCTTTTTTTGATTTTCCCACTCAAAACTGTTAAAATCTGCTCAATCGGTCCAATCTGTGACAAAAAAAATTGTTAGCCCAACTGAAACACCCCTAACTACCTAATTCTAATTGATTCTTGACTAAATGATAATACGCACCTCTTTTTTCGACCAATGTTGTATGATTACCGATTTCGATGACTTTCCCGCGTTCTAAAACAACGATTTGGTCGGCGTTTTTGACTGTACTCAATCGGTGCGCTACTACGATAACGGTTCGATTTTGAAAAAAAGCATTTAGATTTTCAACGATAACGCGTTCATTATTAGCGTCTAACGCATTCGTCGCTTCGTCAAAAAATAAGAAATCTGGATTTTTATACACGGCGCGAGCGATTAATAATCGTTGTTTCTGTCCTTGACTGATACCATTCCCTTTGGCACCAATCATCGTGTTGTAACCCAATGGCAACGTTTCAATAAACTCTTGAATATTCGCCATCTCGACGGCGTGAAAAAGGCGTTCTCGGTTAATGATTTCATCCGACTCTCCAATGTTGTTCGCAATCGTGTCCGAAAAGATAAAACCATCTTGCATCACTGCGCCACAATGTTGTCGCCAAACGGAGGGCGTAATGCTGGATAACAGCCGATTTCCAATCCGAATCGCGCCTTTCGTGGGTGTGTAAAAGCCCAACAGCAGTTTGACCAGTGTGGTTTTACCACTGCCACTACTGCCGACAATCGCCGTCACTTTACCTTTGGGGAACGTTAAATTCACCTTTTTGAGTACCTCATCGCTCAATGCATTGTATTGAAACGAAACATTTTGGAGCGAAATGGCACCTTGTTGCGGCAACGTATCTTCAAAGGTGTGAGCATTCTTTCCGCCCCTTAAAATCCCTTCTTCGGGTTGCTGATGAATTTCATTCAACCGTTCTAAACTAATCCGCGCATCTTGCGCCGAGCGAATAAAGGCAATGAATTGTTGCAACGGTGCGTTCAATTGCCCAACCATATATTGGGTCGACAGCATCATGCCCAACGACATTTGCCCATCAATCACCGCTTTGGCAGCCACAAACGAAATCAAAAGATCCTTCGATTGATTGATGAAAGCCGCCCCTGCTTCTTGCATTTGCGTCAAATTCAAGGATTGAAGGCTAATATGAAACAATTTCGCTTGGATACTTGCCCAAATCGCCCGTCGTTTGCGTTCCGAACCTTGCAATTTTATTTCGGGCATGCCTTGTATCAATTCGATTAACGTATTTTGATTACTGCTCATTTCTTGGAAGCGGACATAATCAATCGCTTTGCGCCGATGCAGAAAGAACCCGATCCATAACAAATAGAGCAGCGCGGCTGCCATGAATATCAAGAAAATACGCAAGTTGTAAAATAATAATACAATGCTAAACACGCCAAAATTAATCAAGGAAAATAAGATTGCGAGCGACGATTGGGTTAAAAAACCTTCGATACGGCTTTGGTCGCCAATCCGCTGCATTAAATCGCCTGTCATTTTGGTATCGAAAAAACCAAGCGGTAAACGCATCAGTTTTATCAAAAAATCGGTCACTAAGGCGACATTGATGCGCGTCCCGATGTGCATGAGGATTCGATTTTGTAAAAAAGCAACCGTCGTTTGACTCAAAAATAACATGGTTTGAGCAAACAAAACCATGGACACGAACCCAATATTGCGATTTTGAATCCCTATATCTACCACACTTTGGGTCAAAAAAGGCAAGATGAGTTGGAATAAACTCCCCAATAACATCCCTATCACCACATTGCCAATCAACCGCCGATAGGGACGCAAATATTGGAAAAGATACGCAAAATGCGTCGTTAGACCTTGACTGAGCTGGTTTGGGTCATAAAAAGCGGGCGTTTCTTCTAACAAAATCACTACGCCTTCCTGCCCATCCGAACACCAACTCTTTTCAAAATCAGCGCGTTTGAGTTTAAATTTGCCATTCGCGGGGTCGGCAATCCACACATGATGCCGCGTTGCTTTGAAAATGACGACAAAATGTTGTTGATTCCAATGCGCTACACACGGCAACGGCGCAGCCAATAAACAGGCTTCTTCCTTCGCTTCATAAGGCACTTTGACCGTCATCGCCCGAAAACCAATGGATTCGGCTCCTTCGGTAATTCCGAGTGCGGAAACACCTTCGCGGCTAATATGGCACAAATCGCGGAGATAAGGCAACGAGTACCTCCGACCGAGAAAGGCAGCAATCATCATCAAACAAGTCGGACCACAATCCATTGCGTCTCGCTGTTGAAAATAAGGAAATCGTTTAAACTGAAACATCAAGCGTTTGGTTGAGTTTGTTTAATTTGTAAATGGAATTTAAGAAAATAAAAAGCATTTTACCTGTGCTTTTCAAGGTAAAAATTAGGTTTTCGCCCACAAAAAACGTAATTTGTGGGCGATTAACGATGTTGAATCGTTGAATCGTTGAATCGTTGAATCGTTGAATCGTTGAATCGTTGAATCGCAACGCAAGTAATAAAGCAAAAATCAGTGATTTGACCCATCCGTGTCGGTTGTAAGTTATAGTTAATTTGTTGACCTGTCACTTTTTGTAAAAGATTGGCACAAATATAATAGGCACGAATTAAAATCCAAATAAAAGTGTTAATTTTAACATTTGTAAATCATCAGCGAAGGGAGGTTTCTGCCTTCAATGAAAAACATTTTACTTTTTTTCAAAAAAAAACGTTTTTTTGGGTATCTTTGCCCCCGATTTTTGAAAAATATCTAATTATCTATATAAGATTTTGAAATGGCTTTAAAATGTGGCATCGTCGGTCTGCCCAATGTAGGCAAATCCACCCTGTTCAACGCGCTTACTTGTGCAAAAGCGTTGGTGGCGAATTACCCTTTTGCGACCAAAGACCCCAATATCGGGATGATTACGGTGCCA
Source organism: Chitinophagales bacterium (assembly GCA_013298955.1). Taxonomy (GTDB): domain Bacteria; phylum Bacteroidota; class Bacteroidia; order Chitinophagales; family Saprospiraceae; genus JAAFJT01. The sequence continues at coordinate 7,978 of JAAFJT010000016.1, forward strand.
GACCCCCGTTTGGACAAACTTGCCGCCTTAGTCAAACCCAAAAAAGTGATTCCTGTAACAGTCGAAATCGCTGATATTGCAGGGTTGATTAAAGGCGCGAGCAAAAATGAAGGACTTGGGAATCAATTTCTCGCAGATATTCGGGAAGTGCATGCGATTGTGTATGTGGTGCGTTGTTTCGACGACGATAATATTATCCATGTAGAAAATTCAGTGGATCCGGTGCGGGATAAAATAATTATTGATAATGAGTTGTTACTCAAAGACTTAGTAACCGTTGAGAAGCGTTTAGACCGCTACAAAAAAAATACGAAAGGGGGCGATAAAACCGCCGTCCGTGCGTTGGAAACTGCGGAACGCATTTACAAACACATCGAAGATGGACAACCTGCACGCACCATGCCCTTGACTCCAGAAGAGGATACGGTCTTACAAGAGATGTTTTTGTTGACGGCAAAACCGATTTTGTACGTTTGTAATGTGGATGAATCGGCGGTTATGACGGGTAATCATCATACAAAACGGTTTGTAGAAGCGATTCAAGGCGAAAAAGCGGAAGTGATTTTCATTTCTGCCGCCATTGAAGCCGAAATTGCAGAATTAGATAGCCTTGAAGAACGATTGGAATTTATCGAATCCATGGGATTGGATGAGCCGGGAGTTAATAAAGTCATTCGCGGCTGCTACAAATTATTGAATTACATCACCTATTTCACGGCGGGTGAAAAAGAAGTACGCGCTTGGACGATTCAACAAGGTTGGACGGCTCCACAATCGGCGGGTGTAATTCACTCCGATTTTGAACGCGGTTTCATTCGCGCAAGGGTGATTAAATATGCTGATTTTGTAAAATATGGTTCTGAAAAAGCAGTGCAAGAATTGGGCAAAGTGCGCGTCGAAGGCAAAGAATATGTAACGGAAGACGGTGATGTAATGCACTTTTTATTCAATGTTTAAATTGAAATTATTTAATTAATTGTAAAATATTGATTTTGAATAAAATAGAGTATTTGAAAGGGACTTTCCTTCAAATGCTCTATTTTAGTTATTTCGTTTTAATAGTAAATAACCCAAGTTGCGCGGTAATGTCGCCTACGGCGGCAAAAAATTCTTTCCAAAAAAGGGCGTGTGTGTTTTGTTTTTTTAATTTTGCGGAGCAAAATTAAAAAAACAAAACACACACGCCCTTAGTTCCCTCTTTTTGGGCGGCGAAGCCGCCTACTGCGCAACTTGGGTTCAATATATCCAAAAATGTAGTTTTTTGTCAAGACTTTGACCTTCTGCTGAAAATGCCATTTATCGGTCAACGCAAATTACCTATCAATGGCGCGATTGATAGGTAAAAAGTAGCCTCTTTTGTAAGATGGTAAGTAGCAAGTTAACAAATCGGATTAATTATAAATCCAAAACCCATAATAAAGAAAAAAAAATAAGGTTTTTCAAGTTTTTATTTTTATTATTTTGAATAATCCATTATAAAAGAATACTTTTGCGCCTAAAGTTGAAATTTATTTTTACCACCAAAACAAGTAAATAATTCAAATCTTGAAACAATCCAGTGATTGAAATAACGATTTGGCTTAATATTTGTCAATAGAAAAGTAATTTTTTATTGTGAATTAACTTGTTGCGGCGGAGGCTCGTGCAAAGAGCGTTCATCAGCTCAGACAGATAAACCGATTCAAAAACGAGCCTTTAGCTGTTTTTTAGCAACATCAAAAAGGCGTTACACAAAAATAACAATATAAAAATCTGTTTTAACAGTTTTTTAACTATTCAAACAAAACAATATTCGTTTTTTTTTGATTTAACATCCGCAACTGTTTCACAATCTTTTTTCGGGCGACAAAACCAAAAAGACATAACCATGCAGCGAACAATTAAAATGATCTCCCTCATTTTGGGAGGCGGTCAGGGTTCTCGATTATACCCTTTGACCCAACACCGTTCTAAACCCGCCGTACCTATCGCGGGCAAATATCGGTTGATTGACATTCCGATTTCCAATTGCATCAATTCTGGCGTGCGCCGAATTTTTGTATTGACGCAGTTCAATTCGGCTTCGCTCAATCAACACATTAAAAATACCTACCATTTTGACCACTTTCGAGGCGGCTTTGTCGATATTTTGGCAGCAGAGCAAACCCCCGATAGTCCGCACTGGTTTCAAGGAACGGCGGATGCGGTCAAACAATCCATGCGACATTTGGACAATCAAGACCATGATTTTGTCTTAATTTTGTCGGGTGACCAGTTGTATCAAATGGATTTCAAGGCAATGGCAGAAGCGCACATTCGACAAAATGCCGATTTGACGATTGCGACAATTCCTGTCAATGCCAAAGATGCGACTGGTTTTGGGATTATGAAGGTGAATGAAGACAATTATATTGAGAAATTCATCGAAAAACCCAAATCGGAGCTTTTACCAGATTGGGTTTCGCCTGTTTCCAAAGCAGAAGCCAAAAAAGGTAAAAACTATTTAGCGAGTATGGGGATTTACATTTTCAGCAAGGCAATTATGAAAAAATTGTTTGCGGATAATCCTTCTGCGACGGATTTTGGCAAAGAAATCATTCCTGCTGCCATCAAAGCGGGCATGAAAGTAGCGAGTTACCAATATAATGGTTATTGGACGGATATTGGAACAATTGCGTCGTTTTTTGATGCAAACCTTGAATTGACTGATAATATTCCGAAATTCAACCTTTTTGACAATCATAATGTGGTTTTTACACGCGGTCGGATGCTCGCGCCCTCGAAATTTTATGGGACGCGCATTCAAAAATCGTTGGTGACGGAAGGGTGTGTAATTCACGCAAAATCCATTGAAAACAGCGTTATCGGGATTCGCTCGCGGATTGGCGATAAAAGCGTTCTCAAAAATGTAATTATGATGGGTGCTGATTATTACCAACATTTGACGGAATTGATTCAAAAAGATGTTCCAAGTATTGGGATTGGTAAGAATTGTCGCATTGAAAAAGCCATTTTGGATAAAAGTTGCGCGATTGGCGATAATGTCACCATTCGCGGCGGTGAAGGTTTGGCAGATATGAATACAGAGGCATACAGTATTGTTGACGGGATTGTGGTCGTTAAAAAGAATGCCGTGATTCCAGATGGGGCGCAAATTGGAGTGAAAGATGTCGTTCTTGAACCTGTTGAAAATACAGAAACGGCGTAATATGTACAATTGGATATAATTGAAACGCGGATGACACGGATTGTGCGAATTTACACGGATTAAAAAAAATCCGTGTAAATTCGCACAATCCGTGTCATCCGCGTTTCAATTGTACCCAATAAATTACCAATAAGTATATTTATAAGTAGCCGCTTGCACTTTGCCTGTTGCGGCATGCACTTTTCGTTCCTCTTTCAATAAGTTTTTTTCATCAAAAGTAAACATATATTCCGCCTCTTTGGAGCTTGCCCGAATTAAACGGCGGGTCTCGTCATAATTAAAATTTTGTTTACCATATTCTTCTCCAACCGTATTGTAACTCACCGTTTTAACCCGCTTCCCATCCAAATTGTAATAATTGAAATAATTCACAGGTCGAGCCGTATCTTTGCGGTACTCGGTCAAACCGCCGCGTCTATCATATTTAAAAACCTCTTGTTTGCCATTGCGCAAATTGATTTTCACTTTAATAGAATCATTAATCCATTCATACTTTAAACCGCCTGTTGGATAATAATCTTGATAGACCAAAAAAGAAGTTTCTTCCGCCAGTCGCCCCCTATCATCATACTTATAATTGCGTTCTCCGCGCAAGGTATCGTGGATGAAATAGCGGGTTCGCGTCAACCGACTTTCCGTATCATAGTAATAATAAACGAAATAACTAACCGTATCACGGTCATTGAAATAAGTCGATTTATTGGTCATTAAGCCCAATTCATTGAAATGAAAGCGATGACGGACTTTTTTCAACGCCTCATTTTGGGGTTTTGCATCAGTTACTTCCATTGTAGCAATCCGATTGTTGCGGATTAAATCGCGCCCTGCGGTAGAATTAAGATGATATTCATAACCGCGCATCCAATATTCGCGCTGTGCCAAAACGGAGGGCACCTTGAAAAATATTGAAAATAAAAAAAATAACCGTAAAATTCGCATCATGGAGTTCCCTTTTTTTTGGTTTGAAACAAGTTGGTATCCCTTTTAAAGGATTCGATTCAGCCTTGCGGGGGTGTATTGTTTGTATGCGCCTTTTCTAAGGTACATCCCACAAATTTAGTTCCTTTTTTTGTGGAAAATACAATTTTTTTGCAATTTTTTATTGTTTTTGCAAAAAAAAGACAGTTTTCTAAATGATATAAAATTAAATGTTTTAAATCCAATGCGTTTAGGAACTTTTGGGCGCGAATCTTGGTTATCCACTCGTTCAAAAGAATATTTCACCACCCTAATCACTTACTTCAATGACCCATACCGAAAACACCATTCAGGTCTATAACCTTATCCTTTTGGATGAAAGCGGCTCCATGCAGAGCATAAAACAAGCGACCATTGGCGGTTTTAATGAAACCGTGCAAACCATTAAGCATGTTCAAAAACAATTTGAAACGCAACGGCACCACGTTTCTTTATTGACTTTCAATGGTTTAGGCATTACCACAAAATTGTTTAATCAACCTGTGGACGTTTTACAAGAATTGAATGATGCTTCTTATCAACCTGCTTCAATGACTCCGTTATTCGATGCAATTGGGATGGGCGTGACGGATTTGCGCAAAAGTTTGGTAGGCGCGGCTCCTTGCACCGTTCTTGTGACGATTTTGACGGACGGCGAAGAAAATGCTTCCAAAGAATGGACAAGCGAAAGTGTTAAAAAATTGATTGAGGAATTGAGACCTCAAGGTTGGACTTTTACGTACATTGGTGCGAATCATGATGTAACAGCCGTTGCTGCGTCACTTTCGATTCAAAATTCGATGCGTTTCAATGCTAATGCTGCCGAAACACAGGAAATGTTTCGCAAAGAATCCAAACAGCGTTCCATTTATTTTAGCAAAATGTCTAAAAATAGCAACAAATTGGCTGCTGAAGAAAGCAATTATTTTGAAGCAAACGAGGAGGACGATGCGAAATAAGGAAGGTTACAATGGGAACCGTTTGAAATAGGATGCTGATGATTGAAAGGATTAGAAGGATGTTTTCGGTTGAATCATGCAAATGGAAATTCAAAATATCCTTTTTATCCTTCAAATCAAGTGATAAATCATTTATAATCAATGACTTATCACTTTTGTTTTAGACAGCCAGCAATTTCCGCTTTGGAAATTTTTGAAATAGGATGCTGATGATTGAAAGGATTAGAAGGATGTTTTCGGTTGAATCATGCAAATGGAAATTCAAAATATCCTTTTTATCCTTCAAATCATGAGCATCTTATTTCAAAAATTTCCAAAGCGGAAATTGCTGTTAAAAAGTACGATTCTGCCAATACCTCAAATGCCATATATTGCAATTTTCAATGCCTGTTTTTACCTAATTCTTGATTCATCAATACTACTTTCAACTGAGTACATTCAAACAAAATAAATCAAAGTAGGTATGGGAAAGAATATCTTTAAATTGCCCTCCAAATTTAAAATAATTCGGCGCAGGCACAAAGCCAATATAGCGAATATAACGATATAAATATTTGCAAATATCTGAATTTTCCAAAATCGTACCCGTCATCATTAAGGGCGTTTCATCAGGGTCAAGATTGAATTGATTAAAAATCAACATCACAAAATAAATCAAATCTTTGGAAGAGCGAAACGTAAATCCATTGTTAAAAAGCAATTTATCATCATGGAAAACAAATAATTGCACCCGACTATCCCGCACATTCATAAAAACGCGATGTCCCGATTGTACACCCGTCAATCGCCGATACCCTTCTATCAAAGCAGAATAGGTATGATACGTCCGAATACTTGGAAAATACATTTGAATCAAATCAACTATCGCATCTTCAACAGGATACACATTAATTAAATTTAATTGTGGTAATTCATCTGCATCAAATCGTTCATACCTATTCGTAGGAGCGATGTTTTGAAAATACTTTGCTTTATCTTTTTCTTGGTATAATTCGGTTGGAATCAAGGTCGCAGGCGTAGCACTCATAGCTACTTTAACGGTGCGATAAGGAAGACGTAAATAAGGGTCTTCTTGAAAAATGGTTTTCAACTGTCGTTGAAAATGGAGTTGTTGTTGAGAAGCATTTTCAACGGCATCAAATTGATAGGAACGCAACGCTAATACATTCATCAAATTATCATTGACCATATAGCAGGCACCACCAACCCCTATAAGCAAGTTCAATGAATACCTATCTGTCGCTTTGATAGAAAACGCATATTCCACAATATCTTCCTGTATCTGTGTCATTCAAGGGATGGATGATGTTATAAAAAATTTCAGCTTTAACCAACGTTTAATTGACCTTCATACTTCGCACCTTCTTCTACTTTCAATTGACGCGCTTTGATTTCGCCTTTGATATGAGAAGAATCTAACAAATGTAAAGTGTCTTGAATGACCACTTTACCTTCAATCCTACCTCTGATGGCAGCTGTTGCCGCAGCAATATTACCCTTAATAAAACCACCTGCATCCATTACAAGTCGTTTTTCACACGTAATTTCGCCACGAATGGTGCCATCAATTCGCATATTTTCACTCGTCGTAATTTTGCCTTCAATAACCGTACCTTTGGCAATAACGCAAGTCAATGCCAACTCTGTTGCTGAGAAGGAAGTGTTAGCATTTTGGGGTTGATTTTTACTATCTCTTGAACCAAACATTTTTGTAGGTTTTGAACAAAATTGAAATTTTTTCTATTTGCTTTTGCAAGCGTAAAAGTAATTCTTTTGCAAAAACAAATCGCATTTTGTTTAGTTTTTAATAAAAAAGTTATGGGCAAAAGATGTACCGTTTTACCTTGTAAAAGGTAATTCAAATGGATTTAAATCAAAAAAATAAATCCAAGTAGGGCAAATGTAGTTTTTGAAAAGAAATCTTTTATATTAAAATATTTTTTCAATCATTTTCATACATTTGAACCTGTAACCTTTGATAATTGCCAAGCCAACACGCCAAATGCAATCAAAATACCAATCCCTACATAGATCCAATTGGTATTAGGATGAGTGAGGCTAACGCCGTCCGCATCTCTTTCGGTTAAACGTTTTCGCTCCACTTCTTCAGCGAGTTGCAAAAGCGACCCATGAATGTGAGAGTAATCAGCACTAAGCGCAATCGTTCTGCGTTGGTCAATGAATTGTGACTCAAGCAACAAGGCTTGCGTGTACATGCTGTAATCCGTCAATTTGACAGTTGACTGCACCAGCCTTAGAGCTTCAATAGTGCGTCCTTCAGATATTAATATCCGGATTTGTTGTTTAAAGCTCATAAGTATGTTTTGTCTTGGTATTCAGAATGTTTTTTTATGTGAATTATTTTAACTAACATTGCGCCCGGTTTTTCGATGGTAATCGGATTTACAATTTATTAACAAAATAATTATGCCGAATTTGCAAAAAAGCCCCTTTGAAGTAACAATTTTAGCAATTGAATCCAGTTGCGATGACACTTCTGCTGCAATTTTTCAAAATGGACGCATTTTGAGCAATGTAGTGGCGAGTCAAGCTGTCCACAAATTGTATGGCGGTGTTGTTCCCGAAGTTGCTTCGAGAGCGCATCAGGAGAACATTGTGCCAACCGTAGATGCCGCTTTTCAAAAAGCAGGCGTGCAAAAGCAAGACATTGATGCCATTGCTTTTACATTGGGACCTGGCTTAATGGGTTCTTTAGCGGTAGGCGTTGGTTTTGCTAAAGCCTTTGCCCTGTCGCTGAATGTTCCTATGATAGAGGTGAACCACATGCACGCACACGTATTAGCACACTTCGCAGAAGACCCTAAACCACCGTTTCCATTTCTCTGCCTTACGGTTTCGGGCGGTCATACGCAAATTGTTTTGGTCGAAAACGCGTTAAAAATGAGCATTCTCGGTGAAACCTTAGATGACGCGGCGGGAGAGGCATTTGATAAAACAGGCAAATTGCTTGGCTTGGATTATCCTGCGGGTCCCGCTATTGACCGCCTTGCGACACAAGGAAAGGTGCGATTTGACTTTCCTGAACCGCAAATTCCGAATTTAAATTTCAGTTTTTCAGGGCTGAAAACATCCGTTTTGTATTTTCTGAAAAAGGAAATGGCACAAAACCCTTATTTTATTTCAGAAAACTTAGCGGACATTTGCGCCTCTGTTCAAGACCGAATTATTAGAATTTTGATTAAAAAACTTAAAAAAGCAGCCAAACAAACGGGGATTCGACACATTGCCATTGCGGGCGGGGTGTCTGCAAACACAGGTTTGCGCAAAACATTGGAGCTAACTGGGCAAATCGAAGGTTGGACTACGTATGTTCCAAGATTTGAATATTGCACAGACAATGCGGCAATGATTGCGATTGCTGGTTATTTTAAGTTTTTAAATCGGGAATTTGCAGCACATGACGTAGCACCAATGGCTCGCATGGCATTCTAAAAATTTAGAAAGCGTTGATTTTGAATGGTTCTGTCATGAATGCTTGTTTTTTGATTCAACAATTTTATAAAAACAGATTTGTAAAACAGTTACTATATTACCAATCTAAGCAGTCTAAAAACTGTTTGAACCCTACAAAAGTAACCTTTATTTTGATGATTGCAAAAAAAAGGTTACTAATTTTCGATTTTGCAAATACATTTTTTTTAGTTGTATAATTATTTTAATTAAAAAGTCGCTTGTTTTTACGCAAGCGACTTTTATAAGTATCTTATTTACAACATTTAAAACATGGCATAAAAAATGAATTACATCATTAGCTTCGGTCACATATTTTTTGCCTTCGACGTGCCTTTTGTCCAATTCTTGCACCCCTTTTTCTGAATCATATTTTATTGTTGTAAATGCAATGATCATGTTTAGGCGGTTTAAAGCGGATGATACCAACGGAAGCAATTTATCCAATGTCCACTTAATAATTATGTCACTATTTTCAAAATATGATTTTTTTTTCAGAAGAATGAATTAACTTTGCATCTAATTTAAAAACTTTCAGTTCACCATTTAGGATGAAAATTGACCAACAAATTAGACAAGTTAAATTTAAAGATGAGTATCAAAAGTTATTGATAAATCTCTTATTTACAGGCAATTGGGTGACCATGCACCAAACCAATGTCTTAAAAGAATTTGACCTAACACCGCAACAATTTAATTTGTTACGCATTTTGAGGGGTAAACACCCCCATCCTGTTTCGGTTGGGGATGCACAGGAAAGAATGATTTATCCAACTTCCAATGTTACACGTATTACAGATAGACTCTTGGATAAAGGTTTGGTGATTCGTTCTGGCAATCAAGTGAATCGCCGTGTGCAAGATTTGCACATACACGAGCAAGGAATTATCTTGTTGGAAACGATTGATATACATTACAAACGATTAACAAGTGTTTTGGATAATTTGGAGGAACAAGAAGCGGAATTGCTCAATTTTCTATTGGATAAAATTAGAGAACCCAAAACCTAATGGGCGGTAAAGGCGATACAATTGGGTAAATTGGAACGCGGATGACACGGATTTTGCGGATTTTCACGGATTTTTTTTGAAAAAAATTCGTGAAAATCCGCCCAATCCGTGTCATCCGCGTTCCAATTTATCAAGCTAAAAATCAAGTTAAAAAAATTCGTGAAAATCCGCCCAATCCGTGTCATCCGCGTTCCAATTTATCAAGCTAAAAATCAAGTTAAAAAAAGCGATTTTTCATAATTGGGCATCATTTTATATTGGTATGCCGTTTCAAACAATATTTCTACGGCTTTTCGCCCCTTTTCACCCAAATCAAGGGTATAATCATTCACATATAATTGTATATGTTGCGCCATCACCGCCGTTTCCATCTCTTGCGCATGCGTGCGCACATAAGATTGACTGGATGCTGGATGTTGAAACGCATACGCCACACTCCGCCGCAAAACCCGATTCATTTTTTGTTGAATCTCCACAGGCACGCTTCTTTTAATGGCAATGCCGCCTAATGGAATCGGCAAACCCGTTTTTTGTTCCCAAAAATCCCCCAAATCAATGGTTTTGACCAAATTTTTCAAGGGATAGGTAAACCGATTTTCATGGATAATCACCCCTGCATCCACCTGATTTGCCAAAATCGCAGGTTCAATTTCCGAAAAAACCATAAACGCTTTATGCCTCACTTGCGGATACGCCAACGAAAATAATAAATGAGCAGTGGTATATTTTCCGGGTATTGCAATACTTGCGTTTGCAATATCAGCAGGCGTTAACTTTTTTTTGCCTATTAACAAAGGGCCACAACCATTTCCTAACGCGCTCCCTGCATCCAATAACACGTATTGATTTGCCACATAACCAAAAGCATGATAGCTTAATTTGCTTATATCCAACTCATTGCGAAAGGCTTTTTGATTTAAAGCCTCCACATCTTCCATAAAAACCTCAAATTTCAACCCTTCTGTTTCGACTTTTCCATGAAGCAACGCGTCGAAAATAAAAGTATCATTGGGACAAGGCGAAAAACCTAATTTTAATTTCATATTTTTGCACGTTTTTTTAAAACCATCATTGGAATCAATGATTTTTTCCAATGTAAATCTATATTGAAATCATGAATTTACAAGTGATTTACGAAGACAATCACCTTATTGCGGTCAACAAACCTGCGGGCATCTTGGTTCAAAGCGATGAGACGGGCGATACCCCTATTTCGGAACATATCAAAAAATATATCAAAGAACGATATAATAAACCTGGTGATGTGTTTCTCGGTACGATTCACCGTATTGACCGCCCTGTGAGTGGCGCGGTCGTTTTTGCACGCACGTCCAAAGCATTGGAACGGATGAACGCCCTTTTTCTGGAACAAAAAGTGGAAAAAACGTATTGGGCAGTGGTTGGAGAACGTCCTGACCCATTGGAAGGAACTTTAATCCATTTTTTGGTCAAAGACAAGGATAAAAATATCACACGGGCTTTGGATGCACAAAGTCGGCGGTATCCGGATGCGAAACGGTCTGAATTATCCTATCAGTTGATTTGTTCGATGGGCGACCATCATTTATTAGAAGTGCATCCTAAAACGGGGCGTTCTCATCAGATTCGCGCTCAATTAATGCGCATTGACTGCCCCATTCGCGGCGATTTAAAATACGGTTTCCCCAAAGCGAATAAAGATTTGTCGATTCACCTGCATTGTAAAAGCATGAAATTGATACATCCTGTTTTAAAAACGGCTATTACGATAGAGGCAGACCCGCCTACGAATGACCCTATCTGGCGTGAATTTGCAAAATCACTTTTGTAGTCGTACGGCTTCCTTATCGGGAAATTTATTTCCCGACTGTAAGCGCGTCAAATGAACTTTTTGGAAGTAAAATTTGTTCCAAGAACGAACCGATAAAAATCAATGGTATTTTATCATTGATTTTTACGGATTTACACATAAAAAAATAATTTATACAAATACGAAAGAGCAATCTTTCATTAACGGACTAACTGTAATATGGATTACCTTGCAAACTATTTTGCAAACATTCCCGAGCAATGGCAATGGATTACTCAAAATCCAGAAAAATCGTGGAGCATTATTTTTAATTTAATTTTGTTAGAAACCCTTTTATCCGTAGATAATGCGGCAGTGATTGCCACAATGGTCATGGATTTACCCGAAAAAGAGCGTCCGAGAGCCTTGCGATATGGCATTTTGGGCGCGTATTTCTTCAGAGGTTTAGCCTTGATTTTTGCGACGGTTTTGGTGAGTGTTTGGTGGCTCAAACCTTTGGGTGGTTTATACTTATTGTATTTGGCGATTGATTATTTTTTCAAAGCGAAAGGAAGTGAAGAACCTTCCGAAAGCAATACAACTACCATCAATGACAAGTGGTATTACAAAATGTCAAATGGTTTTTTAGGTCAATTTTGGGCAACCGTCATTGCGGTCGAAGTGATGGATATGGCGTTTTCGATAGATAATGTTTTTGCGGCGGCGGCTTTTACTAAAAATATTGTTTTAATTTGGTTAGGTGTTTTCATTGGTATTTTGGCGATGCGTTTTGTGGCGCAAGGTTTTGTTAAATTATTAGAAAAATTTCCGTTTTTGGAAGGTGTTGCGTTTGCGGTGATTGGCGTTTTGGGTTTGAAACTGTCTTTGGCAACGTTCAGTCACCTTGAATTTTCTAAAAACAATGCTTTGGTGCATTGGATGGAATCCGAACAAGGCGATATGCTTTTTTCCTTGTTGACAGCATTGATGTTTGTCGTGCCTGTTGCGAGTTCTTATTTTTTTAATATCCCGAAACGGAATTAAATTATTCAAACGAAAAGGTATGAAAAAAAAAGGTACGCTTGGATTCTTATTCATAGCAATCGTCGTACAAAGCCTTTTGGCACAACGCATTGATACCGTAACCGTTGGCAGAAATCAATTTGCGATTTCTGGTAATACGTATTCGTTTTTTCAGACGGTGGAATTTCAACCTCAGTTTTGGAATCGAAGCGTTTATATTTATCCGCGTCAAGCCTTAAAAGGAATGCCGCAGAATGCAGAAATAACCGCATTTCGGATGTTTCGAGATGTGACTCGGGTATCCAGCGTCACACCTGTACAAGGGAAATTTCCTGCGAATGCTGTTGTGACGGCTAAAATTTGGATGGCAAATACGAATTTAGAAGAATGGGGCGATACTTTAAAAAAGTGGTCTCTCGTCCAAAATACGTTGACTCCAACGCTTGTTTTTAATGCGGATTTAAAACAATATATTGATTCTACATCAGGATGGAAAACATTCCCTTTGTTAAACACGCCTTTTCGGTATGATTCGACTCAAAATTTAGCGATTATGGTTGAATATTCACAAGATATGGCAACCGTTGGTCAGGTTTTTTGGGCTTATGATTCCACGTCGGCGAAAGTGGGCGCGATGGATACCACTAATTATTTTAATAAATTCCAATTTAGATATTGTCACAAATTATTTTCTGGAACCGTTGCGCCTGTTGATAGTTTTACGGGAAGCAATATTCGGCATCCACATATTAAATTTTTATACAAGGCAAAACCCAATTTAATTTTTGAACAGACCAATGATTCAAAATTTAAATTATATCCCAATCCCGCTTCGGATGTATTGATGGTTGAGTTGGATGATTTAAAACAAAATACGGTTTTAAAAATAGTTGATATGATGGGCAAAGTTCATTATATCAAAAACGATTTTGATGCAAATCAACGACAAGTGATTCAGATTGACGTACATGATTTGCCCAAAGGCGCGTATTTTTTGATTGCAGCAGATGAACAGGCGCGTCAAGTGCGTCCTTTTTTCAAATTGGATTAGTACCTTTGGATAAATTGGAACGCGGATGACGCAGATTGGGCGGATTTACACGGATTTTTTATTTTTGAAAAATCCGTGTAAATCCGCCCAATCCGCGTTCCAATTTATCCTACTATCTATAAGCCAAAACGGTTTTTTCTATAATAGCGCAACATTTTATAATTTGTTTTTCATTGATAACCAATGGTGGTGCAAATCGAATAATATTGCCATGTGTCGGTTTTGCTAACAAACCATTTTCTGCAAATTGCAAACAAAGATTCCATGCGGCTTTGCTTTCTTCCGCACTATCAATTACAATAGCATTCAGCAAACCCATACCGCGCACTTCGGTTACTAAACTACTTTTTTGTTTCAAATCAAGCATTTTGTTTCTAAACACGATGCCCAAGCGTTCTGCATTTTCTGCCAAACGCTCGTCTTGAACGACTTTTAAAGCCTCCATTGCCACCGCACAAGCCAATGGATTCCCACCATACGTCGAACCATGTTCACCAGGACGAATCGTCATCATAATTTCATCCCGACACAACACTGCCGAAACAGGCAAAACCCCACCCGATAAGGCTTTTCCCAATATCAAAATATCGGGTTTAAACCCAAATCTATCGCAACAAAGCATGGTTCCTGTTCGGGCAATCCCTGTTTGTACTTCATCCGCGATGAATAAAACGTTGTTTTTTTGGCACATTTCAAATGCTTTGGGCAAATAATGCGCATCAGGCACGACAACGCCCGCCTCTCCTTGAATCGGCTCTACCATAAATCCAGCAACATTTGGATTTTTCAACGCTTCTTCTAAGGCAGGCAAATCATTATAGGGAATTAATTGAAAACCGGGCATATACGGACCATAATTGCGATAACTGCTTGGGTCTGCGGAAGAAGAAATCGCCGCCAAAGTACGCCCCCAAAAATTGCCTGTTGCAAACAGAATCACCGCTTCATTTTGAGGCGTTCCTTTCACTTCATAAGCCCATTTTCGACACAATTTGATAGCCGTTTCGCCGCCCTCAACCCCTGTATTCATGGGTAGCACCTTATCATATCCAAAAAATTGGGTGATAAATTCCTCATACGGACCCAAACGGTCATTATGAAAAGCACGAGATGTGAGTGTCAATTTTTTAGCTTGTTCCATCAACGCATTCAAGATGCGCGGATGTGAATGTCCTTGATTACAAGCAGAATACGCAGATAAAAAATCATAATACTTTTTACCCTCCACATCCCACACAAAAACGCCTTCGCCGCGAGACAGCACCACCGGAAGGGGATGATAGTTATGTGCGCCATAACGTTCCTCTAAATCCATCCAATGTTGGGGATTCTCCAGTATATTTTTTTGATTCATATGATAAATTAATTAATTTTAAATGCGACTACTTAATCGCTTCTACTGATATGATTTCGGGTAATTGATTCCGAACAGTCTGCTCAATACCTGCCTTCATCGTCATCGCAGACATCGAGCAACTTTGACAATTGCCCATCCATCGAACCCGCAAAACCATTTTCTCTGTAATCTCAACCACTTCCACATTCCCGCCATCGACCTTTAAAAAAGGGCGAATATCATCCAAAGCCCTATCCGCTTTGAACAACAAACTGTTTTTATTATCTACAACCATTCGATTGATTTTTTATTTTTTGAAATTTCAAACAAAGATAGGCGTTCAAACGCTCTTTTTGCAATTTTTGGCGGTGAAATCAAAAAAAGATTAATTTTGTCATTTTTCACAACCCAATATTATCATCACCCATTTTTACAATGAAAATAGGAATTATTCGAGAAGGCAAAGTGCCATCTGATAATCGAGCTGCTTTAACACCCCGTCAATGTGCGTTTCTGATGCGCAATTATGCCGTGCAAATTGTGGTAGAACCTTCCCCGATTCGCTGTTATTCGGATGCGGAATACCTTTTGGAAGGCGTTGCAGTGACCCATAATTTGAGCGATTGCGATATGTTATTGGGTATCAAAGAAGTCCCAATAGCCCAATTGATACCCCATAAAACGTATTTTTTCTTTTCACACACTGTTAAAAAACAGGTTTATAACCGAACATTATTACAAACCATTTTAGAAAAAAATATAAAAATCATTGATTATGAATTACTTACCAATGAATATGGTTTGCGATTGATTGCCTTCGGACGTTACGCAGGGATGGTGGGCGCGCACAATGGCATGCTGGCATATGGCGCACGAACAGGTGCGTACAGCCTAACGCGGATGAAGGATTTACACGATTATGCGCATGCCCGAAATTTGTATCAAACCATTCAGTTGCCGCCTGTTCGAGTGGTGGTGACAGGGACAGGTAGAGTGGCTTCTGGCGCGGTGGAAGTATTGCGCGATTTAGGTTTAAAACAGGTTTCTCCCAATAATTATTTGAAGAAAAATTTCAATACGGCTGTTTTTACACAATTATCGCCTACTGAATATGTAGAGCGAAAAGATAGTTTACCCTTCAAAAAATCCGATTTTTATGCACATCCTGATAGATACAAGAGTATTTTTGCCCCATTTTATCAAAAAACAGATGTTTTTATTAATGGTATTTTTTATGATAAAAAAGCACCTATGTTTTTTACATCCGATGAAATGACTCAAAAAGATTTTAAAATTAAAACGATTTCCGATATTTCTTGTGATTTAATGCCACATTCCTCTGTGCCTTCGACGATTCGAGCTACTACAATAGATGCACCTTTTTATGGTTTTGACCCGATTTCAAAACAAGAAACCTTGCCTTTTCAAGAAAACTCCATTGATATGATGACGATTGATAATTTGCCGAATGAATTACCACGAGATGCATCTGAGTTTTTTGGAACGCAATTTATGGCGAATATTTTGCCAGAACTCTTAAAAGCCAAAGATAGTATTGTTTTGCAAAAAGCAACCATTGCAGAAAATGGACAATTGACCGATAGATTTCATTATTTGCAAGCATTTGTGGATGCTGAATCTTGAATACCTTTTTAGCGATTTTTCATATATTAACCCAAGTTGCGCGGTAGGCAACTTGGGTTAATATATGAAAAAGAGTGATGGATGTACGGATTTTTGTATCCTAATCCGCAAAAATTCGCACATCCATCACCACGAATTTAACGTTTTGTCCTTTATTGAACAGCCGATTCTAAAAAGGTTAACGTTTTAGTATCTGTATTTAATTCAGCTTCAATGCCTACGGGCAAAGTGAATTGATGCCCAATATGCCCAAACGATAAACCATAAATCACAGGAATCCCTAAATTGCCCAATCTATCTTTGAAACATTCTATCAATGAAAGCGAATTTTCATCTTTATTCGGATTGCAACCATCAAAAATGCCCAACGCAATACCCGCCGCTTTTTTCAAATCCGAAGATTGTAATAATTGGGTCAACATTCGATCCACGCGGTACGGTCTTTCATCAATATCTTCCATAAAAACCATTTTTCCTGCAAAACTTTTGACCGCAAAAGGCGTTCCCGCCGCCGAACTTAATAAGGATAGATTGCCGCCTATCAATTTTCCACGCGCTTTTCCTGCGGTAATGACTTCTGTTTGAAACAAATTGCCTTCTTTTTTAAGATTTTCTGCTGATAATTCAATTTTATAAGGCGCAGTAGGATTCATCAGCACGTTTTTGACGTGCATGCCCGTATAATCATTGAAATCAGAAGTGCCTACGGGTCCGTGAAACGTCACCAAGCCCGTTTTTTCAGCAATCGCAACATGCAGTGCCGTGATGTCGCTATACCCAATAAACACTTTTGGATTTTTTTTAATTAACTTAAAATCCACCTCGGGCAACAGTCGCGCCGCGCCGTATCCACCGCGCAAACACCAAATGCCTTGTACTTTTGGGTCGGCAAACATATGATGTAAATCTTCAAGTCGTTCCTGTTCCGTGCCTGCAAGATAGCCGCGCATCGCCCGAATATGTTTTCCTTCTTGGAGTTTGAAACCTAATTTTTCCAAATTCGACAGGGCGCGATTTAAGACATGCTCAGGTAAAGCACTCGACGGTGCAATGACCCCAATCGTATCTCCTAATTTCAAACGATTGGGTTTAATGATTTTTGGAAGCATATGAGTTGAATTTATTGAGTTACCAATGGAAGTACTTGATAATGAACGATTTAGGTTGCAACCCACAAAAGGTGCAATCGTTAAACCTTGCCATAGTAAGTTAGAAAATTGACGACGATTCATGTTGTATGATTGATTTTGGGACAATATTATAAAATTTACGTCAAAAAATGATAGTAAAAATCAGTTTAAATTTATCTTTGCAAAAAATCTTAGCGACGCTCTTTTATGACAGTTTTACAACAACGCGCCGTGACTGCGACGGTTTTTACAGCAGTGATGTTGTTTGGTCTTTTCACGAATGAATGGACATTCAAACTTTTATTCGCAATCGTCACAGGCGGTTGCCTCTGGGAATTGACAGGGATGTTAATGTCCAAAGATGGTGTTTTTTATACCTTACGCCGTGTGTTGGCAGTGATGATAGGAACCATTCCATATATGATTTTAGCAACGTACAATTCAGAAGTAGAACTATTGCAATATATTTTATTTGCATTGATTTTCAGTTGGATCATCCTTGAATTAGCGGCGCAATCCACTCAGCCTTTTCAAAATATTGGGGTCTTGACGACTGGATTGATTTATATTGGAATGCCCTTTACCTTGCTATTATCCATTTATTACGTATATGACGAGAAATTAATATTTGGACTTTTATTACTCACTTGGTCTAATGACACTTGGGCGTATTTGATTGGTTCCAAAATTGGAAAAACGCCTTTATTACCCCGCATTTCGCCTAAAAAAACATTGGAAGGCACGATAAGTGGCTTTATTGGGTGCGTTTTAACAGCCGCATTGATTGGTTATTTGGGGTATGTCAAAGATGTGACCATGACCGATTGGCTGATATTGGGCGGGATTGTCGGTATCTTTGGCACGATAGGGGACTTGGTAGAATCCATGCTCAAACGCAGTGTTGGCGTGAAAGATAGTGGAACATTCATGCCAGGACATGGCGGTTTTTTAGATCGATTTGATGCGTTTATGTTTATAATTCCATTTGTTATGCTTTATCTATTTTCTTAATAAAAAACTCAGTCATTAACTATGATTCACAAAGAAGGTTATGTCATCATCTTGATAACGATGTTTGCATTGGCAATATTAAATATTGCCGTTTACAGTTTTTTGCCCATACTATTTGGTTTGTTGTTGGTTTTATCCATCGCTTTTTTCGGATTGATATTACAATTTTTTAGAAATCCATCGCGCCCGATTCCTGTTGCGGACAATAGTAAAATCTACGCGCCCGCAGATGGTAAAGTTGTTGTCATTGAAGAAACCGTTGAAAATGAATACTTTAAAGATAAGCGACTTCAAGTAAGTATTTTCATGTCTCCGTTGAATGTGCATGTCAATCGCAATCCTGTGAGTGGTACGATTAGTTATTTCAAGTATCATGCGGGCAAATATTTGGTCGCATGGCATCCCAAATCTTCTACGGAAAATGAACGCACAACGGTTGTGTTTCACAATGGTAAAAAAGAAATTTTATTGCGCCAAATTGCTGGTTCATTGGCAAAACGCATCATTTGTTATGTCAAAACGGGTGATAAAGTGACGCAAGGCGATGATTTTGGTTTTATCAAATTTGGTTCGCGGGTCGATATTTACCTGCCCTTAGATGCCAAAATCGAAGTAGAAATAGACCAAAAAGTGTCAGGTAATCAAACCTTGATTGCTCGAATTTAAGTTTCGGGTAAAAAAATTAAGTAGTTGAAGTCAAATAATCGACGAATCGACAACAACGTTTGGAGGGTTTGAAACCCTCCAAACGTTTTTAAATTAAACTACTTACAAATGGATTATGAATGTAATTATTAAATATTTGTTTATTGCACTTGCAACTTTACTGCTTGGGTTAGCATCTCGAATCTATTTTCCGACTTCGGGTTTCATACACGATTATGTCGGGGATGCGATTTGGGCGGGTATGGTCTATTTGGGTTTTCGGATGTTTTTAAATCCATATCCTTGTCAAAAATCAGTGAATGCAGCTTTGGTCTTTTCATTTTTCATCGAATTGTTGCAATTGTATCACGCCACTTGGATAGATGCGATTCGGAAGACGCGATTAGGCGGCTTGATATTGGGGTTTGAATTTATGTGGAGCGATTTGATTTCGTACACGATTGGGATTTTAATAGCGTTTATAATTGATAATTATTGGATTACAAATAAATTAAAATTATAATGTGTTAATCGTGTGAAGGCTGATGCGAATTGGAACGCGGATGACACAGATTGTGCGGATGAGCGCGGATTTTTTTAAATCCGCGCTCATCCGCACAATCCGTGTTCCAATATACCCAAAAACCAAAAAAATGCTTACTTTTGACGCGAGTTTTGAAAAATACATTTACAAACATACATTTCAAATCCTGCGATGACTCCTACAAGTGTTTCACATAACCCTGATTACGCATTACAACTTATTTTAAAAGCCATTGATAATTGTGATAATTTCATTGATTTAGGCAATTGCGGTTTGACCGAAATCCCTGAAGCCATTGTCGGATTGGCGGATACGCTGTACGGATTGGCATTGGGCGAATCTTTTTTTTATCCGGGCGGGACGCGCTGGCATGCTTCTGAAAATCATGGTTTGCCCAATCAGATTACCAATATTGCGCTATTGGCACAATTGCCGAATCTGCAAACGCTTTCTTTGTATGGAAACCCGATTTCGGATATTTCCGCATTATCGAATTTGGCTGCTTTAGAACACCTGTCTTTGCAACATAATAGGATTCAAAATCTTGAACCCTTAAAATATTTAAATAATTTGATTGATTTAAATATTTCCCATAATCAAATTAAAGAGATTACGCCCTTAAAGGATTTGGTGCAATTGAAAGAGTTGTATTTGAATTATAATCAAATCACGGATGCAACCGCCTTATCCCAATTATCCAATTTGACGTATCTAAACCTTTCTAACAATAAAATTACAGATATTTACCCATTGGTAGATATGGCTGAAATGACGGTTTTGAATGTAAGCGATAACCTTATTGATGATATTACACCCCTTGCTATCATGTTGAAATTGACCGATTTCTTTGCAGCTAATAATCGCCTTACAACGCTTTATAAATGGGTTTTCAAAAATGCACAATCGTTAGAGCGATTGGTTTTGTCAGGCAATCAACTGACCGATGTTACGCCATTGCAATACCTTACAAATTTACAAATTTTATATTTGAATGATAATAAAATCCAATCGGTAACGAATTTAGCTGTTTTATCCAATCTATTGGATTTGGATTTGAGCCAAAATCAACTCCTTGATATTCAACCATTAGCTGTCTTGACGGGCATGATTCGGTTGAATCTACACGAAAATAAGATTGAACGATTGCCTAAATCGCTCATAGCATTGCCCGATTTAGCCGAATTGACCTTAACCGATAATTTTATCAATACCGTAGAAATTGATTATTGGAATTTGGTCTTAGAAGATGGCAAACCTGCGAATGTATTGCCGTATTTGAAAGGCTATTTTCATATTTTGTAGTCGATTGGAACGCGGGTGACAGCGAGTCACCCGCGTTCCAATCGATAGGAATATATCAATAGACCGCTTCCACGATTCGTTTAATTGTATCCGCATCGCCCATCGTATAATAGTGCAAACAAGGTACACCTTTCGCTTTCAACTCTTTCGATTGCGCGATACACCACTCAACGCCCACTTCTTTAACGGCTTCGTCCGTTTTCGCGTTTTGAATGCCGCGAACCAAATCATCTGGCAAATCAATAAAAAATAAACGCGGAATCGAATTTAACTGATAACGCTTCGTAATCGGCTTCAAACCCGGCACCACAGGCACCGTAACCCCTTCTTTTCGACATAAATCGACATAATCAAAGTATTTTTGATTATTAAAAAACATTTGTGTCACAATATAATTCGCACCTGCTGCCACTTTTGCCTTCGTGTGCGCGAAATCTGCCAACAAACTCGGTGCTTCAAAATGTTTCTCAGGATACCCCGCAATGCCAATACAAAAATCAGTGGTTGCACCATTGGAAATATTGGTATCCAAATATTTACCTTGATTCATATCCGTCAAATGTTTGACTAAATCCAACGCGTAATGATGTCCTTCTACATGTGGGATGAATTTATCTTCAAATTTGGCAGCATCTCCTCTGAGTGCTAACACGTTATTGATATTTAAAAAATTTAAATCAATCAACGCATTTTCAGTATCTTCCTTTGAAAAACCACCACAAATCAAATGCGGCACCGCATCAACCCCGTAACGATGCATGATTGCGGCACAAATACCCACCGTTCCGGGGCGTTTGCGAATCGCTATTTTTTCGTAATAACCACTGGTTCGTTTTTTATAAACGAACTCTTCTCGATGGTAAGTCACGTCAATAAAAGGTGGTTTGAACTCCATCAATGGATCCAACGTTTTAAAAATGGTCTGCATACTCCCGCCTTTTAACGGGGGCAATACCTCAAAAGAAATCAACGTTTTGCCATTGGCGCGGGCAAAATATTCTGTAACTTTCATACGATTGGGGATTCAGATATGCTTTTGTCAAAATATCCGACTGCAAAAGTACAGAAAGTTTATATTTCAAGCACAAAAAAAATGAACTTGCGTTTTTTATCTTTTTACGTCACAAAGATTCGGTGCTTTTTGACAAAATGATTTTCTTTGTAAAAAAAATAACAATACATATGCTAAAATAGATTGATTATCAATTGTTTAAAATTCCTTTTCAGTACATTTGTTTATTTTTCAATTGTTTTATACCTTAAAAAAGGTGTCACAAGTTTTCAAAATAAAAGCGAAATAAACGTTTTGATACAGCTATCTTGGCTCAAAATTATAACTTCATAATTAGTATAAACCATCAAAAACCTTAAAATGCGCGCTGAAAGTATCTTAGCACTCGACCTTCAAGCACTTGAAACACAATTGTTACATCTCTTGCGGGACGGTTTTCGCCCAACAGTAGGAATGCTGTTTTGTTCACCTACGCAAGATTTCAAAGCGATTATGTCGCTTTTTAAACAATATCAAATCGATTTAGCAGGCTGTACCTCTGCAGGCGAGATAGTCAATGAAGCCTTACACGAAGAAGCCATTGCTTGTACTTTGATGGATTTAAATCGGGATTATTACCAATTATCCCTCATTGCGCCGACTACTTCGGATGATGACGACAATACGATTGGACGCAAAGCGCGGGCTTTTGCAGATAATTGTTTTGAGAATGTTGCTATGTTGGTTTTATGTAGTGGTATTACGAGTGACGGAGAAAAAATAATTTCTGGTTTAAAAGCTGGAAATCGAAATAATATTCCGATTTTTGGCGGCATGGCGGGAGATGATTTGAATTTGAAAAAAACGTATGTTTTTAATTCAAAAAAATATGTCACTAATGGTTTATTAGTGCTTGCGCTCAATGCAGATAAAATAGAAATCAAAGGATTAGCAACCAGTGGTTGGAAATCGATTGGTGCCACAAATACGATTACAAAAGCAGCTGGTAATATGATTGAAACCATTAATCATCAACCTGCTTTGGATTTTTTCCTCAAATTTTTTGGTCAATTTGACCAAACGAATGTTAAAGGTAAAAATGTGAGTACGATGAGCGCGCAATATCCATTTCAATTGGAACGCGGCGCAGATACAACCGTATTGCGCGTTCCTATAACAGTTTCTGAAATCGACCGCACCATTCAGTTAACAGGTTCTGTGAATAGTGGGGATAAATTTAAATTTTCCATTTCACCGGGAGTTGAAGTAGCGGAACAAACCGTTGCAGAATTTGAAGGATTCAAAACAGATATACAAACACCAGATGCTTTATTTTTGTTTTCCTGCAAAGGTCGTCATGCTGCTTTGGGTCCGTTTTTGGAAGATGAAGTTACCGGAATTTATGAACATTGGCACAAACCGATGATTGGTTTTTTGAGTTATGGCGAATTTGGCAACCTTAAAAATGGCATTTGTGAGTTTCACAATGAAACATGTTGCTTGGTAACCTTAAGAGTTCTATAATGATTTTTTAAATTTAATGATATGAGTCATCCAGTTTTCCAAAATTTTAAAGCGCAATTGATAGCGTTAGAGATAAGTTCTGAACAAAAAACGCACTTATTACGACAATTTAAGCAAGTAGAAAAAGAGTACGATAAGTCAGAATTTATAAATAATCGAATGTTAAAAGATAAGGAAATTTCCATCAGCATTTTGAATGCCACTGTGGAAGAATTGCAAGCACAACAAAATGCCATTGAAATGCAAAACGAAACGTTGGAAAAACAACGGTTGCTTTCTGAAAAACAAGCAAAAATGTTGGAAAGCAATTTACATGCGTTGGAAATGTCTTATACAGAAATGGAACAATTTGCTTACATTGCTTCGCATGACTTGAAAAGTCCTTTGCGAAGTATCGGGAGTTACGCGCAATTGCTCAAACGCAAATATCGGGGAAAATTGGATGGCACCGCAGATGAATTTATTGATTTTATTGTGAATGGCGCACAACATATGAATGAAATTATTACTGATTTATTGGAATATGCCCGCGTTGACCGAGAAAAAGAGATGACTCGAACCGATTTTAATCGCTTAATGGAATTGATTTGTATTAATTTACATGAGGCGATTCAGACTTCGGGTGCGAAAATAACAGTAGATAAATTGCCCATTTTGATGGTGCAAAAAGCGGCTACCGTACAATTATTGCAAAATTTAATCGAAAACGCTATAAAGTTTCGCAGTGATGCGCAACCGAATATTCATATTTCGGCAAAGGCATTAGATAATGAAAAATGGGAGTTCTCTGTAACCGATAACGGCATTGGCATTGATGAAAATTACCAACAAAAAGCGTTTCAACCATTTCAGCGGTTGGGTCAGCGCAATTTACCAGGTTTAGGTATGGGTTTAGCTATTTGTAAAAAAGTGGCTAAACTCCACAAAGGGGATATTTGGTATCGTTCTAACAAGGTAGGCGGCACCACTTTTTGTTTTACCATTCCGCAAAGAGAAGTTACGCTTTTGAATACCGAAGTCTTGCCTGTACGGTATGGCACGTAGTATTTTTGAAATAGGATGCTGATGATTGAAAGGATTATAAGGATGTTTTCGGTTGAATTATGCCAATGAAAATCCTTGTAATCCTTTCAATCATCAGCATCCTATTTCAAAAATTTTCCAAAGGCGTACTTTTTTCAAAAAAATCATTTTTGAAAAAAAAGTACGCCCTTAAAAACCCATTTTTTGCCTATTTTTGCGCAAAATTGAATAATTATCATGGATCCGTTATCACCTGTAAAAGATTTTTTAGATTATAGATTTATTTATATATTAGGAAGTACCCACTATTGGTTTCGATATAAAATTGGCATTGCAAAGGATTTGCAAGTGCGACAACGCGGTATCAGCTCCACGATTCGCGGAGAAGTTTATGAAATTTGGGCATTAAAAGTATGTTTTGCTCGAAAAATAGAAGGCACTTTTCATTTGATATACAGCCCATTTCACGCCACTATGCGCGGTTCAGGCAAAACCGAGTGGTTTTGGATGGTCTTTCCCATTACGCCTATCCTATTATTGACTGCCGTTTGGGTCATTCAATGGTGTATTATACCGATGCTATTCGTAGCTGTTTACCACAACTATCTGCGTTAGTTCACTCGAATCTGGCAGGAGGGAATGGAAGCATTTCCTCCTGCCAGATTCATTTCTATGGTCTATGATGCAAATCCCACCGAATACTTTGCTCATTTTTGCTTTGTTGAATCGCCCGTTCTTGTTCATAAGGTTGGGTTACATCATAAATAAGCCATTCAAACTCACGGAAATACCCGCCAACAATACATTCAAAACTACAATTATACACCCCTGTAACAGTGCCAAGCAAGGTTTCAACACGCGGAAAGAAAAGTTCAGAGGAACGCTCGTCTAATTTACAAACAGAATCAAAAATACTCTCCAAAAACGGAGAATAAACCAATAAAGAGTTGTTTCGATAATCCGCAGTACTAAAAATTCCGTCATCGCTTTCCAGAATATAACCTTGGGCATTTAACACAATTCTTTGCATCGCAGTTGCTTCTTTTTTTTTGTGATGTCGTTGATAACTCATTCAGAAATTAGCCGTGATGATGGTTCTCCAGTAGGCTTGTTGCCATTTCTTGAAACAAGGTTTCAACATTGTCCCCCGTTTTCGCACTTGTCACAAAGTCACAGGAGTACGGCAACGATTCTAACAATTCTTTTGCACGCTCGTCAGAAACCAAATCGCGCTTATTTGCCACGATTTTGAACACGCCATAAGGTAATAGATTTTTTAAAAATTGAATATCATCCTCCAAATGTGCGAAAGTGGTCGGACGACTCATATCCATAACATAGACAATGCCACTTGCGCCTAAAAAATAGGATGCAGGCACTTTATCTTGGGTAATTTCCCCTGCAATATCCCAAACTAAGAGGGCAACTTTATGACCGTCCACATATATTTCTTTTTTAGCGATTTTTGCACCAACGGTCGTTAGATATTTTTCATTAAACTGACCTGTCAGAAAACGTTGAAATAATGATGTTTTACCAACACCGAAACTGCCAGTCAAGATTACTTTTTTGCTAATCATTGTTTTAAATATTTTTCGAGATACGCATTTGAAAGCATACGGCAATGAAACGTTTTAATTGAAAAAAGGTTTACTCTTCAGTTCGACCCATTGCGCGGTTCGCTTTTCTTGGGGTATAATAAAATTAGATTTTAATTTGAGTGACACTTCCTGCTCAACCGTGTTGTCTTGCATGGCATTTTGCAAATTAGGCGTATCCATCACAAAGGTCCGAATCGCCTCTCGCAATGCCTCTTTTTCTTGCGTCGAAACCGTACCTTTTAAGGCGATAGCAACATAGTAGGAATGGAAATTTTGAATAATAATACAATAAGTTCCATATTGTACCATTTCCAACTCTTCCATTTTGCGTCCAAAAGCGTCTTCCACAAAGGCTTTAATCGCGGTCAACATGCCTGCTACTACGTCGCGGTCCATCGTCGGATACAATGCCGCACTTGCCATCAACAATCCCGAATCGCGTTCAATAATAAAAATTTCTTCTAAAACGGATTTATGAGATGCACTCAACACCAAATCGGCATCATTTAACCCCAAAATGCGATTGCGCAAATGCCACCAAATGCCCTGAGAAGCCACTAATTGCAGTTGGTCTGCAATACTATCTTTTAAAATTTGAAACTGATGCCGAACATAATTTGCTACCATCTGCCCAATGATAGGGGAAAGCATATTCATGATTTCTGTTTGCGAGGATTGAATTTTCTGTTCAATCATCCGATTCACAATCACCGAAAACTCCTTTGGAAATTGCTTTTTCAACCCTTCCAAATGAGTTTCGATGCGTGTTTCAAGCATGGGTTTCATTTTTTCGTCCAGAAGAGCAGGCGAATCAAGGATGGCTTTTAGTTCCGATAACTCATCCAACTCTTTCGAAAACAAGATGCTCCGAAGATGTTGTAACCGCATTTGGTCTTCTGTGGTGTTTTCGAGTGATGTATCGTTTTTTGTTGACATCTGAGCGAAAAGCGTGCTGTTGTAAGGACGGTTTAATGAAATTAGGTTACTCTTTTAATTTTTTGCTGACTTCCAATAGTAAATCGGACAATTGTGCGCGGTCTGTTTTGCTGAAATGTTGTACCTTTTGATTTAATGATTCCACATTTTGCATAACTAATTGTTCGAGCTGCTCCATCCGTGCGGTAAAAGCACGCTGCATCGCTTCATGATTTTGGCGGTTTGCCTCCTCATTGCGTTGAATCCACTCCTCAATATGTGCTAAACGGCGATTATATTCCGTAATTTGTTGACCCATGATGATTTCACGAATCATACTTATATCACCGAGACCTGTAACGGATACACCTGAATTTTGCTCTGCCATTGAATAAATATTGTACTGATATTTTTTATACGATTTGAGATTGATATTTGATTTTTAACTAAAAACAAAAAAAGGTTTTCTGCGTCGCATCTACGATGCAAAATAAAACCTAAATTTGAGTGATTTTTACCAAAAAAACAAATTACATCGTTTTAATTTTGTTTTTTTTAATAAAATGGCTTTGTAAAACGATTCACTCACACCACGAGATTTCTCTTATCTTTATTAAAGATGTTAAATAATTCAATCATTGGTTTTTATATGCCGCCACAAACGCCGCGACTACGCTATATTGTGGATTTTATTTTCAATAAAATATTGGGTCTTGACCTATTGCTTATTTCAGATGAAATAGATTGGCTTCAAAGTCCAATACCTAAAATATGGTATGGTCGCCTTGATATTGCACCTAAAACAACTGCCTTGATTTTGGCACAACACCACCCTATTTTGACAGAAAAAGGGTGGCAAAGTCACATCCAACCTAATTTTGGTATAGATGGTTTAGCCCGCGCTTTTTTTGAAATAAGTCGTTATGAGGAGTATAATACCCAAAACCGAGATATACATGGGCGGTTTACAGGCATACAAAGTAATGCTTTTAAAAATGGTTATTTGCAACGTCCAATTGTCCACGAAATCGCAGAAGATTTAAAGCAAAAATTGCGCCATCGATACGGTAATATCGTGTTTAGAACTACGAATTACACTTTTTTACCTACTTATGATATTGATATGGCTTGGCGATATGCGCATAAAGGCTTCATTCGGAGTGTTTTAGCCAGTTTGCGTGATGGATTGCATGGTGATTTTACAACCTTGCGTCAACGCATTAAAGTCTATCAAGGTCGGGTAGGAGACCCCGATTTTGTTTTTGATTATTTAGAAAAATTACATCGGTATTATGGCTTAGAACCAATTTTATTTTGGCTATTAGGTAATTATGCCCAATATGATAAAAATATTCATTTTAAAAATACTCATTTTAAAAATTTAATTCTGAATATAGCGAAGCAGTATCCTGTTGGGATTCATCCATCGTATCGTTCTAATGAAAATTTGAATATTTTAAAAATGGAAGTGGCGCGGTTACAGAATATGCTTTCTCCCACCTCCTTATCGCCAATAAAAAGTCGGCAACATTTTTTGAAATTAACGTTCCCAACCACCTATCGCCATTTAATAGCGGCGGGTATTACAGATGATTACAGCATGGGTTATGCAGACCAAATTGGTTTTCGAGCAGGTGTAGCGATTCCATTTAATTGGTATGATGTTGAAAGAGATGAAGTTACAAATTTGAAAATTCATCCCTTTCAAGTCATGGATGTGACGTTACAACAATATTTAAAATTATCTCCGACGGAAGCCACCACTGCGGTCAAACCCTTGATTGAAATAACGAAGTCAATCGGGGGAACCTTTACCACCTTGTGGCATAATACATCTTTGTCGGAAATGAATGAGTGGAAAGGGTGGCGGGTTGTATATGAGTCGATAATGGATGATGCGGTTGACAAAGAAGAGTCGTTTGGTGGCTCCTCACTCAATAGATAACCGCCCAACAGCAAGTAAAGCGAAGGGCGGTTGCCGAATCATTGTAAAAATTCGTTCTCGCAAAAACATTTGTTTAGATAAAAGGAGCTACACGACTTTATCTGCACAATTGGAGCTTGCAAAAGCATCAGGTTTCGCTTTGAAAACAAAGCCCATGCCCATGATATAACCCATTGCCTCGCGCAAGGCTACGTTCGATTGAAAATAAGGGTCTGTATTAATGTCTGCATGCACCTCTAACGCCACATCGTACTTATCCAAGAGTTCACACAAGGCATAAGCAACATCCACCGATTTGCCCACTTCTGTAATCATCCTTTCGCGCAAACTCATCTTTTTTTTCGATGCAAAATGATGGATATACATAAATCCACCTTTTTTTTCGCGCAAAAACACGATAACGGTTGCAAAATCAATGTTTTCATTGCGCACTTGTGAATCCGTGCCGATGCAAACTTTCAATTGATTGCCCAATGCTGCTTCTGCTTTTAAGGTACGCTCAACGGCTTCTTTAATGGGCAAATCTATTTTTTGTCCGTTGAGCCTCCGCCATTCCATCTCCATTGCTGTTTATTTTTAATGAAGTGAACAAATGAGGTGATAAACATAGTAAATTGTGTGGTGCGTTAGTTCTTAAAAATTTAATACGGTCTCATATGTGCAAACACTTTTTTTTGATGGAAAGTTCCCGCTTTCTGAATATTTTATTTTTTGTTATTTTAATTCAATTAACGGTGTCCGTCTGCGCTGCCATTTGTATCGCCTCTTTTGAAAGCCGTAAAATTCAAATTCGATACATTGCCCGTAAAATTAACCGAAAATTGATTGATACCCAATAAATTTTCATCTACAAAACCCCAACCAGCAACGCCCGATGGATAATTATTCGCAATCCGCAAGACCATTCTCCGAATGGTAATCATATCTGATGTGTTGACTTCGCGGTCAAAATTCAAGTCCGCAGCCAAGCCTTTCGCGCCTTCTAAGGTTTGTAATCCTAAAATATGGCGTGAAATGGGTACAATATCCGCAATACTAATCCCATTCATCAATGCATTATCGGTTTTGGACAATTGAATTTGTAAATTGGTATTGATTGGGACATTTTCAAATTGAAAAAAACCGGATGTATCCGTTACAGCTACTGCCGAATTACTCAACGAAATGCGCACATCTGAAATGCCTTGTCCCCAATAACCGCGCACATAACCACTCACCCGCGCCAAAAATGCAGGTGCATTGATGCCACTATACGTTAAAACATTGGTATTGAAGGGGTCAAGCCAATCTTTTAAGCGGGTTTGAGGCGTACCACCGCCATTCCATGATTTTGATAATCGCCCACAAAGCGCGTCACCCACATTGATACAAGGATTTGCCGTTTGATTTAAAACCCCATTCAATTGTCCCACAATCCGATTTTGAGCATCTAAAAGCGGTGCGCCTGATGAACCAATTTCAGTCGTACCAACATCAAAATGAACTTTGAAATGATGATTGGCGGGCGTAGTTACATTGTTATTCCAAACAATGGCAGCAGGATGAATGATAACCGCTTGATTATCAATACTTATTTTTTGAACATCTCCTTTGGGATGATGAATCATGGCGGAGCGAATCGGCAAATTCACTGAATCTCGATTCCAACCATTGAAATAACCATTAAAATTATCTGGCAACCGAGAATTTAATTCCAATAATAAAAAATCGGTATTCCGCCAACCAGCTCGTTGTACGCAACCTTGTAAGGAATTGGCTTGGGGTTCTTGGGGCGTATTGGCGCAAGTCGGCGATTCATACCCAAAATAAAACGTCCAAAGCGGGTACAATGGCGTAAAACCATCTTGACAATGGTAGGCACTGAGCAAATAAGGCTTCCCATCACTTTCCGTATTGGCAATCATCGAACCACTGCACCAGCCTAAACCTTCCGTCATCACCATCCGAATCCGCGTAATGGCGCGTTTATGCGTTGCAAAGTTGATGCCTTCCCCGCAATTAATATTGACATGGCAAGATTGCGCGTCATTGAATCCTAAAATATCCTCCGTCGGATTGGGATTGCGATAAGCGTAATACAAGGTTGATAAGTCAAAATGTCCTTTTCCAATCGCTGTTTTGGGTTCAAAATACTCCAAAATAGCCGCATCGCCGTGAATAATGCCTGTTAAAAACACTTTTTGAGGCGTATTATTGGCTTCGGTGTACGCCCCTAAGATTTCTTGACCATTCGGATGGTACATGTACAACCGACTTCCTTTGGGCAAATAAAAATTTTGATAGGCAATTGCCAAACCTGTCGCCCCTGCGGACTGGATTTTGAGCGTCCAAACGCGGTCGCCTGTCGGCAAATTCGTCCATGAACCTGCATTTTGCAAATTTAAATGAATGGGAACGGGCGCGGCAAATCGAATTTGCCCAATCGGTTGAGTGGCATCTTCGGCGCGAATCGCTTGGAGATTGGGGGCAGGCAATTGAAGCGCGTCCGTAGCAGCATTCCAATTAAAAGGCTTACCGCCTTCTTGAATTTGCGCTTTTAGGCAACTAAAATGGGCTAAAAAGCAACAAAAAAACAATAAAAATCGGTTATTCATCGGATTTAAAAAACATTAGTACGGTAAATAATACATCTATCAAGTGGAGGATTTAAAAACGTCGAATCAATGGTAGAACGAATTGAGATTTGCAACAAAATTACGCCTTTTCAACCAACCTGTCCGTATCCTAAAAATGGTATTTTTCAACAAAATATTAAAAAAGAATGCGCCATATAGAATATTCCTTTAATTTTGTGCCTATTCATAAACGTATTGTTACCGATTTCCATGAACAAACCTATCCACAAACTCCTTGCGACACTTGCCCTTGTCACTTCGAGTATGAGTGCTTTTGGGCAACAAATTCCGCTTTTTACCCAATATCGGGCGTTAGCGGGTGTTATCAATCCTGCGGCTATTGGCTCTGATTTTTTCACCAAACAACATAATGTTTCTTTTGGCGTGTCCTACCGCCGTCAATGGGTGGATGTGCAGAATCCGCCAACGACTCAATTGGTTTATGGCGATTGGTTCAATAAAGACCATTCAGGCGTTGGATTGATAGCAGGTGGACACCTTATTAATGACCAAACGGGTCCCACTGGATTCACAGGCGGTTATGGGCGTGTAGGCGTTTTGTTTGGGAGTGACCCTGAAACCTTTGGTTGGAGTATTGGGTTGAATGCGGGCATGGTGCAATACCGCATCAAAACAGCTGAATTGAAACTCCATGACCCTGATGATATTCGTACCGCGCAAGATAGAATGCAGTTGTATCCCGATTTGGGAGTCGGCGCGTTCTTTTATCAACGTGTTTTACATGGCAGTTTGCGCAATGATTACTTTTATGGTGGTATTAGTGTGCCGCAAATCATGGGTTTGGATTTGAGTTTTGCGAAAGGAGACGGTGCGTTTTATACACAACGGATTCAACATGCTTACGCAATGACAGGTTGGTATCATTTTTTAAATACAGAAAGTTTCATCGAAACGTCCATTTGGGCAAAATATACGCCTGCCGCACCGATGAATGTTGATTTAAATGTGCGCTATCAAATGAATCCTTATTTTTGGATAGGGGTTGGTTCAACGGCTCGTTGGAATAAAATCCATGCAGAAACAGGTTTTGTGATAGGCGATTGGGACAATCATTGTAAAATTGGGTATGGATTTGACTATTCCTTTGCCTCTTTTGGTCCGTTTGTGGGCGCAACCCACGAGTTAAATCTGAGCTATTCGTTTTAAACGGATAGCTTTTGGGAAGCTGTTTGGGTTGTTTTTAGGGTTGCAAAGTCTTGTTTTAACGGATTTCGATGCTCGCCCAATTGGGTTATATGGCTGCAGGGGCTTTGATAGATGCAGTTAGCCCGATGCGAGCATATTTTTGATAAGCATTAGAAGGCGGATGTTCGCGGATTTTTTGGACATCAGGTTCAAAATCCGCGAACATCCGCCCCATCTGCGTCATCCGCGTTCCAATTTAGCCTAATTTTCAAATATTAATATCGCCAACCATATTTTCGGGGCGCACCCATTCATCAAATTGTTCAGCCGTCAAATAGCCTAATGCTATCGCCGTTTCTTTTAAGGTTTGTCCTTTTTTATGGGCTGTTTGAGCAATTTCAGCCGCTTTGTAATACCCAATTTTAGGATTCAACGCTGTTACTAACATCAATGAATTATTAACATGTTTTTTAATATTTTCATGCAATGGTTCAATCCCTTCTGCACATTTATCGTTGAACGAAACACATACATCTGCAATCAATCGCGCTGAATGCAGGAAGTTATATATCATCATTGGTTTGAATACATTCAATTCAAAATGTCCCATTGCGCCCCCAACATTGATAGCAACATCATTGCCCAATACTTGTGCCGCCACCATGGTCATCGCCTCACATTGGGTCGGATTCACTTTTCCGGGCATGATAGAGGAACCGGGTTCATTATCAGGAATGTACAATTCGCCAATCCCACTTCTCGGACCCGATGCTAACAAACGAATATCATTCGCCATTTTCATCATGCTTACAGCAACCGTTTTCAATGCGCCATGTGCTTCCACAATCCCGTCATGCGATGCCAATGCTTCAAATTTATTAGGTGCGGTGATGAATGGCAAATTCGTTAAATTCGCAATGTGTTTTGCCACATTTTCGCTATAACCTTTCGGCGTATTGATGCCCGTACCCACTGCGGTACCGCCCAAAGCCAATTCAGAAAGGTGCGATAAGGTATTTTTGATGGCTTTTAAACCATGATCCAATTGCGAAACATACCCCGAAAACTCTTGTCCAAGGGTCAAAGGAGTTGCATCCATCAGATGGGTGCGCCCAATTTTGACCACATTTTTAAATTTTTTCGCTTTTTTATGCAAAGTATCGCGCAATTTTTTAATACTTGGAATGGTTTGTTCCAATAAAATTTTATACGCCGCAATGTGCATCGCCGTTGGAAACGTATCGTTGCTGGATTGCGATTTATTGACATCATCATTCGGATTTAAAAACTTCTTTTCATCCGTCAATTGTCCGCCTTGCAAGACGTGAGCGCGATAGGCAATCACCTCATTGAGGTTCATATTACTTTGCGTCCCAGAACCTGTTTGCCAAACCACCAAAGGAAATTGGTCAGACAAGCCACCATTCAAAATTTCATCACAGACTTGACCGATTAAATCGCATTTTTCTTTGGTCAGAATACCTGCTTCAAAATTGGTCAAGGCAGCCGCTTTTTTCAAATACGCAAATGCAATGATGATTTCACGCGGCATTTTGTTAATATCTTGGGCAATCGGGAAATTGAGAACGGAACGCTGTGTTTGCGCACCCCAATATTTATCCGCAGGTACTTCGACCTTGCCCATTGTATCTTTTTCAATTCTAAACTGGTCCATTGTCAGGCAATTAAGGAGTGATTAAATGATAATTAATTTGATTTTACAGCGCAAAATTACAAATTCTTTCAGATTTGGCGGCTGCTTGCGTGCATTTTCCCACAGATTGCGCAAAAAAATTAGCGTAATCTGCGGGAAAACACCTAAATTTGCCCGTTTTTATAAAATATTTATTTTAAAATATCCAAATATCGGCATCGTTGAAAACGAAAAAACTTAAAAAAGATAAGTACAACGTCATTACGCTGGGTTGTTCTAAAAATGTGGTGGATAGTGAAAACCTTATCACGCAATTGCGCGGCAATGCGTTTGATGTGGTGCATGATAGCGAAAAGGCGGATGCCAATATCATCATTGTCAATACATGCGGATTCATTGATTTGGCGAAAGAAGAATCGGTGAATACGATTTTGGAATATGCCGAAGTTAAAAAACAAGGTAAGATTGATAAATTATATGTAACAGGCTGTTTATCACAGCGTTATAAAGATGATTTGGAAAGAGATATTCCTGAAGTGGATGCGTATTTCGGTACGATGGAGTTGCCGGCATTGCTTGCTAAATTGAATGCGGATTATAAACACGATTTGATTGGCGAGCGCGTCACGACAACGCCTCAACATTTTGCGTATTTGAAAATTTCGGAAGGTTGTAATCGGACTTGTTCGTTTTGTGCGATTCCGTTGATGCGCGGCAAGCATATTTCGCAACCGATTGAAAAATTGGTGAAAGAAGCGAAAAATTTGGCGCGAATGGGCGTGAAAGAATTGATTTTGATTGCGCAAGAATTAACTTATTATGGTTTGGATTTATATAAAAAACGAGCCTTGTCTGAACTTTTGGAAGCCTTGAACGATGTGGAAGGCATTGAATGGATTCGATTGCATTATGCGTATCCGTCTAAATTTCCTGTGGAAGTATTTGATACGATGGCGCGATTGCCAAAAGTTTGCAAATATTTGGATATTCCATTGCAACATATTGATAATCAAGTATTAGCGCGGATGCACCGTCAGATTACGCGAGAAGAAACGATTGAATTGATTCGAGTAGCGCGGGAAAAAGTGCCGAATATTGCTTTGCGGACGACGATGTTAGTCGGTTTTCCGGGTGAAACGGAGGCTGAATTTGAAACCTTATGTCGTTTTATAGAAGAAATGCGGTTTGAAAGGGTAGGGGTTTTTCAATATTCGCATGAAGAAGGGACTTCCGCTTTTCTATTGGAAGATGATGTGCCGCCTGCGGTGAAGGAAGCGCGGGCAGCGCGGTTGATGGCGATTCAAGAAGATATTTCCTTTGAAAAAAATGAAGCAAAAATTGGGCAAACCTTAAAAGTATTGTTTGACCGCAAAGAAGGAGCGTATTTTGTGGGCAGAACGGAGTTTGATTCGCCCGAAGTGGATAATGAAGTATTGGTGAAAGCGCGCAAAAGCTATGTTCGGATTGGTGATTATGCCCAAGTTAAGATAACCAATGTGGAAGCATTCGATTTGTATGGTACTGTTATTCAATGACTTGTAAATAAATTTTATTATATACTTTGCTTCGGGTAGTTTTGTGATACAATTGGAACGCGGATGACACGGATTGGGCGGATTTGCACAGATTTTTTTTGATTTTGCTTGTGTTTGGGAGAATGAATTAAAATAAAAAAAAATCCGTGCAAATCCGCCCAATCCGTGTTCCAATTGTATCGCAAAACCACCCGAAGCAAAATATAACGTGTGGCAAGTGGAACGCGGATGACACGGATTGGGCGGATTTGCACAGATTTTTTTTGATTTTGCTTGTGTTTGGGAGAATGAATTAAAATAAAAAAAAATCCGTGCAAATCCGCCCAATCCGTGTTCCAATTGTATCGCAAAACCACCCGAAGCAAAATATAACGTGTGGCAAGTGGAACGCGGATGACACGGATTGGGCGGATTTGCACAGATTTTTTTTGATTTTGCTTGTGTTTGGGAGAATGAATTAAAATAAAAAAAAATCCGTGCAAATCCGCCGAATCCGTGTTATCCGCGTTCCAATTGTATCGCAAAACCACCCGAAGCAAAATATAACGTGTGGCAAGTTTCAAACTTGCCACACGTTATATTATAAAAAATCAACATCTACATCATACGGATATTCCATCAGATACATAATCGCTTTATCAATATTTAAATTTTGAAAAACAATTTTATATAACATATCTGTTATCGGCATATGCAACTTATACGTCCGCGCCACTCGATGCACAATTTGTAACGTCCGAACGCCTTCTGCGACTTCTTTGGTCGTTGCCTTAATTTGTTCTGTCGTCTCGCCTTTTGCCAGACGCATTCCAAACGTATAATTTCGACTATTCCCACTCGTTGCGGTGGCAATCAAATCGCCAATGCCTGCCGTTCCTAAAAAAGCCTTATTGCTCGCGCCCAAACGCGTTCCAAACGTAATCATTTCACTCAAACCGCGTGTAATCAACAAGGCTTGCATGTTTTTACCCAAGCCTTTACCGCCCAAAATCCCAGAACCCAGCGCGATAATATTCTTCAACGCACCCGCAAACTCCGCACCCAAGATTTCGGGCGTACCAAAAACATGAAACCGCTTGCTTTGAAAGGATTTTTTGCCTGCCTCAATCACTTCATTGAAACGACTCCCGATGACCGTAGCCGCCGGTTGACCCGCTAAAATTTCCGATGCTAAATTGGGTCCCGCAAGGCAACCAATCCGCACCACCGAACTTTCTTCTGCAATCACTTCGCTCATCGTCCGTACATGCGCTCGTGTCATGGGCATTTGACTTTTCGGGTCTAATTCGCTTTCGTCCATTCCAATTAAATCCAATCCTTTCGTGCCATGAATCATAAAATGGTAGGGGCGCAAATGCGGTGAAAAGGTACGCATCATTTGACGGAAATTGCCAGAAGGCACGACAGGATATAAAATTTGGCACAACTCGCAGATTTCCCGAACATCATTTGTTGCTCTAATGCGAGTTGATAATTTTGTATTGTAATGAAAATGTTCCCGATTAATGCTCTCTGCGGTTTCGGGCTGCCGCGAGAATATTAATACGTCTGTATTTTCCGCCAATAATTGGGCAATGGCAACCCCAAAACTGCCCGAACCGATAATGCCTACCATAATGATATGAGTTTAAAATATTATTTCACAGAATCGCTTGGCGAATCCGCACCAATTTTTCAAGTAATGCCTCTAATTGAGACAAAGGTAACATATTTGCGCCATCACTTTTCGCTATCGCAGGATTCGGATGCGTTTCTATGAACAAACCATCCGCACCCACTGCAATTGCCGCTTTTGCAATCGTTTCAATCAAAGCAGGTTTGCCGCCTGTAACACCTGTTTTAGCATTGGGTTGTTGCAAGGAATGCGTACAATCCATCACCACCGCAGCCCCCAATTGCTGCATTTCAGGAATATTCCTAAAATCAACCACCAAATCTTGATACCCAAACGTATTGCCGCGCTCAATTAACATCACTTTTGAATTGCCCGAATCCACCACTTTTTGCAAAGCATGTTGCATCGTTTCAGGACTGGCAAATTGCCCTTTTTTGATACTGACGATTTTGCCCGTTTGCGCCGCCGCTACTAACAAATTGGTTTGACGACATAAAAACGCAGGAATTTGCAAAATATCAACATATGGTGCGGCAATAGCCGCTTCTTCATCGGTGTGAATATCCGTTGTTGTGGGCAAATGATATTTCTCACCGACTTTTTTTAAAATATTCAATGCTTTTTCGTCGCCAATCCCTGTGAAAGAATCCAAACGGCTGCGATTCGCTTTTCGATAAGAACCTTTAAAAATATAAGGAATTTGTAATTTTTCACAAATTTTAGAAACTTTTTCGGCAATTTCCATCGCAATCGATTCGCTTTCAATCGCACAAGGACCCGCAATAAGGAAAAATTGCCCACTATCCGCAAAACGAATTTTGGGAATCTGATGAATAATTGAATTTTGCATAATGATTACAAACTCATTTGTTGTTGTTTATAGATGCGCTGCCATGTGACCAGACCATAGGCGGCAATGATGCCAAAAATGACGTATTCTATTGATAAAAAATAGAGTTTTTTTTGAAAATAAAGCATCGGTGCAAGGATATCGACCGCTACCCAAAGATACCATGCTTCCATTTTCTTACGCGCCATTAAAACATTTGCCACCATACTCATCACCATAATCGCTGTATCGGCTATTGGAAAAGCAGCAGGTTGTGGAAAATAGTGGGGATACCAACTATTTAATTTACTGATAATATGACCTAAAACAATGGTATTGATAATAATAAATAGTATCATTAAAAATCTTTGTTTTGGTTTTAATAAATCAATTTTGATTTTGGGCAAATCCTGTGTATTGCGCCGCGACCATTCGTACCAACCATAAACACCCGTCCCGAAAAAAAAGATTTGCAAAAACATATCGGAATACAAGGCAGAACGATAAAAAATTACATAAAAACAAATGATATTGATTAAACCAATCGCCCAATTGATAATATGTTCTCGCGCACTCAACCAAACGGCTAACAAACCGGTGACCGTACCTGTGAGTTCCAACCAACTCATTGGATAATTAAAGAGTGTAAAAGCGATGTTATTTAAATCAAAAAAAGTTGTAATTAAACGCATGTTACGAACTAAAACAAATTTGTCCTAAATGTAATTTATTGTATAAAGGTTTTGGGGATAGGTTCTTTTATTTTTTGCGCCCTCTAAACGTTTTTCTTTTCCCTAAATTAAACCCATTTTGCAGTACCAACCATCGTTTTGGGATAATGAACCCCCATTTTCACTTCCGCTAATTTTAATTCTTCTGCCGTCAATGTATCCAACCGATGGATTTTTTCGATTGGAATATTTTTTAATTCAGGTAGCCATAATTTAACATATTCGCCTTTTGAATCATATCTAAGTGCTTGATTTAGAATGTTAAAATAACGATTTTCGCGCGGGTCATTGCCTACACCTGCGATATAATTCCAATTGCCATAATTGCTACAGGGGTCATAATCCAATAACATGGATTCAAACCACTCCGCGCCCATGACCCAATTGACATGCAAATCTTTGATTAAAAAACTGGCTACATTTTGTCGCCCCCGATTCGACATAAACCCAGTCGCTGCCAATTCGCGCATATTCGCATCAATGAAAGGAATGCCTGTTTTGCCTTCCATCCAAAGTTGCAAAATGCGTTCATCATTCGTCCACCGTTTATCCGGTTTGCCGAGTGTGCCGCCTTTTTGAAATATTTTATTTTCAAACTTTTTACCCATCAAACGGAAAAAATCCCGCCATAGGAGTTCAAAAAAAAGCCAATAGGTGGATTTGTTTTCGCCGCGTTCCGATTCATATCGTTTTAATTCCCAATAAATCGTTTTCGGAGAAATGCAGCCTTGCGCCAACCAAGCCGAAAATTTAGACGAATAATCGTTTCCAATCAACCCATTGCGTGTTTCTTCATACGATTTAACCAAATTGCTTTCCCAAAAATAATAATGCAACCGCTTTAGCCCTTCCGTTTCGCCCCCTTTGAAAGCAGGCATGGAACGCGTATCGGCTTCAAAATCAGCATGCCCAAAAGCCGTTAAAGTGGGTATTTCACCTGCTTCTAAGCGTAAAGTCAAGGGTACAATGCTTGTTGGAGCTGATAACGGTTGTCGAATGGGTGTTACACGCTCCGTTTCTTTGCGAAATTGAGTGAAAATATCAGGGGTATGCGTGACAGGAAAAGGCAAATCGGCGGTATAATATAACATTTTACCTCTGGTATATCTCAATTCTTGCCCAATAGACCATAAATTTTGTTCCAAACGATCTTGAACAAAGAGTTCTTCTGCCGTTCTTTCTCGATTGCAATAGACATAAGTGGTGCGCGCCTCTTTTGCCAATTTAAACAAAATATCTTCGGGTTTGCCCATCCGCACATAGAGTTCAGAACCTGCTTTTCGCAACGATTGCCTCAAATCGGCAACACTTTCAAGGATGAATTGCGCTCTAAACTTACCTGTTTTTGCAAAACCAAAGGTCGTTTTACTTTGAAAAACGCGTTCATCAAAGATATAAATTGGTATGATTTCATCACTATTCTTGATGGCTTCCAACAGAGCTTCATTATCATGCAGCCTCAAATCTTGTCGAAACCAAAGGATAACCCGTTTTAACTTCATGGTTCGTGTCCCGTTTTTCGTTTTTTTTCAGAAATACGGCGCAATTTTAACAAATCTTAGGGAGATTGGTTTGTTTTTTTGAACGTAAAATTTTAGATTATTTTAATTCAATGAAAATCCAACTAAAAAAATAGTATTGATACTTCTTTTATGCTAAAAAAAGGTGAAATTCGCACCGTTTTTCAATCAATCATTGGGTACAATTGGAACGCGGATGACACGGATTAGGCGGAGCAGCGCGGATTTTTAAGAATTTTTTTCTAAAATTAATCAAAATTTAGAAAAATCCGCGCTAATCCGCCGAATCTGTGTCATCCGCGTTCCAATTGTATCGTATTCATAAAAAAATGAGTTTAAAAAATCTAATTTCCAGCATTGAATTTTTTTCTAAAATTAATCAAAATTTAGAAAAATCCGCGCTAATCCGCCGAATCTGTGTCATCCGCGTTCCAATTGTATCGTATTCATAAAAAAATGAGTTTAAAAAATCTAATTTCCAGCATTTTTTATGCTAAAAAAAGGTGAAATTCGCACCGTTTTTCAATCAATCATTGGGTACAATTGGAACGCGGATGACACGGATTAGGCGGAGCAGCGCGGATTTTTAAGAATTTTTTTCTAAAATTAATCAAAATTTAGAAAAATCCGCGCTAATCCGCCGAATCTGTGTCATCCGCGTTCCAATTGTATCGTATTCATAAAAAAATGAGTTTAAAAAATCTAATTTCCAGCATTACCGCGCAAACGATCCAACAGCTCAAAACGGAAGGCGGTGTATTTTTAATTGATAAACCGTTGCGTTGGACTTCTTTTGATGTGGTCAATAAATTGCGTTATATCCTCAAAAAAAAGACGGGTGATAAAAACCTAAAAGTCGGTCATGCAGGTACGCTTGACCCCTTAGCGACAGGTTTGTTGATTGTTTGTGTGGGCAAAATGACCAAACAAATTGATGGTTTTATGGATACGACCAAAGGCTATGCTGGAACCCTTGTATTAGGTGCAACTCGACCTTCTTATGACATGGAAACCGAAATTGACCAAACATTTCCTGTTGAACATTTGAACGAAACGGTGTTTCAAGCCGCAAAACAGCGTTTTTTAGGTGAAATTAGCCAATATCCGCCTGTTTTTTCCGCCATCAAAGTCGGTGGCAGACCTTTGTACGAAAGTGCCAGATTGGGTATCGCCGTGCAAGTAGAACCAAGACGCGTCCGAATTGACCATTTTGAAATTCAATTCGTTGCAGAAAACACCTTATCTTTTGAAGTAATCTGCTCCAAAGGAACTTATATTCGTTCCTTAGCATATGATTTTGGAAAAGCCTGCGGTTCGGGTGCATATCTGAGTAGCCTTCAACGAACTGCCAGTGGAGATTTTCAATTAAACAAGGCTTGGCAAATGGACAACCTGATTGAACAATTAGATAGTATTTAAAAAAGAAAGATATTTGTTATTTTTTAAATAAAACATATTTATATCCAAAATACCAACATTGCGGTATTTGAGAAATATCCAAATAACACCAACTTTACACCGTAAATGTGATATGTATTACAAATCACATGTAAGTTTATAGGTTAAACTGACGCATTCAACCGATTCTATCTTGTACTGTTGTCGTTCATGTGAGATGTATCGGAGACGCTCGCCTTGAATTAGGATAGTCCTTGTCTTAAAACAATTTTCAATATGTTTTATTCACCATAAAACAATTTTTCGAGGTTTGAACCACCATCGAAAGGTTGTTTATACGATTTTATGTCCAAAACTTTAATTTTCATGAAGAAAACTATGAACAAAACGTATTTACTGGCTGGATGTCTATGGCTCTGCTGTTGTTTTAACATCACAGCGCAATGTGTTCCCCCAACTGTATCGGTACAGGTGCAGAATAATGGTTCGCCTTTATGTCAGCAAGCTCCTATCGTTTTGGAAGCCAATGTTACATCCAGTACGGTTGGCATTACGTATCAGTGGAAAAGAAATGGTGTTCCGATACCAACAGGTACAGCTCCTTTTTTGTTTGTGTATGAAGAAGGTACTTATAATGTTGTTGTGACAAAAGACTCTTGTAATACGACTTCCGCAGCCTTAGCCGTTACACTTCAGCCGCCCAGTAAACCGATTGTTTCAGGAACGTTTGATGCCAGTGGTACTATTTTAATTGCAGGTTGTGGGAATGCCTTAGTGCATGCCGCGCCTACACGCGGGGGAATCTTAGAATGGTTCTCCACTGCTGTTCCGACAGGGTTACCCGTTTTTACAGGGACACCCTATTTAGCTAATGGAAATGGTACGATACATGTTTTTGAAAAAACCGCAGCAGGTTGTTATAGTCCAGTACAACGTATTCTTATTTCATTATCTATGCCACCTAATACAACCCCGCATTCGCCAGACAGCCTTGTATCTGGTAGAGCGATTGATGAAAATGGTGTGTTAACGGACACTTTGCGTTTACCTCCTGTCAGTAGTTCGTGCAATCTCAATACAGCAAGAGTCGATCCCGTAGCAGGCGATACGATTTTAGAATGGCATACCAGTAGAACGGGTCCTTCTTATGATGGGAATGGCAATCTCATTAGTTTATTAGCAACGGGTAGTAGTTTTACTTGGGATTATTTTGCAGCCTTACCCATTTCTTCTTATTCCAATGAAGCATATAAAAAAGCAAAAATTTTTGTTTATAAAAAAATAAATGGTTGCTATGGTCCGCCCAAACCAGTGGTTATGACCGTTTTCAATCCATTAGTCGTTACATCCAGCCCAGTGGCGGTCACTTGTAATGGAGGTTCTAATGGCAATATTTTATTGGGTGTAACAGGAGATATTGCTCCATATCGTTTTGCTTGGAGTCGCAATAGCAACATTACCAATCCATTAAACAACCTAACAGCAGGTACGTATCAATACACTGTTACAGGAGCGCAAGGCTGTACCAAATCAGGGAGTGCAGTGGTTACAGAACCTGCTGCCCTTGTGATAACACCTACGAAAACAGATATTACTTGTAATGGTTTGACCAATGGAAGTATCAATTTGGCTGTTTCGGGTGGTACAGCTCCGTACACTTATAGTTGGGCGAATGGGGCTACGACTCAAAATTTGTCTAATTTAAGTGTTGGTGTTTATACGGTTACAGTACGCGATGTGCTTTCTTGTAGTACATCTATGACCCATAATCTTTCGCAACCAATACTCCTTACGGCTGCTGCCAATGTGGTTACAAATGCAACTTGTGGGCAAAATACGGGAAGCATTAATTCGGCAGTTACAGGAGGAACTCCCCCATATAGCTACAATTGGTCGAATGGTGCCACAACCGCAGATTTGACAAACCTATCCGCAGGTATTTACAGCCTTACCGTCACTGATAGTAAAGGTTGTACGAAAACAGTAACGAATCTAAACATTACATCTGGTTCCAATCTTGCGGCAACGATTACACCCACCAATGCGAGTTGTGGTCAAACCAATGGCAGTATCGCTTTAACAAATGTGAGTGGCGGAACGACTTATACCTATGGATGGTCTGCCAATGCGAATAATGCAACGACATCCAGTGTGAGCAATTTAGCAGTGGGCGATTATTCGGTGACGATTGCGTCGAATGGGTGTCAATTAGTCAAAACGGCAACGATTTCCTCCGCCAATTCTAATTTAACGGCAACGATTACGCCGACGAATGCGAGTTGTGGTCAAACCAATGGCAGTATCGCTTTAACAAATGTGAGTGGCGGGACGACTTACACATATTTATGGTCTGCCAATGCGAATAATGCAACGACTGCCAGCGTGAGCAATTTAGCAGTGGGCGATTATTCGGTGACGATTGCGTCGAATGGTTGCCAATTAGTCAAAACGGCAACGATTTCCTCCGCCAATTCTAATTTGACGGCAACGATTACGCCGACGAATGCGAGTTGTGGTCAAACCAATGGCAGCATTGCGTTAAGCAATGTCAGTGGTGGGACGACTTACACGTATATATGGTCTGCCAATGCGAATAATGCAACGACTGCCAGTGTGAACAACTTAGCGGTTGGTACTTATTCGGTTACAATTACGTCGAATGGCTGCCAATTGGTGAAAACTGCAACCATTTCCGCAGGTTCTAATATGACAGCTACGGCAAATTCGATTTCTGCGAGTTGTGGAAATGCTAATGGCTC
This sequence comes from Chitinophagales bacterium, assembly GCA_013298955.1. Taxonomy (GTDB): domain Bacteria; phylum Bacteroidota; class Bacteroidia; order Chitinophagales; family Saprospiraceae; genus JAAFJT01. The sequence goes on from JAAFJT010000016.1 coordinate 52,817, forward strand.
TGTGATTTTGTCTGTAACAGGCGGTTTATCACCTTATACGTACCTTTGGTCGAATGGCGCAACGACGATTAGTCTAAACAATGTCGCTGCGGGTAGTTATACCGTTACCATAAAAGACGCAAATAATTGTCAAATCACTAAAACCGCAACTGTTACCAGTTCATCAGCCTTATCCTTAACGCCGACTGTAACACAACCCAGTTGTGGACAAAGCAATGGTAGTATCAATTTAACGGTTTTGGGCGGCACACCTTCTTATAATTATTTCTGGTCGAACAGTGCCACGACCGCCAATTTAACAAATTTGGCGGCGGGTGCTTATACGGTGCATGTGATAGACGGGGCAGGTTGTTCTGCGGATACCATTGTTAATTTGATACAAAGTGGTGGTTTAGTGGTCAATACAATTGTAAATAATGCTTTATGTGGTTATAGTAATGGCTCTGTTTTGACCAGTGTTTCGGGCGGTACAGCCCCTTATACGTATTCATGGTCGAATGGAAAATCAACGGCGAATCTATCCAATCTAACCGCAGGGACTTATACGGTTACGGTCACGGCTGCCAATAATTGCGCAGGTACCAAAACGGTTACGGTTACAGGTGGGAGTGCTATTACGCTGACTGCAACCGTAAAAAATGATTCTTGTAATCAAAGCGTTGGGTCGATTACTTTGGGGGCGGAAGATGGTATCAAACCTTATACTTTTATGTGGTCAACTGGTGCAACATCGCAACACCTCAACAATGTGCCAGCAGGTATTTATTCTGTGACCGTAACGGATGCTGTCGGATGTTCGCAAGCAGTAACTAAGACCATTGGTCAAAGCTGTGGTGGAGGCAGTGTAGCGAATGACAATTGTACAGGCAGTAATTTGATAGCTGCTGTAAATAACTTTTTGTATATTTATCCGGGTCTTTCTGCTCGTGCCATTACAACAGGCGCAACCGCAAGTACTTCCAATACCAATCAAAAAGATGTTTGGTTTAAATTTTCAGCATTAGCCCATTCCCAAGTGTTTCGTTTTAGTAATATATTATCTACATTAGGCAGCTGTAGTGGTGTGGGTATGGAAGTTTATAAAGGAGCGTGTGGTGGATTGACTTCGATTTTTTACGATAATCAAATTTGTCTTGATAAGGAAAATGAAGTTTTTGTAGGCGGGAATACAGCTACCAATTATTTGAATTTAAATGAAACCTATTATGTAAGAGTCTGGACAACAGGCAATAGTAACAATGCAACAGGCGAATTTGATATACAGCTTTTGCGGGGTAGTTTAAACAATATTTGTACTTATGCAGAAGAACTCTATCCGTGGAATATTACGGTGACAACAGGTGGTTCAACAACTGACCCAACTCTGGTGACGAATAGCAATACCAATGGTTTAATGTGTAACAATAATCTTGCGGGCGCACCTACGGATGATATTTGGTTTAAATTTACAGCCACCGCCAGTACCATGAAACTCTCTTACAATAGTTTCTACTGGCGTAAGGGATACTGTGACCCTGATAAACGGTTGACATTCAGTTTATATGATGGGGGATGTAATGGCGCAGTAGTACCCTTTGCTAATAATTTAGCCTTTGGCAATAAAGATCAGGGCGACATTAACATTGCAGGATTGACCGTTGGAACGAAATATTATGTCAAAGTTTGGACCAGTGGTTCTTGTAATAATTACGCTATTTTCAATTTAAAAGTGAATCCTTCTACCAGTGGGGGCAGTGGTAGTGCTTATGTCATCAATACGCAACAACAATTGCCTGTGGTGGTGCAGTCGATTTACCCTGTTCCGACGGATGAGATGATTAATATGCAACTGACTTCCAAAGTGAATGAGCCGATTCCGTTTCAATTTTATGATGCACGGGGCAGTTTGGTTCAAACAGAGGAGCAAACGGTTCAATTAGGGATGAATGAACTGCATTTTGATGTCAGTCGTTTACCAAGTGGCGTGTATTATATCATGATACCGGGCGTTGTGTTAAAGAGTAGCCCAATGCAATTTGTAAAATTGTGATAAATGGGTTGAATTAGGATTTGCAGGATTATTAAGTAAAAATCTTAATAATCCTATAAATCCTAATTCAGCCCATTCTTTTTTTTGGCAACACCAATTAAATATCGTAAAATTGCGCAAAAGAATTTTTGATACGAATTGCGATAAATTACATTTTATATTAAATTGATTATGAATACTTTGTTCAAACAAGAGCATATTACCCTAATCCTACTTTTGTTAATTGAATTAGGGATTGTTTTCGGCATCGTTTGGAAACAATTGCAAGCATCCGACGAAACGCGCCGCAAAATCGATGGTTATAAAGACATTATTCCAGAAGAATCTAAATTGGAATTGCAAGATACCAATCTTTCTGCAACCGATTTAAAAGCTAAAAAACCGAGCGAAATTTTACGCGATTTAACCCAATATCAACTGAATACGGGCGAAACGGTTTCGGTATCTTTAATCCGAGCCAATGATCATTTCAATGTTCATTTTGATAAAATATTAAAATCTTTAAATACGTATCTCCTTAAAAATAAGGGCAGTGCTGCTGATTTTCACTTAGTGAAAGATGTGGTGGAAAGGCATTTGGACGCGGAAGACAATGATATTAATATTTCATTGCCAACCCCGTTATATTTGGGTTTATTGGGAACGATGTTGGGCGTAGTGGTGGGCGTACTCTTTTTTCTGCCGAGTTTGATGACCACACAAGGCGATACGAGTGCGAATTTGTCGGATGGAATTATTAAAATTTTGTTAGGCGTTGTCGCGTCGATGACGGCAAGTGCTTTTGGACTTTGGCTCACCGTTCAAAATTCGACGGTACATTATAAAGGGGCGAAAACTTTGGTTGAAAGTCGAAAAAATGGGTTTTATACGTTTATTCAAACCGAATTATTACCTGTTTTGAATCAAAATATTAATTCCAGTTTGCATTCGTTACAACTCAATTTGGGACAGTTTAACCAACAATTTACGCAAAACATCGGAGAATTGAGCAAATTAATGGGGCGTAATTATGACGCACTCATAGCACAAGATAGTACTTTGAAACAACTTAGTTCAATGGATTTGAACACTTTAGCAACGGTCAATGCCCAAGTTTTTGCAGAATTGCGCGGTTCAGTGGGTTCTTTGGATAAGTTTAATCAATATTTGAATCAATTGAATGATTTCGTTGCGATGTCTGCGCAATTGAACACACAAGTCAATGAATTATTGGGTCGAACCCAACAAATAGGGGCTGTTGCGAATAAAATTTCAACGAATTTAGATAAAAATGAAAAATTAACCCATTTTTTAATGGAGCATTTTGCCGAATTGGAAGATAGGCGCGTCCTTTTATTGCGGGGTGTTGATACGGTAGAAAAAACGTTGCAACAAAGTTTTGACGGATTACAATCGTTTACGAAAGTGCAAATGGCAGCGATGCGCACCCTTGCCGATACCGAACAACAAAAAATGAACAGTTGGGTAACGGAAAATAGAGCCGTTTTGACCCATTTTTCTAAAACAATGAATGACAATGTGGAGGCTTTGCGCAAAATTTCGGATGAGCAAAATCGGAGATTAAGTCATGATTTGAATGCCAATTTTGGCACCTTGATTCGATTGGCGAATGAGCAAAATGAGAAAAAAATAGAGATTCCAGCTACTTTTTGGGATGATTTGAAAAAAAAATCCGTCGAAATTAAAAATCGATTTTCGGCATAACCGCATATAGCAGTACAACGTTTGGAGGGTTTTAAAACCCTCCAAACGTTTTTTACGACTTATTCAACTATTTATCATCTTAAATTATGGCAAATCATCAAAAAACGAACTTTTTTTGGCCTGGATATGCCGACTTAATGAATAATTTATTTTACATTATGTTGGTTTTATACGTTTTAACCTTTGTCATTTTGAAAAACGAACAAGCCAAATATAAAGCAGATGCCGAACAATTGCGTCAAATTCGGCGCATCGAACATGCGGTCAATAACATTGATACCACTCGACATTACTTTGCCTACGATTCGGTTTATCAAAAACATGTTTTAAGTATCAATGTGCAATTTGCATCAGGTCAATACGATATACATCAACTTTCGGATAATACAAGGGATAGTTTGCGCAAAGCAGGAGAGCGCATTCGCAATTTGATTTTGCAATCTCAAAAAGAAAAAGCCTTAGAAGTCAAATTTTTAGTGATTATTGAAGGGCAAGCATCTCGGGATGGTTCGGCGCGTAATTTCCCCCTCAGTCATGAACGCGCTCGTGCGCTGTTGCATTTTTGGAAAAGTAATTCGATTGATATGGAACAATTGAAAAATTGTGAATTAGTGGTTGCGGGCAGTGGAGAAGGCGGTTTGCCGCGCATTCAACCCGATGTACCGCCTGCAAATCAGCGTTTTTTGATTCACATCATTCCTAAAATTGGTTCTTTTAAAAAAAACAAAAAGTAGTATAAATTGGAACGCGGATGACGCAGATTGGGCTAAGTTTCGCGGATTTTTTTTTATAAAACAAAAAATCCGCGAAACTTAGCCCAATCTGTGTCATCCGCGTTCCAATTCGCTCGCATTTACGCTCAAAACTCGAAATCGAAATTATAATTCTCAACGGCATATTGAAGTCGTTTCAAGATGCGTTCTCGAAGGCTTGTGGGCGTAATCACATGGATTGCTTCTCCAAATCCCAAAAATTCTCGCTCCAATTCGTAATTCACAATCACCTCAATCGTAAAAATACAACCTGCGGCTCCCAAATCGTGTTTGACCACTTGTGTTTTATGCAACGGTTTTGTTTGCACATAAGGCGCGTGTTCGGCATTGACCCAAAACGCAATAGGCTGCGGAACCTGCCAATAACTTTTGGAAACGCCAATCATATTTTCAAAATACGTATCCGACAATTGCGCATCATACCGAAAGGGATGCGTTGCAATTTCAATGTTTTTGATACGGTCTAACGCAATTAAATTGGGCAAATGGTAATCTCCAAGCAAACCCAACAAAAACCAACGATTGCGATATTCTTTCAACATATGCGGATAAAAAATAATTTTTTTAGGTTCGGACGCTTTAAAAGATTGATAATCAATCGATAATGTTTTTTGTTCCAGAATCGCTTGATACAAAACATCCAAATATTTCAATCCAACGACATATTCATTGGTTTCAAAATGAATGACATCCGCTTGTTTATTTTTGACGGTATGAATCTGATGTTGCAACCGCCCAACCATACTTTCGACCGCTTGAAAGTGGTTAAAACCTTTAAATTGTTGCAAAATTTTCACAACTTCCGATAAAACACTTAAATCTTGATGCGTCAAAGGGATTTTCGTGATACTGTATTTGGCATCTTCGTAGGTATAATATTTTTTATCCAAAACAATAATCGGCGCATTATACCCCAATTTTTCAGACCGCATCATTTGAATATCCATTTGAACGGTGCGCTGACTTACGCCTTTGCGAATGCCTTCATACTCGTACAAGGCTTCTGAACATTTTTCGACCAACTGTTCTAACGTCCATTTGCGAAAGCGGTTTTGCAAACACGCATCAATGGTTTTATACCGAATTAAGGCATTTTTATTGACAGACAAAGGAATATAGTTGATTTAAAAAAATAATAAATTATTGAATGGGTTCTAAGCAATCTGGATTCTAAATCAATTATTACACAACATGTATAACCTTGGGATACAATTGGAACGCGGATGACGCAGATTGGGCGGATTTTCGCGGATTTTAGGTTTTTTAAAAATTAGATTTTTAAAAAATCCCAAAATAAAAAAAATCCGTGAAAATCCGCCCAATCTGCGTCATCCGTGTTCCAATTGTCTCTAATTACGCAAGGTCATTCGCTTTTTTCGCCGCTTCAATCGTTTTCGCATCATTTCCAACAAAAATTTCCTCCTCAACCACAATTACAGGGCGTTTTAAAAACGTATATTCTTCCAAAATCAATCGTTGATAATCATTTTCAGATAATTTTTGCTCGTGCAAACCCATCGCCCGATATTTCATGGACTTTCGACTGAACAAACTTTCATAACTACCTGTTACTTGGTGCATTGCTTCCAATTGCGCCGCCGTTAACGGTTCTGCTTTGATGTCGTGCAATGTAAATTCATTATGCGTATTCACTTGTTTGATAATGCGTTTACAAGTAGTACAACTGCTAAGATGATATATTTTTTTCATAAATCAAAAAATAAATGAATGTTTACTGAATCTGAATTGATTTTAAATCCAGATGGTAGTGTTTACCACCTGCACCTGCATCCCGAACAAATCGCTGATACGATTTTAACGGTCGGCGACCCTGAAAGAGTGGGCGAAATTACAAAACACTTTGATAAAATCGAGTATCGGGTTCAAAAAAGAGAATTTTTGACGCATACAGGCACAATAGGCAATCGGCGTTTGACAGTGATTTCGACCGGAATTGGTACAGACAATATGGATATTGTGTTGAACGAATTGGATGCGTTGGTCAATATTGATTTGAAAAATCGGGTTAAAAAAGATAAATTGTCTTCTTTGACTTTGATTCGAGTGGGTACTTCAGGCGCGATTCAGCCCGAAATCCCCGTAGATAGTTTGTTATTATCTGAAACGGGTATCGGAACGGATAATTTGATGCACTTTTATGATGCAGACCCAAGTGGTGCCGAATTGGTTTTTGGGGAAGCATTAGCCGATTATTTAGAAAAAAATTGTAATGAATTGTTGATGATGCCGTATTGTTTTGATGCAGATGCGGGTTTGGTGAAGCAGTTTTCAACAGAAAATGTTTTAAAAGGAATCACGGTCAGTTGTCCCGGATTTTACGCGCCGCAAGGTCGCGTGTTGAGAGGCAAATTATCAGAACCCAAATACCTTAAAATGTTGACCGAATTTAAGTATAAAAAACGCAAATTGACCAATTTGGAGATGGAAACCGCCGCTTTATATGGACTTTCGCGCCTTTTGGGACATAAAGCGATTGCAATCAATGCCATTTTAGCGAATCGCGCCACAGGCGAATTTAGCAAGAATCCAGCAAAAACCATTGAAAATTTAATTCAAAATGTTTTAACAAGTTTGCTGCGCTAATCGGGTGTAATTGGAACGCGGATGACGCAGATAAGGCTGATTTTCGCGGATTTTTTATTTTATAAAACTAAAAAATCCGCGAAAATCAGCCCAATCCGCGTCATCTGAGTTCCAATTGTATTGTACCCAACCTAATATCAATGTTCAACAGTATAAACCGTGTTTTTATAATCACCTATTTTTTGAATTTCATTCATACGGTGCATGTATTGCAAATCTTTACGCATAATATGTTGATTGATTTCTGGAAAAGCCGTTTTCAAATCATTCAATCGAACAGGTTGTTTTTCCGAAATAAACTTTTTTAATTTTTTTTGGCGTGATGATAAATAAACATCACTCGTTTTAAGCGGTTCTTCTATTTTTACAGCCGCATTCGATTTAGGCGTTTTTTCTATTTTCGGAACCACTTTTACAGGTTCTTTGGAAATATCCATAGCGGATTGCGGATTTACATCAAATAAATTACCCGTGCTGATTTGATTTTGATTATTATGAACTCGTTTCGTAACAACTGATTTGGGTGTGTCAACCATTTTATTTTTAGCATTCACAGGTTTTGATGCTTCCTGCTGATTTTGAACGGGTTGATTTTGTCGGATGGATTCTAACTTCAATGAACCCAATTGTTGTTCTAAATGATTGATTGATAATAAAATACAGTCTAATAAAAAAATAATCCAATCTGAAATATCTTCTTTTACTTGATTTCTGCTATGCAACGCTTTCGCTAATGATGCTTGATAGGCTGCTTTACGAGCCAACAAAATGGTTTCCAGTGATAAATAGTCAATAAAATTATAATTGGAATATTTTAATAACAGCATCGCTATCAAACGCGATAATTGCAAATTGCGGGTTTCAAAAGGAGCCAGTGCCGCCCATTCGTACATAAAATCAGCCGTCGCAATGAGTGGATGTATTGATTTTCGTTCTAATAAAACCGTTGTTTTTTGAATCTGCTGTCTCAGTTGTCCTAAAACATCTTGTGTAGGCGTTGCGCGAAACGAAATCAACTGTTCTTCAATGGCAAGCACTAATTTAGGAACGATATTTCTATATTTTTTAAAATCAACATTTGTATTTTGTGGTTCTAATTCAACATACAGATATTCAATCGTTTGATGTGTGAAAAGCGTTGTTGGATTTAAAACAATATTCAACGCATTTTGGTACGCATCTAAACGTTCACTGCCTGCATTCACTACATTTTCGAGCTGCATAGAGGCAACTGCATTGTCGTTTGATGCTGCGATTTGAATATGCTTTAAATGTTCTGCCGACAAATTTTGCATTTGTAGAGTCCATTTGCCTTTAAATTCATCAATTAGACCAATTTGTTGAATGATTCGTTGACCATTTTGAAAATGGAAGGTTAATTTTTGCATGATGGATAGATAATAATTTTGTTTTAAAATATCTATAACGTATCGATATTTTATCGATAAAATCGCCACAAATCCAATGCCAATATCACAAGTATTGCTGAATGAATGTTTTATAATCATCCACATCCATCAAACGATACCCTTTTTGATGAAAAATATCCATTTCTGCTTGATTGGGAAAGGTAAAATATTGGGCATCTGCCTCTTTTTGAGCGAAAATGACTGGTTTTTGTTTTTTTTGAATTTGTTGAATCGTTGCCACCACAAGCGCAATACTGACAGGATATAAATTCAGAATATGCCAAAAGAGCGATTTATCTTTTTGAACAGGCAAATTGGAAAACCCAATAATGCCTCCATTATCAATTTGACCATCTTTGATATAATGCAAAGTCGTTTGTAACAAATCATCTCCGTTCATCAATGCCCGAAAAGTTGCTAAAACGCCCCGATATTGAGGCAATTTACCAGAATGCAGGTTCAGAATGCCGTGTGTTGGGATTTTAATAAAAGCCTCTTTGAAAATTTTCCCGTACCGAACGGAGAGGATTAAATCGGGTTTTAAAACTCGAATCAAGTCTAACGTTTGAGTCGATTGCACCTCATTTAAAG